>NZ_JBXXJK010000004.1:0-495628 GCF_057628075.1 Blastococcus sp. OS1-29
CGGTCGGCAGCCCCTCAGCGATCAGCCTCCAGAACCTGCGCTCGATCTCCTTCGGCAGCCGCAGACGCGCCATCGACACCACCCCAAATCACCGGGGTGTTGCATCGACCCCTTGAACCCGAGGCGCTGATCGCCCCGACTTCGTATGACTCGATGAGCCTGTGGACGGCGCCGGCGGAGCGGGGGGCTCGGGAGGCATCCTCCACCGGTGCCGACGCCGCCTGTTCCTCCCCGGGTCACCGCGCCCACCGACCGCCGGAGGGCCACGGCCTCGGGCATCACCGACTGGCACCTTCGCCACCGTGGAGTGCGTCGTCTCTCGCGAGACACCTACCTGCCCCTGCTGGCGGCTCCTGACCTCCTGCAGCGTGTCCGGGCCGTTCTTCTGGGCGCTCCGAGCGATGCGGTCGTCAGCCACCGGACCGCCGCATCGCTGTTCGGGCTGGAGATCCCGCTCGCCCCCGCCGTTCCTCCTCCGACGCGGCTCCGGAACCGGGCCGACCGACGGATCCACGTGTCCTCGGTCCCTGCGGCGCAGATCCAGCGGCGGGCGGGTGTGTCTCTGACCTCCCCGGGCCGGACCTGGCTCGACCTCTGCGCGCACCTCCCGCCGGCAGCCCTGCTCGCCGTCGCAGATCAATTGCTGGCGCGGCGCTATCCGCGCTCGGGCTTCGACCAGGTGCTCGCCGCTGCGCCGAGGGTCCGTGGGAAGCGGACGGCGCGTGCGGTGCTCGCGGTGGCGAACCCGAAGTCGGGATCCCCGATGGAGTCGGTCCTGCGCTGGCTCATCCACGAGGCGGGGCTGCCGGCCCCCGTACTGCAGCACGTCGTCCGTGATGGAGGCGGCCAGTTCCTGGGCGAGGTGGACCTCGCGTGGCCCGACCGGCGGGTACTCGTCGAATTCGACGGCAACGTGCACCGGGAGCGACGGGTCTTCGTCGACGACCTTCGGCGGCAGAACCTGCTGGTGCTCGAGGGCTGGACGGTGCTGCGCTTCACCTCGGCGGACGTGCTGGGTCGGCCGGCGCACGTGGTGGCCACCATCCGCGCCGCCCTCGGCCTCGGCTGACCGTTCACCCTTCGTCCAGTCATGCGAAGTCGTGGTCATCAGGCGCTGATCGCCCCGAGTTCGTATGACTGGACGTCAGAAGAATTCGTCGAGCCAGGACATCGCGGCGGCGGCGACGATGTGCACGTCCTTCTTGAGCGAGTGGTCACCGGCGACGGCGTAGACCGAGGCGTTGGCGCGCCCGGAGAGCACCGCGGCGACCGCCTCCGGACGCCCCATCGCGTCCGTCTCCCCCTGCACCACGCAGAGGGGAGCCGTCACGGAGGTCAGTTCGCCGGCCCGGCTCTTCTCCGGCTTGCCGGGCGGGTGCAGGGGGAAGGCGAGGGCGAGCACCCCGGCGGCACCGTGCGCGGCCGCGGTCCGGCAGGCGACCCGGGCGCCGGCGCTGCGCCCGCCCAGCACGAGCGGGCCGGTCAGCACGCCGCCGGAACGCAGCTGCTGGAGGACGGCGGTCCATGCCTCGTCGAGCTTCGGCGGCGCCGCGGCGATGCGTTTGCCGGCCACCCGCCACGGCTGCTCGACCTGCACGACCCGCCAGCCCGCGGCGGCCGCCTCGGCGGTGACCTCGACCAGATCGGCGGACTCGATGCCCCCGCCGGCACCGTGACCGAGCACGAGGGTGCCGCGCCGGCCGCCGTCGGTGACGTGCGCCCGCGCCAGGCCTGGGGCGGTGTCGACGTCGACGATCACGACGAGGGCAGGGTCAGCAGCGCGTCGACGACACCGGCGAGGTCGGGCGCGGACAGGTGCGGCGCCTCGTAGACGGCCGGATACGTCCGCTCGCTGCGCGGGAACCAGACCCCGGTCAGTCCGGCCCGCTGCGCGCCCAGCACGTCCCAGCCGTGCGATGCCACCAGCGCCATCCGGTCGGGTGCCACCCCGCAGGAACCGGCCCCCCAGAGGTAGGCCTCCCGGGAGGGCTTCCAGGCCCGGATGGACTCCGACGACAGGCAGCGCTCGACCAACGAGGTGATGCCCCCTCGTTCCAGCCCGGCCTCGGCGACGCCGGGGGATCCCTGGCTCAGGGTGACGACGCGGAAGCCGGCTTCCACGAGCCGCCGCAGCGCCGGCTCGACGTCCGGGTGCGGTGCCAGCTCGCCGAAGCCCTCGAGCACCGTCTCCCGCTGGGCGGCGCTCAGGTCGCTCGCCTGCGCCAGCGCGGCGTCGAACGCGTCGCGGAACCGGCACCAGGAGCCCACCGTCACTGCCGCGAAGCCGGTGAGCAGCGTGCGCGCGAACACCGTCGGCAGCAACGACTCCGGCTGGCCGGCCTCCACCAGCGCGGCGCGCACAGGGGCGAGGTCCAGCAGCGTCTCGTTGACGTCGAACGCCACGACGTCGGGACGCAGGCGGGTCATGGCTGGTCCCGGTCGTCGGCGGGCAGGTCGTGGCCCGCCGTCCGCGGGCGGCGCAGCTTGCCGGAGGCCTTGCGGTAGACGAACCAGGCGACGGCGAGCACCACGGCCGCGGCCACCAGGTAGTCCAGGTAGTGCAGGTTCGCCTCGATGAAGTCGCCGGCGGCGACACCGAGAGTGATCAGCACGGTGTTCCAGATCAGGCTGCCGGCGGCGGTCAGGAGCACGAAACGGCCGAGCGGCATGCGCACCACGCCCGCCGGCACCGAGATGAAGCTGCGCACGATCGGCACCATGCGGCCGAGGAACACCGCCCAGCGCCCGTGCCGCTCGAACCAGGCGAAGGTGCGGTCGACGTCGTGGGTTTCCACGAGCGGCAGCCGGTCGAGGAACGCGTGCGAGCGACGCGGGCCGAGTGCCCGGCCCACGTAGTAGAGGAAGAGCGCCCCCAGGACCGAGCCCAGGGTGGCGAAGACGATCACCGGGACGATCGACATCCGCCCCTGGTTGATGAGGACGCCGGAGAGCCCGAGCACGGCCTCGCTCGGGATCGGCGGGACGACGGTCTCGAGCAGGATGCTGATGCCCACGCCGAGCGGCCCCAGCGTGTCGACGAGCTCGAGCAACCAACCGGTGATGCCGCCCTGCTGGGACGGGACGGCGAGAGCTGTCATGGACGCTACGGTATCGGCGCCCCGGCTCAGCGCTCCTCGAGCCGGGCGAGCACCCGCGACCGCAGCAGCCGGTACTCGGTCTCCCCGCGCCGCAGCGGACCGCTCGGCCGGGGGACGACCCGCGGCTCCTGCACGCGCTCGTCGGAGCCGAACTGCTCGAGCGTCAGGTCGATGTCGACGCCGGCCAGCCGGTTCCACCAGTGGACGCCACGCCGGGAGCCGTCCCGCAGCCGAACGTCCGCCACGCACAGGTCGCCACCGAGCAGGTCGTTCACGACGAGCGCCGTCGGCCCGCACTGGCCGCGCGCGGGGTTGGCCGGCGACCACAGCGGCAGGTCGGCCGGGTCCTCGCACACGTCGGGACCCCACGACGCGCGGACGGCGGCCTCGAGAGCCTGCAGGGTCAGCGGACGCGGCACCGCGCGAACGTAGCCGCTCCCACCGACACGACTAGGTTCGGACACCGTGCTGCAGCGCTTCACCGCCCGGGCGGTCGTCGTCGGGGATCGCGCGGGCACGGTGATCGTGGACGCCGTCCTGGATGTGGCCGACGGGCGCATCGCCTGGGTCGGGCCGGCCGACGAGGCGCCGCGAGCCGACGACGCCCAGGTCGTCGCGCTGCCCGGCGTCCTGATGCCCGGGCTGGTGAACACCCACTCGCACGCGCCGATGGTGCTCTTCCGGGCGCAGGGCGAGGGGCTGCCGCTCGACCGCTGGCTGAGGGAGGTCATGTGGCCGCGCGAGGCGCGGTTGACCCCCGAGGACGTCGAGGTCGCGATGGCGGCCGCCTCGGCGGAGATGTTGCGCAACGGGGTGACCACGAGCGTCGAGATGTACTTCTTCCCCGAGCACATCGCGTCAGCGGTGGGCCGCACCGGTGCGCGCGCGATCATCGCCACTCCCATCCTGCCGCTGCCCGGGATGCCGCCGTTCGAGGAGCAACTGAAGGCCGCGGTGGAGCTGGCCGCCGCGGCGCCGGGCGACGGCACGGTGGAGTACGGCCTCGGGCCGCACGCCGCCTACACCGTGCCCCTGCCGGTGCTCCGCGACGTCGGGGCGGCTGCGCGGGAACACGGCCTGCTGCTGCACCTGCACGTCGCCGAGACCGCCACCGAGGGCGCCGCGCTGCTCGCCGAGCACGGCCGGTCGGTCCCGGCACTGCTGGCCGAGCACGACGTGCTGGGCGGGCGGGTACTGGCCGCGCACTGCGTGCACATGGACGACGCCGACCTCGACATCTGGCGCGCGCACGACGTCGCCGTCGCCCACTGCCCGGCCAGCAACGCCAAGCTCGCCAGCGGGATCGCGCGGCTGAGGGACATGCTCGACCGCGGCATCCGGGTCGGTGTGGGCACGGACGGTCCGGCGTCGAATGACGGGCTGGACCTGCTCGCCGACCTGCGGCTGGCTGCGTCCCTGGCTCGGCTCGCCGCCGGGTCGGCGACCGCCCTGACCGCCGGCGAGGCGATCTGGCTGGCCACGGGCGCCGCCGCGGATGCGGTGGGCCGGCCCGACCTCGGGCAACTCGAGGCCGGACGCCGGGCCGACCTGGTGCACGTCGACACCCGCGACCTCGTCTTCGAGCCGGTCGGCAACCCGGGCGACTGGCTGGCGCACCTCGTCTGGTCCGGCACCGGCCGGCACGTCCGCGACGTCTGGGTCGAGGGTCGACAGGTCGTGGCGGACCGCTCCGTCGCGGCTGTCGATGCCGGGGAACTGCGGCAGGACGTCGCCCGGCGCGCTGCCCGTCTCGCTGCCGGTTGACGGCTTCTCAACCCAGAGGTTGACAACGCCGTCGCGGCGGTCCTAGCCTCTTCTTCAACCGAAAGGTTGAAAAAGGAGGACGCAGTGGCGGCGGATCCGCTCTCCCGGGTGTTCTCGGCGCTCGCCGACCCCACCCGGCGGGACATCGTGGCGCGACTTGCGGTCGGCGACGCCACGGTGAACGAACTCGCCGCGCCCTACGACGTGACCGTCCAGGCCGTGTCCAAGCACCTCAAGGTGCTCGAGGACGCCGGTCTGGTGAGTCGGAGCCGGGAGGCCCAGCGCCGCCCGGTGCACCTCGAGGCGAATGTCTTCGAGCTGATGACCAAGTGGATCGAGCGCTACCGGCAGCAGGCCGAGGAGCGGTACCGCCGTCTGGACGACGTCCTGCGCACGATGCCGGACGAGCCGCCCGCACCGAAGGAAGGAAGCGCGTCATGACCAGCACGACCCACCACGAGACCCAGATCGTGGCCGACCCCGACGTCCCGCTCGTGCGGATCGTCCGCGAGTTCGACGCACCCGTGGAGAAGGTGTTCCGCGCCCACACCGACCCGGACCTCGTCGTCCAGTGGCTCGGCCCGCGGGGGCTGACGATGACGATCGACCGGTACGACTGCCGCACAGGGGGCTCCTACCGGTACGTCCACAAGCGGGACGGCGAGGAGTACGGCTTCCACGGCAGCTTCCACGAGGTCCGGCCGAACGAGCTCATCGTGCAGACGTTCACGTTCGAGGGCTTCCCCGACCAGGTGGCCCTGGAGAAGCTGCGGCTGGAGGACCTCGGCAACGGTCGCACGCGGCTGACCGCCACCTCGCTGGTCGACTCCTTCGCCGACCGCGACGCCTTCGTGGCCAGCGGCATGGAGACCGGCGTCGTCGAGGGGTACGAGCGGCTCGACGAGATCCTGGCCGCATCCTGATGCGCATGAAGCTCGAACTGGTGCCGATCCCTGTCAGCGACGTCGACCGCGCGAAGGCCTTCTACGTCGAGAAGGTGGGCTTCGCCGAGGACGTCGACGTGCAACCGGCCGACGGCATCCGGGTGGTGCAGCTGACCCCGCCCGGGTCCGCCTGCTCCATCGGGCTCGGCACCGGCCTCGCGGCGTACGAGGCGACGCCCGGCACCATCCGGGCGCTGCACCTCGTCGTCGACGACATCGAGAAGGCGCGCGCGGAGCTGCTGGGCCGCGGGGTGGAGATGGGGGAGATCCAGGACGTCGGCGGCGGCGTGCGGTACTCCGGGTTCAGCGACCCCGACGGCAACTCCTGGACCTTGCAGGAGATGGCCTGGCGGCGGGGCGAGGGCTTCTAGGCCCGCAACGAGATGGTGTCGCCGCGACGCACCGGGCGCAGCTGTCCCGGCAGCTCGCGGCGGCCGACCTCGGCGAGGAAGTCGCCCAGCGGTGACCGGAAGCGGCTGTAGTCGTCGTAGTGCACCGGCACGGTGACGGGTGGCTTCAGCAGCTCGACGAGGTCGGCGCCCTGCCGGGCGTCCATCGTGACGGTGATGCCCAGGACCTTGGTGCCGCCGAGGTGCGGGATCAGGACGTCGAGGGGCCCGCACCGTTCCAGCACCTCGCCGAGGAACGGGCGGTAGAGGGTGTCGCCGCTGATGTAGCCCCGCCACGAGACGTCCCCGTCCCGGACCAGCTCGACGACGCTGCCCATCACCTGCGGCAGGACCTTCGCGAGCGGCCCGGGGCCGTGGACGCCGGGCACCGAGGTGATCCGCAGGGTGTCGCCCCCGCGGGTCACCTCGTGCGTCTGCCAGGCGGCGAGGTCGGAGGTCGCCGTGAACCCGCGGTCGGACAGGCACCTCGCGGCCTCCTTCGTCGTCACCACCGGGGTGCCTTTCGGGAGGGCCTTCGTGGCGATGCGGTCCCAGTGGTCGCCGTGCATGTGCGACAGCAGGATCGCGTCGAGCGCCGGCAGCTGGGTCGGCTGGAGCGCCGGTTCGGTGCGCCGCTTCGCCCGCAGCCCGTAACCGAGGTGCGCCCGCTGGCCGCGGTGCAGGAAGTTCGGGTCGGTCAGCAGCGTGAACGCGCCGATCCGCAGCAGCATCGTGGCGGTGCCGCCGAAGGTGAGCGTCACGTCGTCCGCGGGGCCGGCCATGCAGGGCCCGCTACCCGCTCGGCCGGGCTGGTAGACAAGCCGCGTGGCACCTTCCCGCAGCGTCGACGAGACGTTCCTCGCCCTGCCGCTGGCCGCGCTCACCGACGCCGCGCTCACCCGGGCGGCCGAGCTCGGCTGCGAGCACGCCGACCTGCGCGTCGAGCGCATCCACACGCAGACGGTGAGCCTGCGCGACGCCCGGCCGGAGTCGTTCACCGACGGCGAGGACCTCGGCCTGGCCGTGCGGGTGGTGCACGGGGGCACGTGGGGCTTCGCAGCGGGCGTCGTCCTCACGCCCGTCGAGGCCGTCCGCCTGGCCGAGGAGGCCGTCGCCGTCGCCACGGTCTCCGCGGCCATCAACAGCGACCGGGTCGAGCTCGCGCCCGAACCGACCTATGACGGGAGCTGGGTCTCCGATTACGAGATCGACCCGTTCGGCGTGCCGGACGGCGAGAAGAGCGCGCTGCTCATCGGGCTGTCCGAGCAACTGATGGCCGCCGACGGCGTCGAGCACGTGCAGAGCAGCTGCATGCACGTGAAGGAGCAGAAGTACTACGCCGACACCGCCGGCACCCGCACCCGGCAGCAGCGGGTGCGCATCCACCCCGAGTTCACGGCGCTCACCGTCGACCGCGCCACCGGGCAGTTCGAGAGCATGCGCACGCTGGCCCCGCCGGTGGGCAGGGGCTGGGAGTACCTGACCGGCGGCCACTGGGACTGGCATCGGGAGTTGTCGGAACTCCCCGAATTGCTGCGCGAGAAGACCAAGGCCCCGTCGGTCGAGGCCGGCCGCTACGACCTCGTGGTCGACCCGTCCAACCTCTTCCTCACCATCCACGAGTCGATCGGGCACGCGACCGAGCTGGACCGGGCCCTGGGCTACGAGGCCGCGTACGCCGGCACGTCCTTCGCGACCATCGACAAGCTCGGCACCCTGCAGTACGGGTCGCCGCTGATGAACGTCATCGGCGACCGCACCGCTGTGCACGGGCTCTCGACGGTCGGCTGGGACGACGAGGGCGTCGCCGGCCAGCAGTGGGACATCGTGACCGACGGCGTCCTCGTCGGCTACCAGGTCGACCGCAACATCGCCCGGCACACCGGCATGCCGCGGTCCAACGGCTGCGCCTTCGCCGACTCCCCGAGCCACGTGCCGGTGCAGCGGATGGCGAACGTGTCGCTCCAGCCGGACCCCGACGGGCCCAGCACCGACGAGATCATCGCCGGCGTCGAGCGCGGCATCTACGTGGTCGGCGACAAGAGCTGGTCGATCGACATGCAGCGCTACAACTTCCAGTTCACCGGCCAGCGGTTCTACCGGATCGAGAACGGGCGGCTGGCCGGCCAGCTGCGCGACGTGGCCTACCAGGCCACGACGACCGACTTCTGGGGCTCGATGGCGGTCGTCGGCGGCCCGCAGACCTACGTCCTCGGCGGTGCCTTCAACTGCGGCAAGGCCCAGCCCGGACAGGTCGCCCCCGTGAGCCACGGCTGCCCGACCGCGATGTTCGAGCACGTGAACATCCTCAACACCGTCCAGGAGGCCGGCCGATGAGACCGCAGGAGCTGGTGGAGCAGGCGCTGGCCGCCTCCACCGCCGACGGTCAGGTCGCCTTCGTCACCGAGTCGTCGGAGGCCAACCTCCGCTGGGCGGCGAACAGCCTCACCACCAACGGCGCGATGCGGTCGCGGCACGTCGTCGTCGTCTCGTTCGTCGACGGCGGCGCCGGGATGGCCGCCGGCACGGTGGCGCGGACCGGGACGCCGGACGTCGCGGCCCTCGTCGCGGCCAGCGAGCAGGCGGCGCGGGACGCGGGCCCGGCGGAGGACGCCGTCCCGCTGGTGAGCGAGACGCCGGCGGGCAACGGCGACTGGGGCGCCGCCCCCGCCGAGACCTCGATCGAGGTGTTCACCGACTTCGCGCCGCACCTGGGCCAGGCGTTCGGGGAGGCCCGCGACCGCGGCGAGCTGCTGTTCGGCTTCGCCGAGCACGCCATGCGGACGACGTACCTCGGCACCTCCACCGGCCTGCGGCTGCGCACCGACCAACCCACCGGCCGGGTGGAACTCAACGGCAAGAGCCCCGACTTCTCCCGCTCGGTCTGGTCGGGCGTGGGCACCCGCGACTTCCAGGACGTCTCCGTGGCCGACCTCGCGGCCGACGTGCAGAAGAAGATGGGCTGGTCGGCCCGCCGGATCGATCTGCCCGCCGGCCGCTACGAGACGCTGCTGCCGCCGTCGGCCGTCAGCGACCTGATGATCTACCTCTACTGGACGATGGAGGCCCGCGACGCCGACGAGGGCCGCAACGTCTTCGCCAAGCCGGGCGGCGGCAACCGGGTCGGCGACCGGCTGGCCGAGCTGCCGCTGACCCTGCGCAGCGATCCGGCCGCCCCGGGGCTGGAGACCGCCCCGTTCCAGGTCGTGGGCGCCTCGTCGGGGGCGGCGTCCGTCTTCGACAACGGCATGTCGACCCCGGCGGTGAACTGGATCGAGGGCGGCGTCCTCACCAACCTCGTCCGGCCGCGGGCGTGGGCCCTGCGGACGACGGCGCCCGCCACCGCCGCCGTCGACAACCTGATCCTCGAGGACCCGACCGCGACGGCGTCCCAGGAGGAGATGCTGGCCGCGACCGACCGCGGCCTGCTGCTCACCACGCTCTGGTACATCCGCGAGGTCGACCCGCAGACGCTGCTGCTCACCGGGCTCACCCGGGACGGCGTCTTCCTCGTCGAGGGCGGCGAGGTGACCGGCGCGGTGAACAACTTCCGCTTCAACGAGTCGCCGGTCGACCTGCTCGGCCGCACGGTGCAGGCCGGGCGCACCGAGCGCACCCTGCCGCGCGAGTGGAACGACTGGTTCACGCGCGCGGCGATGCCGACGCTGCGGGTGCCGGACTTCAACATGAGCAGCATCAGCCCGGCCAGCTGATCCCAGGAATCACACCGCTCACTCCGCACCCACCGAGCGGTGGAGTTCCGACAAGCGCATCCGCCGACCCTGGGAAGAACTGACGGCGACGACGCGTGCTCCTCTCATTACTCTCGGTTCCGGGCGAAAGCGACGCTGCTTCGCACCAATAAGGGCGAAATCTCGCGCAGGGATTCAGGTCCGACCCATTCCTGCCGATATCTCGTCCAGATGCACCTTTCACATGCACAGGGTTCCGCACTTCCCGGCGGAACTGTCGAGGGGAGGACTCCGTGACCAGGAGTCGCAAGCCGTCCGTCTTCCAGGTCGGCAAGGTCCGCGACGACGGCCGCACGGTCGTCATCTCCGGGTGGGGCCTCGGCCTCTGCGCCGAAGGTTGCGCGTGTCACCGGGACCCGTCCGCGGGACACCTCTCGATCGAGGAGGACCAGGCCGGCGGCACCCTCGGCCTCGCCACGTTCCGCGAGGGTGGCTGCGACTGCTGCGAGCCGTGGACCGCGGGCGAGCTCGCCGCGATCCTGCGCGACCTCGACGCCGTCACCAGCCTGCAGGCCCAGGAGCCCCTCGCCGGCTGAACAACAGACCAATTCCCCGCCTGATCAGCGGGGACACCGTGCGCCCAGGATGCATTTTCGTGGATGAAATGCGTCCTGGGCGCACATTTATGTGCACACCGGCCATTCGATGTGCGAGTGACGAACGGTGCGCAGCGATAGTCCTGTGACGGACGAGGCGATGCACACAAGCTGACCAGCGCGCCCTCCGCTACTTGTCGACAGCACTTCCCTACCGTCGGTGCTGACGCGCAGAGAACGTGGCCCCTTCCCCGGGCCCGGCGCATGCTGACGGAGGCCGACGGTGCAATCCGCGCGCACGACCCCTCGCCGTCGGTCCCGCGCCGTCATGGCCGTCGGAGTCGCGCTCGTCGCCGTGGCGACGGGGCTGCTGGCACCGACGCCCGCCGACGCCGCCCCGGGGTCCGCTGCGCAGGCCAGCACCATGGTGCGCAAGGCCGCCGAGCAGTTGGCCGCCATCGACGAGCAGGTGCGCCAGGCCGAGGTGACGGTGGCCGCCCAGCAGGAGGCGGCGGCCGCCGCGGCCGCGGAGGCCGCCGCGGCGCACTCCGCCGTCGCCGCCTACGAGCCCCAGCTGCGGGCCATCGCGCAGAGCGGATACACCGGCAAGACGCAGTCGCGGGTCGCGGCCTTCCTGACCAGTGCCTCGGCGGCGGAACTCGTCCAGCAGATGACGACGCTGGACATGCTCGCCGCCCACACGAACTCGGTCGTCTCCTCGGTCGCTGTCGCCCAGGCCGCGGCCCAGCAGGCCCAGACCGCAGCCGACCAGGCGGCGGCGACCGCTCAGGCCGGCCTCGAGCAGCTCAAGTCGCAGCAGGCCGAGGTGCAGAAGCAGGTCGCGGCCTACCAGGCGGACTTCGCCCGGCTGTCGGCCGCCGAGCAGACCGCGGTGACCACCGCGGTGGCGGGCCGGGCCATCACCCCGCCCCGGAACCTGCCGCTGCCCCCCGGCGCCGCCGGCAGGGCGATCGCCACCGCTCTGGCGCAGGTCGGCGACCCGTACCGGAGCGCCGGGGTCGGCCCCGACGCCTTCGACTGCTCCGGCCTCACGATGTTCGCCTACGCCTCGGCCGGCATGTCGCTGCCCCACTCCAGTCGCAGCCAGTCCACCCTGGGCACCCAGGTGACGCGCGCGGAGCTCCTGCCGGGTGACCTGGTCTTCTTCTACACCCCGATCAGCCACGTCGGCCTGTACATCGGCGACGGCATGATGGTCCACGCGCGCACGTTCGGCTCCCCGGTGGCCGTGACCAGTGTCGATCAGCGCGGCTTCCGGTTCGGCGTCCGACTCCCCCAGTGACGCCGGCTCGGTGACGCCGGCTCAGTGGATCCGGCGGCCCTCGGCGAGCATCTGCACCAGGGACGCGATCCGGCGGGCCCGTGACGTGTCGCTGGTCGCCGTGTGCACCCGCCAGAGGACGGCGTACCGATTGGCGCCGTCGAGCGCGGCGAACTCCCTCTCCGCGGCCGGCTCTGCCTGGAGCGCAGCGGCGAGGTCGTCGGGCACGCTGATGTCGGCCGAGCCGGCGTAGGCCCGTTCCCAGCGGCCGTCCGCGCGCGCCGCGTCGACCGCTGCGAGGCCGGCGGGACGCATCCGGCCGGCCAGGATCAGGGCCTCGACCGCCGCGACGTTCTTCTGCGACCAGATGCTGCGCGCCCGTCGCGGGGTGATCCGCTGCAGGTAGAACCGGTCGTCGAGCCGGTTGGAGCGGCCGTCGATCCAGCCGAAGCACAGGCACGACTCGACGAGCTCCGCGTAGCTCACCGACGGCACGCCCGCCCCCTTCTTGGCCAGCTTCACGTAGACCCCCGCAGCGGTCTCCCCCTCGGCCTCGAGCCACGCCTCGAGGGCGGCCTGGTCGGGGAAGCCGAGCACGGGCAGGTCGGTCGGCAGCGTCACGCGGACATCCTGCCGGTGGCGGCCGGTTTCGGGGGAGTGCGGGGCGGCTACCGGCTTCTCGGAGGGCCGCACCGTGCGGCCGGGCGGAGGTGACGCGTGGACGACAGGGAACCCGGTCCGCAGGTCGTCTGGCTGGTGCGGCACGGCGAGAGCATGGGCAACGTGGCCGACGCACGCGCCCAGCAGGCGCGCGCCGGGCGGCTGGAGCTCGACGTCCGCGACCCCGACGTCCCGCTGTCCGACACCGGCCGCTCCCAGGCCGAGGCGCTGGGCAAGTGGCTGGCGGAGCTGCCGGCGGAGGAGCGCCCCACCGCCGCGCTCAGCTCGCCGTTCAACCGGGCCATGACCACGGCGGAGCTGGCCACGGCCGACCTCGGCATCCGGGTGCGCACCGACGAGCGGCTGCGGGAGCGCGACTTCGGCGCCTTCGACGGCATGACCGGCGCCGGTATCCGCGAGCAGTTCCCGGACGAGGCGAAGCGGCGCGACCTGCTCGGCAAGTTCTACTACCGGCCGCCGGGCGGCGAGAGCTGGTCCGACGTCGCCCTGCGGATCCGCAGCGTGCTGGCCACCGAGGGCCTGCGCTACGACTGCGAGCGGCTGATCATCGTCGCCCACCAGGCGGTGATCATGGTCTTCCGGTACGTGCTGGAGGAGCTGACCGAGCAGGAACTGCTGGAGCTCGACAAGGAGGAGCAGGTCGCCAACGCGTCGCTGACCCGCTACGACCGCGACGCCGACGGCAACCTGCGACTGACCAACTTCAACGACGTCGACCACCTGACCGCCGAGGCCGAAGAGGTCACCGAGGAGCCCGATGCCGCGCCCAGCACCTGAGTCGCAGCGCAGTGACCCGACGATCGTCACCCCGGAGGTCCTGCGCGGCTGGCAGCTCCCCGAGCCGACCGGCGACAAGAACAAACGCGGGTCGGTCCTGGTGATCGGGGGCAGCTCGGAGACCCTCGGGGCCGTCCTCCTGGCGGGGGAGGCCGCGATGCGGGCGGGTGCGGGCAAGCTGCAGGTGGCCACCGTGGCCTCCGTCGCGCCGTTCGCCGCCGCCGCGCTGCCCGAGGCACTCGTGCGGTCGCTGCCCGAGACCGACAGCGGGGCGATCAGCGTCGATGCGGCCGACGCCGTCCGCGACCTCGCCGAGTCGGCGGACGCCGTCCTCATCGGCCCCGGCATGGCCGACAAGGAGGTGACCCAGGAGTTCGGGGCCCGCCTGCTCCCCCACCTGAAGGGCCCCCTCGCGCTCGACGCCCTGGGGCTGGCCTGCGTCACGGCCGACGACGCCTGCCTGCACCACCTGAACGGCCGCGTGGTGCTCACGCCGAACCCGCTGGAGCTGGCGTACGCCCTGCACATCGAGCAGGACGAGCTCGCCGAGGATCCCGCGGCCGGCACCGCGGACCTCGCCGCCCGCGCCCGGGCCGTCGTCGGGTTGGGCGGGGTCACCTCGTGGGTGGCGAGTCCGGACGGCGCCCTGTGGCGCGACGACAGCGGCGCGGCGGGGCTCGGGGTCTCGGGTTCCGGTGACGTCCGCGCCGGGATCACCGCTGGCCTGCTCGCCCGCGGCGCCGATCCGGCCCAGGCGGCCGTCTGGGCCGCCTTCCTGCACGGCCGGTGCGGGGAGCGGCTCTCCTCCACCGTGGGCCGGCTGGGTTTCCTGGCCCGCGAGCTGCCCCCGGAGATTCCGAGAGCACTCGCCGAGATCACCGGCTGACTGCCAGACTGCCGCCGACGACGCGCAACGAGGAGGACGGCGTGCAACACGACAACTACATCGCGGAACTGGACTTCGGGAAGCCGCAGATCGACGACCAGGCCTTCGTGGCCCCGACGGCGGTCGTGGTCGGGGCCGTGACGATGGGCCCGCACGCCAGCATCTGGTACGGCGCCGTCGCCCGGGCGGATGCCGACCAGATCGAGATCGGTGAGGGCTCCAACGTCCAGGACGGCTGCACGCTGCACTCCGACGCCGGCTTCCCGCTCCTCATCGGCAAGGGCGTCACCGTGGGGCACCGGGTCGTCCTGCACGGGGCGCGGGTCGACGACGACGTCCTCGTCGGCATGGGCAGCATCGTCATGAACGGCGCGCACATCGGCTCGGGGTCGATCGTCGCCGCCGGGGCGGTGGTGACCCCCGGCACCGTGGTGCCGCCGAACTCCGTCGTCGGCGGCATCCCGGCCAAGGTGCTCCGCCCGGCGACGGACGACGACATGGCGCACATCCGCGGCAACGCGGCCAGCTACACCGAGCGGCTGCCGTCGGCGCGCAAGGTGCGCCCCGTGGTCCGGCGTCCGCTGCCACCCGCGGGAATGGTGCCCGGCGACTACATGAGCTGAGCGGGGACCTCCCTGCCCCCACCACTCGCCTGCTCGGGGTGGGTCCCTGCAGGGACGCGGAGGGCCGGCCGTACCGTCGGAGCGTGATCGCACGCGAGCAGTCCGGTGGGGCGGCATGACCGTCGACGTGTCCGCGACGGTGCAGGGCATCTATGACGAGGTGCTGCGCCGCAACCGCGGTGAGGAGGAGTTCCACCAGGCTGTCCGGGAGGTCCTCGACTCCCTCGCCGTCGTGCTGCAACGTCACCGCGAGTTCAGCGAGATGAAGACGGTCGAGCGGATCTGCGAGCCCGAGCGCCAGATCATCTTCCGCGTCCCGTGGCAGGACGACCGCGGCGAGGTGCAGATCAACCGCGGTTTCCGGGTCGAGTTCAACTCCGCCCTGGGGCCCTACAAGGGCGGCCTGCGGTTCCACCCCTCGGTCAACCTGGGCATCGTCAAGTTCCTCGGCTTCGAGCAGGTGTTCAAGAACGCGCTGACCGGCATGCCGATCGGCGGGGGCAAGGGCGGCTCCGATTTCGATCCGAAGGGCCGCTCGGACGCCGAGGTCATGCGGTTCTGCCAGTCGTTCATGACCGAGCTCTACCGGCACATCGGCGAGTACACCGACGTCCCGGCCGGCGACATCGGCGTCGGCGCGCGCGAGATCGGCTACCTGTTCGGCCAGTACAAGCGGATCACCAACCGGTACGAGTCCGGCGTGATCACGGGCAAGGGCCTCGGCTGGGGCGGCGCGCTGGTCCGCACCGAGGCGACCGGTTACGGAGCCGCGTACTTCGCCGACGCGATGATGAGCGCGCGCGACGAGTCGTTCCACGGCCGCCGGGTCGTGATCAGCGGCTCGGGCAACGTCGCCGTCTACGGCATCGAGAAGGTGCACCAGCTCGGCGGCACGGTGGTGGCCTGCTCGGACTCCAGCGGCTACGTCGTCGACGAGAAGGGCATCGACCTCGAGGTGCTCAAGACCGTCAAGGAGGGCGAGCGCGGCCGGATCAGCGACTACGCCGACCGGGTGGGCAGCGCCCACTTCATCTCGCGGGGCCGCATCTGGGACGTCCCGTGCGACGTCGCCATGCCCAGTGCCACCCAGAACGAGCTGGACGGCCGCGACGCGCGCACGCTGGCCCGCAACGGCTGTCAGTACGTCGTCGAGGGGGCCAACATGCCCGCCACCCCCGAGGCGGTCGCGCTGTTCCGCGCCGCCGGGATCGGCTTCGCCCCGGGCAAGGCCGCCAACGCGGGCGGGGTCGCGACGTCGGCCCTGGAGATGCAGCAGAACGCCTCGCGGGACAGTTGGAGCTTCGAGCGCAGCGAGGCCAAGCTCGAGGAGATCATGCGCGGCATCCACGCCCGCTGCGCCGAGACCGCCGAGGTGTACGGCTCACCGGGTGACCTGGTGCTCGGCGCGAACGTCGCCGGCTTCCTCGAGGTCGCCCAGGCGGTACACGCCCACGGGCTGATCTGACCCTAGGAGGCGAGCAGCTCGCGGAGCAGGTCGCCGACGGCGCCCACCTCGATCAGGAAGCCGTCGTGCCCGTACGGCGAGGCGATCACCCGCAGGGGGACGCCGAGCGCGTCGGCGACCTGGGCCTGCTGCTCCAGCGGGTAGAGGCGGTCGCTGTCGACGCCGGCGACCAGGGTCCGCGCGGTCACCCGGCGCAGCGCCGCCTGCACGCCGCCGCGGCCCCGGCCGACGTCCCAGCTGTTCATGGTCTCGGTCAGCAGCAGGTAGCTGCCCGCGTCGAACCGTCGTCCCAGCTTGTCGGCGTGGTGCTCGAGGTAGGAGGCCACGGCGAACCGGCCGTCGTCCTGCACCTCGTTGCCGAAGCGCTCGCTCAGCTCCCAGGCGCTGCGGTAGGTCAGGTGCGCGATACGGCGGGCGATGCCCAGGCCGGCCAGCGGCGGGTCGTCGAGCGGGTAGTCCCCACCCCGCCAGCGGGGATCGGAGCGGATCGCGGCCTGCTGCGTGGTCTGGGTGCCGATCTGGTCACCCGAGGCGACCGCGCTGGAGGCCAGGAAGAGCAGCGTCGCGACCCGGTCGGGCAGGGCCACCGCCCACTCCAGGGCCCGCATGCCGCCCATCGAGCCACCCACGACGCACGCCCAGCGGTCGATGCCGAGGGCGTCCGCCAGGGCCGCCTCCACGCGCACCTGGTCACCGACGGTCACCTCCGGGAACCGGGCGCCCCACCGGCCGCCGTCCGGACCGGGGGAGGACGGGCCCGTCGTCCCCTGGCAGCCGCCGAGGACGTTCGCGCAGACGACGAAGAATCGATCGGTGTCCAGCGCGCGCCCCGGGCCGATCAGCCCGTCCCACCAACCGCCGGTCGGGTGCCCGGGGCCGGCCGGGCCGACCACGTGGCTGTCCCCGGTGAGCGCGTGCTCGACGAGGACCGCGTTGCCGCCGTCCCCGTCGAGCGTGCCCCACGTCTCGTAGGCGACCCGTACCCCGGGGATCAGGCCCCCGCGCTCGGGTCGGAACGAGCCGGGCAGGTCGAGGAACCGGCGGTCGCCCGCCGGATCACCCTCGACCCACCCGCCCATCTCAGGCGCTCTTGGCGGCCCGGAAGCCGGCCTCGAGGTCGGCGAGGATGTCCTCGATGCCCTCCAGGCCGACGGCCAGGCGCACCAGGCCCGGCGTGACACCGGTGGTGAGCTGCTCCTCGGCGGTGAGCTGCGAGTGCGTCGTCGACGCGGGGTGGATCACCAGGCTGCGGACGTCGCCGATGTTGGCGACGTGGCTGTGCAGCTCGAGCGCCTCGACGAACTTCCGGCCGGCCTCGCGGCCCCCGTGCAGCTCGAAGGTCAGCACCGCACCGGCGCCCCGCGGGGCGTACTTCTGCTGCGCCGCGTGCCACGGGGACGACGCCAGGCTCGGGTAGTTCACCGAGTCGACCTCGTCGTGGGCCTCGAGGAACTGCGCGACCTTCAGGGTGTTCTCGACGTGCCGCTCCATGCGCAGGGACAGCGTCTCGATGCCCTGGACGACGAGGAACGCGTTGAACGGCGAGATCGCCGGCCCCAGGTCGCGCAGCAGCTGCACCCGTGCCTTGAGCGCGTACGCGGGCGCACCCAGGTCCTTGTAGACCACGCCGTGGTACGTCGGGTCCGGCGTGGTGAAGCCGGGGAACTTCCCGCTGCCCCAGTCGAAGGTGCCGCCGTCGACGATGATCCCGGCGATCGCCGTGCCATGGCCGCCCAGGTACTTGGTCGCGGAGTGGACGACGACGTCGGCGCCGAACTCGAACGGCCGGACGAGGAACGGCGTCCCGATGGTGTTGTCGACGATCAGCGGGACGCCGTTGCGGTGCGCGACCCCGGCGACGGCCTCGATGTCGAGGATGTCGCCCTTGGGGTTGCCGATGGTCTCGCCGAAGAACGCCTTGGTGTTCTCCTGCACGAGCGCCTGCCACGCCTCGGGGTCGTCGGGGTCCTCGACGAAGGAGACGGTGATGCCCAGCTTGGGCAGCGAGTGGTGCAGCAGGTTGTACGTGCCTCCGTAGAGCGAGGCGGACGCGACGACGTGGTCCCCGTTCTCTGCCACGTTGAGGAGCGCGAGGGTGGTGGCGGACATGCCGCTCGCCACCGCCAGGGCTGCCACACCGCCCTCGAGCGAAGCGACGCGCTGCTCGAGCGCGTCCTGCGTCGGGTTCATGATCCGCGTGTAGATGTTGCCCATCTCGGCCAGCGCGAACAGGTCGGCGGCGTGCTGGCTGTCGCGGAACTGATATGCCGTGGTCGCGTAGATGGGCAGCGCGCGGGCGCCCGTGGTCGGGTCGGGGGTGGTGCCGGCGTGGATCTGCCGGGTCTCGAAGCTCCAGCTCTGCGGGTCGCTCATGCGCCGTCTCCTCTCGGTCGGGAGAACCCGCGGCGCGCGAGGACTCCGTCTTGCCGGACGACGGGCGCCGTCCGACCGGCTCTTCCCCTGGAGCACCTCAGACGGAGTAGAGGTTGCCGGGCAGCCAGCCAGGTGCTTGTCGCTGCCTCTCGTGAGCCAGTACCGATCGTAGAGGGACGATGTCTCACGTGAAACATCCGTCTCACACAGTGGACCGGGTGCCCATGGTGATGTTGATCATCGTCTGCCTGGTGGGAGCACCGTGGGACGCGCCGAGCGGGTCGGCAGGCGGACGGATGGCGGGTCCGAGGGATCCGGCAGGCTGAGGGCGTGCGCGCGCTGGTCTTCGACTCCTTCGGTGGTCCGCTCGAGGTGCGGGAGGTCGCTGCCCCGGAGCCGCCGCCGGGCGGCGTCGTCGTGCGGGTCGCGGCCAGCGGCGTCTGCCGCAGCGACTGGCACGCCTGGCAGGGGCACGACCCGGACGTCGTCCTGCCCCACGTGCCCGGTCACGAGCTGGCCGGCACGGTGGCCGCGGTCGGCCCGGGAGTGGCGGACTGGCGCGTCGGGGAGCGGGTGACCGTGCCGTTCGTCAACGCCTGCGGCACCTGTGCGCAGTGCGCGGCGGGCGACCAGCAGGTGTGCGCCCGCCAGACCCAGCCGGGTTTCACGCACTGGGGGTCGATGGCCGAGTTCGTCGCGCTCGACGCAGCCGACGTGAACCTGGTCGCCGTCCCCGACGAGCTGGACCTCGCGACGGCGGCCGCGCTGGGCTGCCGGTACGCGACCGCCTTCCGGGCCGTCGTGCACGTGGCCCGGGTGCGGGCCGGGGAGTGGGTGGCCGTGCACGGCTGCGGCGGGGTGGGCCTGTCGGCCGTGCAGATCGCGTCGGCGGCCGGCGCGCGGGTGATCGCCGTCGACGTGGCCCCGGGCGCCCTGCAGCTGGCCCGCGCGCTGGGTGCGGAGCACGCCGTGGACGGCGGCGCGGACGTGCCGGACGCGGTGGCCGAGCTGAGCGGCGGGGGCGCCCACGTCTCCCTCGATGCCCTCGGCGCCGCCGTCACCTGCGGGAACTCGATCAACAGCCTCCGCCCGCGGGGGCGGCACGTGCAGGTCGGTCTGCTGCCCCCCGCGCAGGGGCGCCCGGAGGTGCCCATGGAGCGGGTCATCAGCCGTGAGCTCCAGGTCCTCGGCAGTCACGGCATGCCGGCGCACGCCTATCCGGAGCTGCTCGGCCTGATCGCCGCCGGCCGCCTGGACCCGCGGCCGCTGATTACCCGCCGCCTCGGCCTCGACGACGCCGCGGCCGCGCTGGCCGACGTCGGCCGGCAGCCCGGGATCGCGGTCGTGACGAGCTTCTAGAGCGCCTTGGAGAGGAACGCCTTCGTGCGGGTGTGCTGGGGGTCGGTCAGCACCTGCCGCGGGTCTCCGGACTCGACGACCACCCCGCCGTCCATGAACACCAGGGTGTCACCGACCTCGCGGGCGAAGCCCATCTCGTGGGTGACGACCACCATCGTCATGCCGGCCCGGGCGAGGTCGCGCATGACGTCGAGCACCTCGCCGACCAGCTCGGGGTCCAGCGCCGACGTCGGCTCGTCGAAGAGCATCAGCTTGGGCTCCATGGCCAGCGCGCGGGCGATCGCCACGCGCTGCTGCTGGCCGCCGGAGAGCTGGTTGGGATAGGCGTTCGCCTTGTCGCCGAGGCCCACCCGATCGAGCAGCTCCCGGCCCCGCTCGCGGGCGGCCGCCTTGGCCACGCCGCGGACCTGGATCGGCGCCTCGGTGACGTTCTCCAGCGCCGTCATGTGCGGGAAGAGGTTGAACCGCTGGAAGACCATGCCGATGTCGCGGCGGCGCTCGGCCACCTCGCGGTCGCGCAGCTCGTGCAGCTTCCCGCCGGACTCGCGGTAGCCGACCAGGTTGCCGCCCACCGACAGCCGGCCGGCGTCGATCTTCTCCAGGTGGTTGATGCAGCGCAGGAACGTGGACTTCCCGGACCCGGAGGGACCGATGATGCACATGACCTCGCGCTCGGCGACCTCCAGGTCGATGCCCTTGAGCACCTCGAGGTGGCCGAACGCCTTGTGCACCTGCTCGGAGCCTTCACCATCGGCGTCCGCCCGCTGGTCTCGGTCAATGCGTGCCTCCCACCGACCGGGCGACCCGCTCGGCCCGCTGGGCGCGCGTCTCCCGCGCGCCGAACCCGCGGCTGAACCGCCGCTCGAGGAAGTACTGGCCCACCATCAGCACGCTCGACAGCGCGAGGTACCAGAGGATCGAGGCCACGGCCATCGGGATGACCTGGAACGTGCGGCTGCCGATGGCGCGCAGCTGGAAGTTCAGCTCGTTGCTGACCGGGACCGCGATGAGCAGCGAGGTGTCCTTGAGCATCGCGATCGTCTCGTTGCCCGTGGGCGGGATGATCACCCGCATCGCCTGGGGCAGCACGATGCGGCGCAGTGCCCGGCCGCGGCTCATGCCCAGCGCGGTCGCGGCCTCGGTCTGGCCCGGGTCGACCGACTGGATGCCGGCTCGCACGATCTCGGCCATGTAGGCCCCCTCGGACAGCGACAGGCCCAGCAGACCGGCGAAGAAACCGCTGAAGATCTGGTTGCCGTCGAGGCCGAGGAAGCGCAGGTCGCCGTGGAGGCCGAGCAGGCTCATGAGCTGGTGGTCGAACGGGATGCCGATGGCGTAGGTGCCGTAGAGCGCGCCGAGGCTGGCGCAGAAGAACAGCAGGACCAGGCGCGGGATGGCCCGGAAGAACCACACGTAGGCCCAGGCGGCGCCGGAGACGACCGGGTTCGGCGAGAGCCGCATGACCGCGATGACGATGCCCAGCAGGACGCCGACCAGCATCGCGAGGACGGTCATGACCAGCGTCGTCTGCACGCCGCGCAGAACCGGCGGCCGGAACATGTTGTCGAACATGAACCCCCACTGGAACACGGGGTTCGTGATCAGCATGTGCACGAACATCAGCGCCAGGACGGCGATGACGGCCGCGGCGACCCAGCGGCCGGGGTGCCGGACCGGCACCGCCCGGATCTCCTCGGGCGGTGCCGGCCGGGTCGTGCTCTCCAGCGTCATGGCGTCAGCTGGCCGGGGGGTTCACCGTCGGGTTGTCGATGGCACCGGCCTCGACGCCCCACTTCGCGAGCACCTTCTTGTAGGTGCCGTCCTGGATCAGCGACTCCAGGGCCTTCTGGATCGCGTCGGCGAACTGGGTCTGATCCTTGGCGACGACGTAGCCGTAGGGGGCGGAGTCGTAGATGTCGCCGAGCAGTTCGAGCTGGCCCTTGGTCTGGCTCACGGCGTAGGCCTCGACCGGGGAGTCGGCGAGCCCGGCGACGTCCTTGCCCGAGACGACGGCAGCGGTCGCCTCGTCCTGCCCGTCGTACTGGTCGATGGTGATGGCCTTCTTGCCGGCGGCGGTGCAGTCGTCGGACCGCTTGGTCAGGTCGTCGACCTGGACGGTGGCCTTCTGGACGGCGATCTTCAGGCCGCAGGCGTTGTCGATGTCGACCTTCTCCGGGTTGCCCTTCTTGGTCGCCCACTGGGTACCGGCGGAGAAGTAGCTGATCATGTTGGCCTGCTGGAGCCGGTCGGGGTTGATCGTGAACGAGGAGACACCCGCCTCGTACTTCTGCGATCCGACGCCGGCGATGATCGAGTCGAACGGCGCGGTCTCGAACTTGGCCTTCAGGCCGAGCTTCTGCGCGACCAGGGTGAACAGGTCGACGTCGAACCCGACGATCGTCTCGCCGTCCTCGGCGATGAACTCACTGGGCGCGTAGGTGGTGTCGCTGCCGACGGTGATGACGCCGTCCTTCTTGACGGCGTCGGGAACCATCCCGGCCAGCTGGTCGTCGGCGGAGACCGACGGGAGCGACGCCGTGCCGGAGGCGGAGCTGCCCCCGGCCGAGCTGCCGCCGGAATTGTCCCCACAGGCCGTGAGGACGAGCGCCATGGCGGCGAGCGTCGCGACGCCGGCGCGGCGGGTCAGGGGGGTTCTGGACAACGGAGCATCTCCTTCGTGTGTCCGACTGGTGTGTCCGACGGGGTGATCATGCCCGATCCGGCCGCTCCGCCGGTCTCGACGGAGTCACGGTCCCGATCGTCACTCCTGTGGGCGACCGTCGAGATCGTCAGCCGGTCGGTGGGCTCACGGTCGGTGTCGGCAGTGAGGGCGAGGTCGTGGTCGGCACGCCGCTGTCGCTCGGCAGGGTCGCCGTCGTGGTGTCCTCGGAGGGCGCGGTGGTCGTGGGCGCCTCGGACGTCGTCGGCTGCTGCTCCGAGGTCTGCTCCGGCGTCGTGGTCCGGGCCGCCGTCGTCGGCGCCGGGGCCGTCGTGGACACGGGCACCTCGGTGCCACCGGTCGCCGGGGCCGGCGTCTCCGGCTTGACGTACAGGTACAGCGCGAAGATCGCGACGAACAGGACGGCCAGGACGAGGGTCGACGTGCGCGCCCGACCGAGATGTCCCGGGATGCGGGAGATGTGCCAGGGCGAGCGGGTGACCTCGGGCGTGGCGGCGGGCTGCGGGGTCGTGTCGCTCATCGCTCCTCCCGCGCGAGCTCGTCCGCGGCCGACTGGGTCTCGACCGGCGGCGGCGGGGGCACGCTGAGCCCCTGGTCGCGGAACGCGAGGACCACGCGGGCGCGCAGGTCACGGCCGACCTCGAACTGCTTGCCGGGCAGGGTGCGGGCGACCACGCGCACGTTCACCTGGTCCAGGCCCAGGCTCTCGACGCCCATGACGGTCGGCGGGTCGAGCAGCAGCGGTCGCAGGCCCGGGTCGCGGAAGGCCGCCCGCCCCACCTCCCGCAGGATCTCGTTCACCCGGTTGACGTCGACGGTGGTCGGGATCGGGACGTCGACCACGGCCCGCGCCCAGTCGCGCGACAGGTTGGTCACCTTGACGATCTGGCCGTTCGGAACGGTCACGACCTCGCCGTTGGGGGAGCGCATCCGCGTGACGCGCAGGGTGACGTCCTCGATGGTCCCGGTCGCCGGGTCACCCCCGCCGACCACCTGGATGGACACGACGTCGCCGAAGCCGTACTGCCGCTCGGTGATGATGAAGAACCCGGCCAGCACGTCACCGACGATCCGCTGGGCGCCGAAGCCCAGTCCGACGCCGAGCACGGTGGCCGGCGCGACCAGGCCGGTCACGGGGACGCCCAGCCGGTCGAGCACGAAGAAGACGGCGATCGAGTAGATGAGCACGATGGCCGCCCAGGTGAGCACCTGGGTGAGGGAGTGCCGGTGCTTGGCCGCCTCGGAGCGGACCAGGACGTCGCCCCCCGTCGCCCGGCGATCGATCCGCTCGGTGGTGCGCGCACCGATCCAGGCCACGAACCGGGCGAGCAGGATCGAGCCGAGGACGATCAGCACGACCTCCAGGCCACGCCCGGACAACCAGTCGCGCAGCTCCGTGACGGGGCTGGCCTGTGCGGCGAGGAGTTCGTTCGTCATCGGTGCCATCATCGCGGCTCCACGAACAGCGCGTGCGTCGAGCGTCCGACCGCTCCGGCCTCGTCGAACAGGACGGCATAGCACTGGGCGGCGCCGGTGCCGCCGTAGACCGTCCGTGCGTCCATCCCCAGCCACTCCCCCTGCGGTGCGCGGTGCAGCGCGAGGCTCAGGTCGACGTTGGCGAACGAGTTCGTGTTCCAGTCGAGCTCGGCCGAGATGCCGCTGGCGGCGTCGGTCATCACGAGCAGGTGCTGCAGCGGCGTCATCGGCTCGCCGGCCACCAGCTCGCACTCCGGCCGCGTCCAGGCCGAGGCCGGGCCGGGCGCGTTGAAGCTGCCCGTCGGGAACCGCCACTCCAGCGCCCGGTGGTAGGCGACGTCCTCGGTGAAGAACTCGGCGACCTCCGACCGGCTGTCCTGCCACCCGACGGCGGCCGGGTGCGGGCCGGCCTCCGTCGCGGCGACGTCACCCTCCCGGGTGCGCATGCGCCAGGCCGACAGCCGCATGAGCGGGCGGTCGCTGCCGGCCGTGATGACGGCCTCCACCAGCTCGATCCGCCGTCCGGGACGGACGACGGACGCAGCCACCCGGATCGGCCCGACCGGCACCGGCCCGAAGATGTCGTACGCCAGGCGCACGGTCTGGCCGCCGTCGATGGCGCTGGCCGACTCCGCCTCGCGGAGCAGCAGGGCCGCCGGGGGACCGGCGTGCTGCAGGCCGGGGTCCCACGGGCCGATGGTCAGCGCGGTGGCCTCGTAGCCACCGTCGACCGGCACGTAGAGGGAGGCGGGCAGATCCATACAGGGCAGTCTTCCGTCGTCGGTCAGCCCCCCGAGCGGCGGGTCTCCCACACCGCCGCGGCCGTCCAGGTCGCCGCAGCGATCGAGATCAGCGCCCACGGCCACCGCAGTCCGGGGGCCGACAGCAGCAGCAGGACGGCGACGACCAGCACCGCTCCGGCGAGCGGGACGGTGCGCGCCAGGGCCTGCAGGGTGCCCGGTCCGGGGATCGCGACGAACACCACGACGGCGACGACCAGCAGGAACGCGCAGAGGGCCGCGAGGTAGAGGGATGTCGCACCCCACTCGTCGGGCAACGCCGCGGCGCCGATCCCGCACAGCACGACGGCGGCGCCGAGACCCAGCAGGGTGCGGCGGCGCCGCACCGACCACGGTGACTTGGTCTCCACCCGGCCCAGTGTGCCGCTCAGCCGTTCTGCTCGTACGCCGCCCGCAGCAGGGCGCGCACCTCGTCGTCGACGTCGTCCGGCGTGTGCAGTGCCAGCTTGTGGGTCGCCTGCCCGGGGGCGGTGGCCGGCGTGAGCCGCGTGCCGGCGGGCGGGTCGGGCAGGCGGAGGCCGAGGTCAAGCCGCGACGTCGTCGTCGCCGTGGCGGCGAACTGGCGGCGCCGGACGAAGGGCACGATCGTCCCCCTGCCTTCGACCGTGACGTCGTCGCCGAGCGCCAGCGCGGCCGCCCGCACCGCGTCGAACACCGGCCGCAGCGCGGCCTTCTTCCCGGTGAACTGGCCGTCGACGTACTCCTCGACGGACGGCCGGACCCACCCCGAGGTGCGGGCGGCGGCGTCGGCGATCGCCCACTGGCTGTTCTGCTTCACCCCGTGCACCTCGCGCAGCCAGCGCCGCACGGCGTTCTGGTCCAGCGGGTCGACGCCCGAGCCGGCCACCAGCTCGACCCATTCCTCGAGCGTGCGCCCGGTCCGGTCGGCCATCGAGTCGGTGACGGCACTCAGCATCTCGTCGGGGGTGGGCACGGCGCCACGCTAGACCCGGCGGACCAGTAGGTGGCTCGGGCGCGGTTGGGGACTACCGTCCCGCTGTGACCCGCGCTGCCCGCCCCGCCGCCGGCTACGCGCTGACCCTCGCCTCGGCCGCGCTGTTCGGAGTCAACGGCACGGTGTCGATGCTCGCCCTGCAGGCCGGGATCCCGCCGACCCGGCTGACCGCGCTGCGCTGCACGGGCGCCGCCGTCTGCATGCTCGCCGTCCTGGCGGCGGTGGCGCCACGGCGGCTGCGGGTCACGTGGCGCGAGGTGCCGTTCCTCGCCGTCTTCGGCGTCGTGGGCGTCGCCATGACGCAGTTCCTCTACTACTACGCGATCCGCCGGATGCCGGTCGGCATCGCGCTCGTCTTCGAGATGACGGCACCGGTGTTCATCGCGCTCTACGTCTGGCTGGTGCGCAAGGAGAAGGTGCGCAGCCGGCTGTGGCTGGCGCTGCTGCTCTCGCTGTCGGGGCTGATCCTCGTCGCCGAGGTGTGGCAGGACGGCGGGTCGCTCAACGCGCGCGGCGTGGGGGCGGCGCTCATCGCGGCGCTGTGCCTGGCCGCCTACTACCTGCTGGGCGAGCGCGGCACCGCGACCCGCGATCCGGTGGCCCTCACCTGCTGGAGCTTCGTCGCCGCGGCCGTGTTCTGGGCGGGAGCCGCCCCCTGGTGGGAGTTCGACACCGACCTCGGCACGCCTGTCCCGGTGCAACTCGGCACGCTGACCGTGCCGCTGTGGGTGCTGGTCCTCTGGATCGTCGTCCTCGGCGCGATCCTGCCGTTCTGGCTCTCGATCGCCGCTCTGCGACATCTCTCGCCGACCGCCGCCGGGCTGGTCGCCACGGCGGAGCCCGTGTTCGCCTCGATCGTGGCGTGGCTGTGGGTCCAGCAGGTGCTGTCGGGGTGGCAGGTGGCCGGCGGCGTCGTCGTCCTCACCGGGATCGTCCTGGCCCAGACCGCCCGCGCGACGCCGGTGCCGACCCCGCTTCCCGAGGTGCCTGCCGCGCTGTCCTCGTAGCTCAGACGGGGAGTACCGACTCGATCGCAGCGCGGATCTCGGCGGCGTCCGGCTCGGTCCGGGGACGGAACCGGCCCACGACCTCGCCGGTGCCGTCGATGACGAACTTCTCGAAGTTCCACTGCACGGGGCCGGCCTCACCGTCGGCGTCCGGGACGGCGGTCAGCCGCTGGAAGACCGGGTGCGCGTCCGGGCCGTTGACCTCGACCTTCTCCGTCATCGGGAAGGTGACGCCGTAGGTCGCCGAGCAGAACTCCGCGATCTCCTCGGACGTGCCGGGTTCCTGGCCCATGAACTGGTTGCAGGGAAACCCCACGACCGTGAACCCGCGGTCGGCGAACTCTTCGTGCAGCTTCTCGAGTCCGGCGTACTGCGGGGTCAGCCCGCAACGGCTGGCCACGTTGACCAGGAGCGCCGGCCGGCCGCCGGTCAGCGCGCCCAGCGTGGTCGGTTCGCCGTCCAGAGTGGTGATCGGCAGGTCGAGGAGATCGCTCATGCCGCCGTCAGCGCCTGGCCCGGCCTGCCCATTCCGCCTTCGGGCACCTTCCTCGGCGACAGTTGAGCTCTGCTGACCAGGACGGAGCAGAGCGCAACTGTCCGCCGGGCACGAGGCCGGGCTACCGCTTCAGGCGGCGGCTGCCGCCGTGCCAGTCCTCCTGCTTGCCGACCTCACCGGGCCGCACCCCGAACGAGGGCAGCTGCGGCTGCTCGCGCAGGCTCCGCTTCAGCTCGGCGAAGCCCGGGAACGCCGCGAGGGAGACCACGTGGTCCCACAGGGCGACCGCGTCCTCGTCCGAGGGGAGCCGGCTGATGACCGGCCCGAAGAAGGCGGCGCCGTCCGGCGGCCGGAAGTGCAGGATCGGCGTCCCGACGTCCTTGCCGGTCAGTGCCAGCGCCTCGTCGGTCTCCGCCCGGATCTCGGCGTCCCAGCTCTCGTCGTCCAGCGCCTCGGCCAGCCGGGCAGGCAACCCGGCCTCGACGAGAGCCGGCTCGGCGACGTCGGCCGTGCCCCGCTGACCCGAAGCCGGCGGCTGCTCCACCTCGAAGATCCGGCGGCCGAACGCCTCGTACAGCGGGCCGACGGCGGTCGGCCCGGACTCGGCCCGGGCGGCAGCGGCGACCCGGAGCAGGCGCAGGCCGTCGGTGTGGCCGGCCTCGTAGTCGGGCGGGAACTGCGCCGCGTAGTCGACGTGGGCGTTGAGCAGGCGCAGGGAGATGAATCGCCAGTCGACGGTGTAGTCACGCTGGGCCGCGACCGAGCGGATCCACCTGCTGGTCATCCAGGCGAACGGGCACACGGGGTCGAGGTAGAAGGTGAGGTCGGGGTGGGTCACGGACGACGCGGTACCCGGCCGCGAGATGGGTTCACTCCAGGCCGCTGATGTCGTCGGGGACGTCGACCGCGTGCTGGCGCAGGGCCTCGATCGGGACGATCTCCAGCGCGCGCTCGTTCGTGGCGGCCAGCACGACGCCCGCGGCGGCGCCCGCCTGGTAGGCCTGCAGCCACCGGACGGCGACGACGCACCACCGGTCTCCGGGCTTCAGCCCGGGGAAGCCGTACTCCGGACGCGGCGTCGACAGGTCGTTGCCGAGGTCGCGCTGCAGGGCCAGGAAGTCGGCCGAGACGACCGTGCAGACCGTGTGCGAGCCCAGGTCCTCCGGGCCGCTGGTGCAGTGCCCGTCGCGGTAGAAACCGGTGACCGGGTCGATCCCGCAGGGCTGCAGCGGGCCGCCCAGCACGTTGTGCTCGGCCGGGGATTCGGGCTGCACGGGTGCTCCTGGGCGGCTGGGGGGCGTGCCGTGGTCGACGTCGGCACAGGATGGCATGGTGCGGACGTGACTGAGTCTCCTCAGGTGCTCTGGGCGCCCACCCCCGAGAGCATCCGCACGACCCGCCTCGCGCAGTTCGCCGCCTGGGTGGCCGAGCGCCGCGGCCTCGACTTCGGCGACCCGACGGACTACGACGCCCTGTGGCGTTGGTCGGTGGAGCACCTCGACCAGTTCTGGGCCGACGTGGCCACCTGGAGCGACGTGCTGCCCGGCGTCCCCGACGACGAGGTCCTGGCCTCCCGCGAGATGCCCAGGGCCGTCTGGTTCCCCGGCCGCACGATCAACTTCGCCGAGCAGGCCCTGCGGTACGCCAGTGACGAGCGGCCGGCGCTGATCGTGGTCGCGGAGGACACCGACCCGGTCGAGATCTCGTGGGCCACGCTGCGCGGCCAGGTGGGGGCCTTCGCCGCGACCCTGCGGCGGCTCGGCGTGCAGCCCGGTGACCGGGTGGTGGGCTATCTGCCGAACGTGCCCGAGGCGGTGATCGCGTTCCTCGGCGCGGCCTCGATCGGAGCCGTCTGGTCCTCCTGCGCGCCCGATTTCGGCACCCGCGCCGTCCTCGACCGGTTCGCCCAGATCGAGCCCACGGTGCTGGTCGCCGTCGACGGGTACCGGTTCAACGGCAAGGAGTACGACCGCCGGGACGTCGTCGCCGAGCTCCGGACCGCACTGCCGACGGTGCGGACGACGGTCGCCGTCCCCCGGCTGTTCCCGGACGACGTGCCCGACGGTGCGCTGGCGTGGGCCGAGGCGGTCGCGGACGAGCAGGAGCCGTCGTTCGCGGCGCTGCCGTTCGACGCACCGCTGTGGATCGTCTACTCCTCGGGCACCACCGGGCTGCCGAAGGGGATCGTGCACGGGCACGGCGGCGTCGTCCTCGAGCAGCGCAAGCAGCTGGGCATGCATCTCGACGTCGGCGCCGGCGACCGGTTGTTCTGGTACGCCTCGACCGCCTGGATCATGTGGAACATCGCGACCTGCGGGCTGCTCACCGGCGCCACGATCGTCGTCTACGACGGCGCGCCGGCCTATCCCACGGTCGACGCCCAGTTCGCCCTCGTCGCGCGGACCGGCCTGAACTACCTCGGCACCAGCCCGGGCTACCTGATGGCCTGCGAGAAGGCCGGCGTCGAGCCGGGCGAGCAGCATGACCTGTCGACGCTGCGCTCGATCGGGGTCACGGGCTCCCCGCTGCCGTCGGCGTCCTTCCGCTGGGTCTACGACGCGGTGAAGTCCGACGTGTTCCTGGGCTCGCTGTCGGGCGGAACGGACGTCGCCACCGGTTTCATCGGCGCCTCCCCGCTCCTGCCGGTGACCGTCGGGGAGCTGCAGCGGCCGATGCTCGGCGTCGCCGCGGCGTCCTGGAACGAGGACGGGGAGCCGGTGATCGGTGAGCTGGGCGAGCTGGTGATCACCGAGCCGATGCCCTCGATGCCGCTGCGCTTCTGGAACGACCCGGGCGACGTCCGCTACCGGGAGGCCTACTTCGAGCCGTGGCCCGGGGTCTGGCGGCACGGCGACTGGCTGGAGATCACCGAGCGGGGCACCTGCCTCATCACCGGCCGCTCGGACTCCACGCTCAACCGCGGCGGCGTGCGGATGGGCACCGCCGACATCTATGCCGCGGTCGAGTCGGTCCCCGAGGTCCTCGACTGCGTCGTCCTGGGCGTCGAACAGCCCGACGGGGGCTACTGGATGCCGCTGTTCGTGCAGCTCGCGCCCGGTGCGGAGCTCACCGACGAGCTCCGCGACCGGCTGAGGCAGGCGATCCGGTCGCAGGCCTCACCGCGGCACGTGCCCGACGAGATCGTCGCCGTCCCCGGGGTGCCGCACACCCGCACCGGCAAGCGGCTGGAGGTGCCGCTCAAGCGGCTGTTCCAGGGCGTCGACCCGGCGAAGGCGGTCAACCCGGGTGCGGTCGACGACGCCTCCCTGGTCGACCACTACATCGGGCTGGCGAAGGGCCGCCTCAGCTCCTGAACGGGCCACGCAGCGCGGCCCAGTACAGGAGCATCACGGTCTTGGCGTCGGCGATCCGGCCGTCGTCGATCATGTCGAGCGCCTCGTCGAAGCCGAGCTCCACGACCTCGATGTCCTCTCCTTCCTCCTCGACCCCGCCGCGGTCGCCGGTGCGGTCGGCGGGGGAGTAGGGCGCGGCGAAGAAGTGCAGCCGCTCGGTCACCGAGCCCGGGCTCATGAAGACGTCGAACACGTGCTGCACGTCGCCCACGGTGACGCCCAGCTCCTCCTCGACCTCGCGGCGCACGGCGTCCTCCGGCGACTCGTCGTCGAGCAGGCCGGCCGCGGTCTCCAGCAGCATCCCGTCGGGGTGGCCGTTGACGTAGACGGGGAAGCGGAACTGGCGGCTGAGCAGGACGGTGCGCCGGTCGACGTCGTACACCAGCAGCGTGGCGCCGTTGCCGCGGTCGTAGGTCTCCCGCTGCTCGGTGGTCCAGGCGCCGTCCGGACGGCGCCGCCGCAGCGTCGTCCGCCGCAGCACGTGCCAGCCGCTGGCGAGCAGCTCGACGTCCTCCACGACGACGTCCGGGTTGCCCGTGAGGTCGCGGCCCACCTGGTCCAGGCCGGTCCTCCCGCGGTGATCGGGGACGTCGATGCCGGGCACGTTCACGCGCCGACCCTAGGGGTGGTCTTGCTCACCTGCGCGGATGACCACGGCGTGCGGCGGGCATGCCCACCGGCCAAGGTGTACGTGATCATCCGCCCGCGAAGTGGAGACGACCGACGATGACGTCGAGCGAGAACGAGACCTGGCAGCCCGAGCCGCCGGCGCTGCTGCCCCCGTGGCACACGCCGGAGCGGGAGAAGCTGCAGGAACAGGCCCGCCGCTTCGCGATGGACGAGGTGCTGCCGGTCGCCAACGAGCTCGACCCGCAGAAGGGCGAGATCCCGGCCTCGCTGTTGGCGCGGCTGGCCGAGCTCGGCTACTTCGGCATCACCGTGCCGGCCGAGCAGGGCGGCCTCGGGCTCGGCGTCTTCGAGTACTGCATGGTCAGCGAGGAGCTGGCCCGGGCGTGGATGTCGACTGCCAGCATCCTGGCCCGCTCGCAGGGCCTGGGGACGGCGGTGGCCGACGCCGACCGCCGCCACGACCTGCTCGCCCGCAGCGCACGCGGCGACTGGATCGGCGCGATCGCCCTGTCCGAGCCCGATGCCGGCTCCGACCTGGCCGGCGTCTCGACCCGCGCCGTCCTCGAGGGGGACGAGTGGGTGGTGACCGGCCACAAGCGCTGGTGCGGCAACGCCAAGGCCGCCGACTTCATCCAGGTGCTGGTGCGTGAGCGCGACCCGGAGGAGGGGGAGTCGCGGTCGGCCGGGCTGGTGAACCTGCTGCTGGAGAAGAAGCGCGGCGAGTTCCCCGAGGGGCTCTCCGGCTATCCGATCGACAAGGTCGGCTACCACGGCTTCCTGACCTGGGACCTGGAGTTCGACGGGGTGCGGATCCCGCGGGAGAACGTGATCGACCAGGCGAAGGCCGCGCAGGAGGAGAGCGCGGAGGAGGGCAAGGCAGCCGAGCAGGCCGGTTTCGCCGAGGCGCAGAAGTTCCTCAACACCGCCCGCGTGCACACCGCCGCCCGTGCCGTCGGCCTGGCCCGCGCCGCGCTGGAGGACTCGATCCTGTACCTGCAGGAGCGCGAGCAGTTCGGCCACCCGATCGCCGACTTCCAGGCGCTGCGCTTCACCGTGGCCGAGATGGCCGCGCAGATCGAGCAGTCACGGACGTTCTACCGCCAGGTGGCGCACCTGCTCGACCTCGGCCTGCCGGTGCACAAGGAGGCGTCGATGGTGAAGCTCGAGGCCACCGAGATGTCGGTGCGGGTGACCAACCAGGCCATGCAGCTGCACGGTGGCAACGGCTACACGACCGAGCGGCAGGTGGAGCGGCACTGGCGTGACGCCCGGCTGACCACGATCTTCGAGGGGACCAGCGAGATCCAGAAGCGGATCATCAGTGATCGCCTGCTGCCGCGGAGCCCGCTCCCCTGACGATCACAGCGCCTTGACAGGTCGAGCGGTCAGGCTGGCGCGCACACCGGATCCGGATCTCCAGGAGCGCTGCCATGACGTCATCCGCCCAGCCCGACGCCGGCCGGTCGACCGACTTCCGAGCCTCGGACGACGACCGCGGGGCCGTCGTCCGGACGCTGCACGACGCGGTCGTGAAGGGCCTGCTGACGATCGAGGAGTGCGATGAGCGGGTGGCCGCCGCCTACGCGTCCCGGTATCTGCGCGAGCTCCCGCCGCTGACGGCCGACCTCCCGCCGGCGACGCCGTCCGCGCCCGTCGCGCCCGGGTGGCGGGCCCTGCTGGCGTTGGCCTGGCTCCAGCTGCGGACGGCGCTCGCCGGCATCTCCTGGCGCGGCGTCCAGGCGCGGCCGCGGATGGCGATCGCGATGGCCGCCGTCCTGGCGCTGCTGTTCGTGGGTGCGGGCGCCGTCGGTGCGCTGGCCGGTGGCCAGGGCCACGAGTTCCACCACGCGCAGTTCGACCACCCCCGCTGAGCCGGGTCAGGAGAGGCGCAGGACCCGGGCCTCCCACGGGCGGAGGGTGTCGCCGGGCTCGGCGAGGTTGCCGAGCACCAGTTCGGCGCCCAGCGCCTGCGGCAGCAGGTCGGCGAGCGGGTAGGGCGTCGCGCTCACGTTGCAGACGACCAGCAGCGCCCGGTCGCCGAGGGTGCGGGTGAAGGCGTACACGTGCTCGTGCTGCGGCAGCAGCATCGCGAAGTCGCCGAGGGCGACCACCGGGTTCTCGTGCCGCAGCGCGATCAGCCGACGGTAGTGCGCGAGCACCGACGTGGGGTCCTGCCGCTGCGCGGCGGCGTTCCACTGCCCGTGGTCGGGGTTCACGGGCAGCCACGGCGTGCCGAGCGTGAAGCCGGCGTGCTCGGTGTCGTCCCACTGCACCGGCGTCCGTGCGTTGTCGCGGCTCATCCGGCGCATCGCCGCCAGGACCGTGGCCGGATCCTGACCGGCCACCATCGCGGCGGCGAAGTGGTTCACCGACTCGACGTCCCGGAAGTCGTCGACGGAGGAGAACGGGAAGTTGGCCATCCCGATCTCCTCGCCCTGGTAGACGTACGGCGTTCCGCGGTGCAGGTGCAGCAGGCTGGCCAGGCAGGTGGCGGAGTCCCGCCGGTAGGCGGGGGAGTCGTCGCCGAACCGGGAGACCGCGCGCGGCTGGTCGTGGTTGTCCCAGTAGAGGGAGTTCCAGCCCACGTCGGCCAGCCCGGCCTGCCACCGACCGAACGACGCCTTCAGGTCGAGCAGCCGCAGTGGGCGCACGTCCCACTTCGACGTCCCCTGATCGAGGCCCACGTGCTCGAACTGGAAGACCATGTCCACCTCGGCGCGCGCCGGGTCGGTGAACAGCTTCGCCTGTTCCACGGTGACCCCCGGCATCTCGCCGACGGTCAGCAGTGCGGCATCCCGGCCGGTGAAGACCTCGCGGTGCATCTCCTGCAGGAACTCGTGGATCCGGGGGCCGCAGATGTAGGACGCCGAGCCGTCGCCGAGGCCGGTGCCGGGGATCGGCGGCCCGTCGTGCAGGTGACCGTCGTCGGCGACGTCCTTGGAGATCATGTTGATGACGTCCATCCGGAAGCCGTCGACCCCGCGGTCGAGCCACCAGCGCATCATCGCGTACACCGCCTGGCGGACCTCGGGGTTCTCCCAGTTCAGGTCGGGCTGTTTCCGGTCGAACAGGTGCAGGTAGTACTCCCCGCCGGCCTCGTCGAGCTCCCAGGCCGGCCCCGAGAAGAACGACTGCCAGTTGGTCGGCTCGGCGCCGGGGTGCCCGCCGCCGAAACCGCCGCGGGGCGGCCGCCACCAGTACCAGTCGCGCCGTGCCGAGGTCCGTGACGACCTGCTGTCGACGAACCACGGGTGCTCATCGCTGGTGTGGTTGACGACGAGGTCCATCACCAAGCGCATCCCGCGGGTGTGCAGGGCGGCGACGAGCTCGTCGAGTTGCGCGAGCGTGCCGAACAGCGGGTCGATGCCCTGGTAGTCGCTGATGTCGTAGCCGTTGTCGGCCTGCGGCGAGGGATAGACCGGGGAGAGCCACAGCACGTCCACGCCGAGATCGGCCAGGTGGTCCAGGCGCTGCAGGATGCCGCCGAGGTCACCGATGCCGTCGCCGTCGGAGTCCTGGAAGGAGCGCGGATAGACCTGGTAGACGACCGCGCTGGTCCACCACGGCGGGTTGTCGGGATCCATCAGGCGCCGAACGTGTGGTGCACGGCTTCGACGTTGTTGCCGTCGGGATCCCGGAAGAAGGCGCCGTAGTAGCCCGGGTGGTACTCGGGCCAGACGCGCGGTTCGTGCAGGATCTCCGCACCCGCGTCGCGCGCTGCGGCGAAGACCTCGTCGACCGCCGCGCGGGACGGCGCGGTGAGCGCGAGGTGCACGGGCCGATCGCCGGGACCCTCCATCGGCCCCAGCCACAGCTTCGGGAAGCCGTCCGGGCCGGCGAGACCCACGACCAGACCTTCGGGGTGCTCCATGCGCATGCCCTCGTGCACCCCGCAGGCCGCGAACACCCGCGTGTAGAAGGCGGCCGCGGCGCCGACGTCCGCGCACTGCAGTGCCAGGTGGTCGAGCATGACCGGGACGCTAGACCGGGGGAGTGACAGCGGCAGACCGTCGCTGCGCCGTCGGCGAATTCGGATGCGTCCTGTCGTACCTCTCGGCCACCATGGCGGCCTACCCCGGAGGACCGCCATGACCAGCCTGCCCAGGGCCTTCTCGCCCCTGCGGCACCGCCAGTACCGTCTGCTCGTCGCGTCGATGGCGTTCTCCTTGCTGGCGGCGGGTCTGTGGGCGGTCGCCCTCGTCTGGCAGGTCGTGGCGCTGGGCGGTGGCCCCGCGGCGCTGTCCGTCGTCGCCGCCCTGGGCGCGGGCGGCATGCTGGCGAGCACCCTGCTCGGTGGGGCGCTGGCCGACCGCGTCCCGCAGCGGCGCATCCTGCTGGCCACCGAGCTGGTCCAGGGCACGGCGATGGCCGTCGTCGCCACGCTGTCCCTGGTCGGTGCCGTCCGCCTCGCGCACCTCGCCGCGATGGCGCTGGTCAGCGGGCTGGCGATGGGTCTCTACTACCCGGCGTACTCGGCGCTGGTCCCCTCGCTCGTGTCCGAGGGCGAGCTGCTCGCGGTGAACGGCCTCGAGGGCATGGTGCGCCCGGTGCTGCAGAACGCGGCAGGCCCGGCGGCCGCCGGGTTCCTGGTCGCTGCGTTCAGTCCCGGCGCGGCCCTCGCCGCCACGGCGACGGCGTTCCTGCTGGCCGCCGGCTGTCTCTCGTCGCTGATGACCACGCCGGTGCGCCGAGATCCGCCCGCCGACGGCGCGGCGACCGGACTGTTCGCCGACGTCCGCGAGGGCTTCGTGTACATGGTGCGCACGCCCTGGCTGCTGGCCACGCTCCTGTTCGCCTCGCTCATGCTGCTGGTCTTCATCGGCCCGCTGGAGGTGCTGGTCCCCTTCGCCATCAAGGACGGCGGGGGCGGCCCCCGTCAGCACGCCTACGTCCTGGCCGCGTTCGGCATCGGTGGCGCGCTCGGGTCGCTGGTGGTCGCCTCGTTCCGGCTGCCGCGGCGCTATCTCACGGTGATGAACCTGTGCTGGGGCCTCGGCTGCGTCCCGCTGATCGTGTTCGGCCTCGGCTCCGGTCTCTGGCTGATGATCGCGGCCGGCGCCGTCATGGGCGCGACGTTCCAGGCCGGGATGGTCATCTGGGGCACGCTGCTGCAGCGCCGCGTCCCGCCGGCCCTGCTGGGGCGGGTGTCGAGCCTCGACTTCTTCGTGTCGCTGAGCTTCATGCCGCTGTCGATGGCGCTGGCCGGCACGGTGAGTGAGGTGATCGGCCTGACGACCACGTTCCTCGTCGCCGGGCTGGCGCCGACGCTCATGGCCGTCGTGGCGATCGTGGCGGCCCGACTGCCGGCCGACGAGATCGCCCACCCGCTGGACGTCGTCCCGGAGCTGCTGCAGGAGGCGCTCGAGGAGGGACGTCTGGACCGCGTCTGAGCGGGTCACTCGTGTCGCTGCTTGGATGAGTGGACGGCGCCGGGACCTTCCCGGCGCAGGAGGGAGAACCGGTGACCGAGCTTGCGAGGGCACGCAGAGATGCAGTGCCGTCGGCCACGACGCCGACGAGCGCCAGCGAGGAGGTCTCGTGGCCGAGCTGACGCGACCCGACGTCGAGCCCCCCACCGGGCCGGCGCCGGACGACCTGGTCATCGAGGACATCGTCGTCGGTGACGGGCCCGAGGCGACGCCCGGCAGCCTGGTGAGCGCGCACTACGTGGGCGTCACCCACGACGGCGGCGAGCAGTTCGACGCCTCCTGGGACCGCGGCGACCCGCTGGAGTTCCGTCTCGGCGTCGGCATGGTCATCCAGGGGTGGGACGAGGGGATCACCGGCATGAAGGTCGGCGGACGGCGCCGGCTGACGATCCCGGCCCACAAGGCCTATGGCGAGCGGGGAGCGGGCGGCGTCATCAAGCCCGGGGCCACGCTGGTGTTCGTCGTCGACCTGGTCGGCATCCGGTAACACTGTGACAGTGCGACCCTCCGGGTCGCACCGCGGCCAGGAGCCGTACCCCTCCTGAACTGAGCCCTGTCGCCGCGCCGGCGCGGAGCCCTCCGGGCCCCACTCGGCGCGACACGGCGCATTCGGTTGGGGGCGACCGGATCGGGGCATCGGGACGGCATGACGCCTCCCGACGCCGCGACGGACGCCGACACCATCCGGAGCGCCGACGACCCCCACCGTCCCGGGGCGAAGGCCAACACGGGAGCGAACGGCGGGGCTCCCGCGGAGGCGCAGGACTCCGGGGGCGAGTCGGCCGGCACGGTCATCGTCGCCGGGCTGGCCAACCTGGCCATCGCCATCGCCAAGCTCATCGGCGGACTGATCAGCCACTCCTCGGCGATGCTGTCGGAGGCCGCGCACTCGGTGGCCGACACGGTCACCGAGGTGTTCCTGTTCGTCGCCCTCAAGCGCGGGGAGCAGCCGCCGGACGAGAAGCATCCGTTCGGCTACGGCCGCGAGACGTACTTCTGGGCGTTCATCGCCTCGATGGCGACGTTCCTGGTCGGCGCCGGCTTCTCCTTCTACCAGGGCATCACGACGATCATCGAACGCAAGCCCGAGGGCGATCCGATGATCTCCTACATCGTCCTGGCGGTGTCGTTCGTCCTCGAGGGCATCTCCTTCTCGAAGGCCGTCCGGCAGGTGCGCGGTGCCGCGCGCAAGTGGGGGATCAAGCCGGGCGCGTACCTGAACCGGACGACGGACACGACGGTCAAGGCCGTGACCTTCGAGGACGCCGCGGCGCTCGTCGGCCTGGTGCTCGCCGGGCTGGGCCTGTTCCTGGAGGAGCTGACCGGCGACCCGCTGTGGGACGGCGTCGCGGCGATCGCCATCGGACTCCTGCTCCTGGTCGTCGCCTTCGTCCTGGCGCGGGCGAACAAGTCGCTGCTCATCGGGCAGTCGGCCTCGCCCCGCATCGAGGCGGAACTGAAGGCCGAGATCGAGAACATGCCGCACGTGGACGGCGTCCCCCTGCTCCTGACCTCGGTCATCGGACCCGGGAAGATCCTGGTCGCCGCCAAGGTGGACTTCGACGACACCTCCTCCGTGGCCGACGTCGAGCGGACCGCCGACGAGGTGGAGAAGCGCCTCGTCGAACGGCACGAGGGCGTGCAGTACGTCTTCCTCGACCCCACCCGGGGCGACCGCCCGGCGCGGGCCCAGGCCCACCGCCCGGACGGCAGCTGACGGACCCCGGAATGCTTGAAGCGGCAACGAGGTTGAGGCGGGCATGCAGGTAGAGGTCTGGTCCGACGTCGTGTGTCCGTGGTGCTACATCGGCAAGCGCCGGTTGGAGAGCGCTCTCGAGCAGTTCCCCCACCGCGATCAGGTCGAGGTCGTCTGGCGCTCCTTCCAGCTCGACCCGTCGGTTCCCGAGGGCGAGACGCACCCGACCCTGCCGGCGTTGGCCGCCAAGTACGGCACCACCGTCGAGCAGATGCAGGCGAACATGAGCCACGTCGAGCAGACCGCCGCCGGTGAGGGGCTCGAGTACCACCTCGCCGACGCCGTCAGCGGCAACACCCTGCTCGCCCACGAGTTGCTGCACCTCGCCGCCGAGCACGGCAGGCGCAACGAGCTCAAGGAGCGCCTCCTGCACGCCTACTTCGAGGAGGGGCGTTCGGTCTTCGACGTCGACTCGCTCGTCCCCTTCGCGGTCGAGGTGGGTCTCGACGAGGCCGAGGTCCGCGAGGCACTCGCCGACCGCCGCTACCTGGCCGCGGTGCGCCAGGACGGCGCGACGGCCCAGGCGCTCGGCGCGACCGGCGTCCCGTTCTTCGTGGTGGACCGCAAGTACGGCGCCGCGGGCGCCCAGCCCGCCGAGCTGCTGCTGCAGATCCTCGAGCGGGCCTGGGTCGAGGCGAACCCCCTGATCACCGTGCCGGCCGCCGACGGCTGCACCGACGACAGCTGCGCCGTCTGATCAGCTGAGCAGGCCGGGCACCGCACGGAGGGCCTTCTCCGCCTCGGCGTCCATCTCCCGGACGACGTCCGTCGCCGACCGCTCGCGGGTGACCAGCCCCACGGATTCCCCGGCGTAGAGGGGCGCGTGGGCGGGGTTTCCGGTCCGCCGGCCCTCCACGACCAGCTGCCGGGCGTCGGTGTCGTGGACAAGCTCCTCCTCGCGGCCGTGCCAGGTGCGGCTGAAGTCGTTGACCAGGGCCCGACCGGGCCAGCGGACCGGCCAGGCCACGCCCTCGGCGACGTCGAAGGCGCGGGTCAGCACGGTCTCGTCCCCGGTCGCCTCCCGGATGCGCTCCTTCGCCGACTGCTTGTTCAGCCCTTCCGGGCAGGACAGCAGCGGCGTCCCGATCCAGACGCCCGCGGCCCCGGCGGCGAGGGCGGCCGCCATCCCCCGACCGGTCGCGATCCCGCCGGCGGCCACCACCGGCCGGTCGGTCAGCGTGAGCGCCTCCTGCAGCAGCGGCAGGGTGGCCCGGCGACCCGTGTGCCCGCCGGCCTCGGTGCCCTGCACCACGACGATGTCGACCCCGGCGTCCAGCACCCGGTGCACGTCCTCGGTGGTGTTGACCTGCGCGCAGACCGCGATCCCCGCGTCGTGCAGCGGTCCCACGTAGGGAGCCGGGTCCCCGAACGACACCGACACGAGGCTGGGCGCCGCCGCGATGGTCGCGTCGAACAGCTCCGGCTTGCTCTCCAACACCCAGATCATCAGCCCGACGCCGAACGGCACCTGCTCGGCCGCAGGCATGGCGCACTGCTCGGTGATGAACTCCGCGGAATGCCTGCCGCTGATGCCGATCATCCCCAGGCCGCCGCCTCTGGAGACGGCGCGCGCCAGCTCCCCACCGGCCACCCCCGCCATCGGGGCGCCGATGATCGGCGTCGACAGGTCGAACCAGCGGGTCAGCGGAGTCGTGATCACCCAGCCATCGTGCCGCCGACCGGGCTCACGCGGTAGCCGGGCCCCCGTGCTCGGTGCCCGCGAGGCGGGCCAGGAACTCGTGGCAGCGCCTGGCCCGCTGGGAGTCCTGGTCCATCACCTCGCGGAAGAAGCTCGCGACGTCGTCCAGATTCGCGTTCTCGGCGTCCCGGACGTACTGGCCGTAGTCGTGCCCGGCCTTGAGCGAGTGGTACTGCACCGAGATGAGGTCGAACGTGACGTCGGCGAAGCCGGTCTCACCAGTGGCCATCGGGTCCTCCTCGATCAGGAGTGGTTCAGGCAACAGCGATGGATTCCCCGTGACACGCGCGCGAAACGGACCGATCCGTCACGAACCAGCCGAAGCTGCCCCACCGGTGACGTCACCGCCGCCGGCCTCGTCGGCCTCGGTGGCGCTGGTGGCCAACTCGTCCTCTCCGGTGCTCGCTGGATCGTCCTCGGTCGAGGCGAGGTCCTCGCCCTGGCCGAGCGCACCGGGGTCGGCCTGCAACGTGCGCGGGTCGTTCAGCGGGTCAGGGACATCGGGATCGGTGACGGTCATGTGCCGTCCTTGCCCGGCGGGAGACGACACGGAACCTCTGGTCAACGCGTAACTCCTCTGTTACGCATTCACTGTGCAGACCCTCGGCGCACTGGCCGACCCCACGCGGCGGGAACTGGTAGCCCTGCTCGCGGCCGGTGAGCTCGCGGCCGGGGACCTGGCCGATCGCTTCCCGGTGAGCCGGCCGGCGATCAGTCGCCACCTCCGGGTGCTTCGCGAGGCCGGCCTGGTCCGCTCACGCACCGACGGACGACGGCGCCTCTACGCCCTGGACCCACGGCCGCTGCGCGAGCTCGACGAATGGCTGGAGCCCTACCGCGACCTCTGGGCCCAGCGGCTGGATGCACTCGACACCGAGATCGCCCGGGGGCGCCGGGCCCGAACAGGAGAAGCCCCATGAACGAGGACCTCGAGACCAGGCGCGGCGTCGTCACGCGAGAGGACGACGGCCGGCAGCGACTGGAGTTCCGCCGCTCCTGGCCGGACCCGATCGACGACGTCTGGTCCGCGCTCACCGAGCCCGACCGCCTCGCCCGCTGGATCGGCCGCTACGACGGTCCGCGCGGCGCCGGAGCGACCGGCCGCTTCGTCATGACGCAGGAGGAGGGCGACCAGTCCGGCCAGGGCGTGACGATCGTCGAGTGCGAGCCACCCCGGCGGCTGGTCGTCGAGTGGGAGCCGTCGGACTACGGGCACTGGCGCGTCGAGCTGGACCTGTGGAGCGACGACGGCCGCACGGTGCTCCGCTTCGTCCAGCACTTCCCCGCCGACACCGACGTCACCGACATGGCGATGGGCTGGCACTGGTACCTCGACAAGCTCGGCGCAGAGATCGGCGGCGGTACCGCGCCCACGGACTGGGACGCCTTCGTCGCCGACGTGCGTGCGGTCTACTGACCGCTCGACGACTCCAAGTGGCCCAGGACGCCCATCCCGGCGGCCAGCCAGATGCTCGCCAGCGCGATCGGCGTCTCCACCGGGTCGAGCCGGACGAGGTGGGCTCGCACGTACCGCTCGCACAGGTAACCCGGGCCGTAGAGGACGCCGAGCATGCCGAGCAGCCGCCGGGCGCCGTCGTCCGGTTGCCGGCGGAGCCGGTTGGTCGCCCACCACTGCGCCGCGAGCAGGTACACCGGGGCGCTGTACGCCGTGCCGGCCCACAGGGAGTCGCGGACGACGGTCGTGGGACTGCCGCGCAGGAAACCGACGTCGAAGTTGCGCCGCCGGCGGGCGGCGACCGCCATCCCGGCGAGCTGCACCGCCAGCTGCGCCGACGACAACGAGACCAGCGCCGCACGGGGCCTCATGTCCCCGCACGGTAGACCCGCCGGCCCCGACTATGCAGGCTCGCGCACCTGGACGGGATCCGGGCCCGTCCACGGCCCGAGCGAGCCGAGCAGCTTCCCGCGGCCGGCCAGCCGCGGCCCGGCCTGCACCGGGTAGAGCTCGTACGACCCGTCGGTCAGCTCACGGGCGGCGTGGACGGCGAAGTTCGGGTCGTCCTGCGCCTCGCGGGCCAGCGCCACCAGGTCCGCCGCGCCGTCCGCGACGACAGCCTCGGCCTGCCGGGCGTCGACGATCAGCCCGACCGCCATCGTGGCGATCCCCGCCTCGTCGCGGATCCGCGCGGCGTAGGGCACCTGGTAGCCGTAGCCGAGCGGGTGCTCCCAGCCGCCGCCGATGCCGCCGCCGGAGACGTCCACCGCGTCGATGCCGCGCGCCTTCAGCTCGCGGGAGAAGGCGACCGTGTCGTCCAGCGTGATCCCGTTCCCGGAGCCGTCCACCGCCGAGACGCGCACGAGCAGGGGCCGGTCGGCCGGCCAGGCGGCGCGCACCGCGTCCACCACCTCGAGCGGGAACCGCATCCGCCCCTTCAGCGAGCCGCCGTACTCGTCGGTCCGCCGGTTGGACAGCGGGGACAGGAACTGGTGCAGCAAGTAGCCGTGGGCGGCGTGCAGCTCGACGACGTCGAAGCCCGCGGTCAGCGCCCGCCCGGCGGCGGCCACGAACGCGTCCCGGATGTCGGTCAGTTCCTCGACCGTCAGCGCGCGCGGCCGCGGCCAGCCGGACCCCGCCGGGACGTCGCTCGCGGACACCGTCGGCCACGGCGCCTCACCGGGCCGCGCGTTCTCCGGGGTCACCGGGCCACCCCCGTCCCACGGGCGGCGGCTGCTCGCCTTCGCGCCCGCGTGCGCGAGCTGGATCCCGGCGGCGGCACCCTCCGCGTGCAGGAAGTCTGCGATCCGGGCCAGACCCGGGATGTGCTCGTCGGACCACAGGCCGACGTCGCCGTGGCTGATCCGGCCGTCCGCCGTCACGCCGGTGGCCTCCACGATCACCAACCCGAAACCGCCCAGGGCGAAGCGCCCGAGGTGCACGAGGTGGTAGTCGCCGACCACTCCGCCGGTGACGGAGTACTGGCACATCGGGGCGACGACGAGGCGGTTGCGCAGGGTCAGCCCGCGCAGGGTCAGGGGCTGGAGCAGGGCGGGAGTACTCACGAACTGTGGTGAACGCGATCGCCCACCAGGGTCTTCCGGCCTGAACACAAGACGTCCTAGACGTAACATCTCTCACGGTTACAGACGTCTAGAACGTCGGTAACCTGACCCGACCCGGTTCGTTGCATCAGTGCAACAGCCGGGTCGACTGGCATCGCCGCCGGGGCAGGACGCCGCCCCCGCAATCCACGAGGATGGAGACGCATGACTTCCGTGGCCACTCCCGGTCTCGACAACGCACCCACCACGCACGCCCGACTGCTGGCATGGGTGCAGGAGATGGCCGCGCTGACCACCCCGGACCAGGTGGTCTGGGTGGACGGAAGCGACGAGGAGTGGGAGCGGCTCACCCAGAAGCTGGTCGAGGCCGGCACCTTCCGCCGCCTTGAGGCGAAACCCAACTCCTTCTGGTGCGCCTCCGACCCGCGCGACGTCGCCCGGGTCGAGGACCGCACCTTCATCTGCTCGGTCGACGAGGCCGACGCCGGTCCCACCAACAACTGGATGGACCCGGCCGAGATGAAGTCGGTCATGACCGAGCTGTACCGCGGGTGCATGCGCGGCCGGACCATGTACGTCATCCCGTTCTGCATGGGGCCGGTCGAGGCCGAGAACCCGATGTTCGGCGTCGAGCTCACCGACTCCGAGTACGTCGTCGTCTCGATGCGGGTCATGGCCCGGATCGGCCAGTACGTGCTGGACGCCCTGGGCGAGGACCGGCCCTTCGTGCCGGCCATGCACTCGATCGGCGCCCCGCTCGACGAGGGCCAGCAGGACGTGCCGTGGCCCTGCAGTGAGACCAAGTACATCGTCCAGTTCCCCGAGGAGCGGATGATCTGGTCCTACGGCTCGGGCTACGGCGGCAACGCGCTGCTCGGCAAGAAGTGCTACTCGCTGCGCATCGCCTCGGTGATGGCGCGCGACGAGGGCTGGCTGGCCGAGCACATGCTGATCCTCAAGCTGACCAGCCCGCAGCAGAAGACCTACTACGTCGCCGCCGCGTTCCCGAGCGCCTGCGGCAAGACCAACCTGGCGATGCTCGAGCCGACCATCCCGGGCTGGAAGGTCGAGACCCTCGGCGACGACATCGCGTGGATGCGCTTCGGCGAGGACGGCCGCCTCTACGCCCTCAACCCGGAGTACGGCCTCTTCGGCGTCGCCCCGGGCACCGGTTACGACACCAACCCGAATGCCATGCGCACGATCGAGAAGGGCAACTCGGTCTTCACCAACGTCGCCCTGACCGACGATGGGGACGTCTGGTGGGAGGGCATGACCGACGAGACCCCGGCCCACCTCACCGACTGGAAGGGCCGGGACTGGACGCCGGAGAGCGACGAGCCCTCCAGCCACCCGAACAGCAGGTTCTGCACCCCGATCACCCAGTGCCCGATCCTGGCGCCGGAGTACGACGACCCGAAGGGCGTGCCGATCTCGGCGATCCTCTTCGGCGGCCGCCGCAAGACCACGATCCCGCTGGTCAGCGAGGCCCGGGACTGGAACCACGGCGTGTTCATGGGCGCGACGCTCTCCTCGGAGACCACCGCCGCCGCCACGGGCGCCGTCGGCGTCGTCCGCCGCGACCCCTTCGCCATGCTGCCGTTCATCGGCTACAACGCCGGTGACTACTTCGGCCACTGGGTGAACACCGGCAAGCAGGCCGATGCCACCAAGCTGCCGCGGATCTTCTACGTCAACTGGTTCCGGCGCGACGAGGACGGCGGCTTCCTGTGGCCGGGCTTCGGGGAGAACAGTCGCGTGCTCAAGTGGGTCGTCGAGCGCCTCGAGGGCACCGCGGCCGCCGTCGAGACGCCGGTCGGCCACGTGCCGACGCCGGACTCCCTCGACGTCTCGGGCCTGGACATGACGCCCGAGCAGGTGGAGAAGGCCCTCGCCGTCGACAAGGACGAGTGGCGCGCGGAGATCCCGCAGATCACCGAGTGGTTCGAGAAGTTCGGCGAGAAGCTGCCCAGCACCATGTGGGACGAGCTGGAGATCCTCAAGAGCCGGCTGGCATAGGCACAGCGCGACGACGAGGCCCGGAACCGCACGGTTCCGGGCCTCGCTGCTTGTCCCGGCCCCGATGTTGATCAGGGGACCTGATCGTTCTGGGTCCTCCCTCACGGTCGACGGCGGGGGAGGACCCTTGTTGATCAGGGAACCTGATCATCAAGCGGCGGTCGATCTTCCGCAGCGGGTGGACGCGCGGTCCGTTAGCGTGAGGCCGCCCTACCGTCCGTACCGGAGGCAACCCCGCTCGTGGCCAATCCCTACCTGCAGGTGCTGCGCACCCCGCACGCCCTGCCGATGGTGGCGGCCGCGTTCATCGGGCGGTTGCCGCTGTCGATGGTCGGGCTGGGCTGCGTGCTGCTGGTCGCCTCGGAGACGGGCTCCTACGGGCTCGGCGGGGCGATCGCCGCCGTCGGCGCGGTGACCACCGCACTGGCCGGGCCGGTCATCGGCCGCCTGGCCGACAGTCGCGGTCAGCGGCGCGTGCTGCTGCCGGTGCTGTTGATCTTCGTGGTCTCCGGCGTCACCTTCCTCGCGGCGATCAAGCACGACTGGCCCCTGTGGACCGTTTTCCTCGCCGCCGGCATCTCCGGCGCCTGCATCCCACCGGTCTCCTCGATGATCCGGGTCCGCTGGACGCACCTGCTGCGCGGCGGCCGCCAACTGCCCACGGCGCTGGCGATGGAGTCCGTGGTCGACGAGTTCGTGTTCATCGTCGGGCCCGTCCTGGTGACCTTCCTGTCCACCACCGGCCACGCCACCAGCGGAGTGGTCACCGCCTTCACCCTGGCCACGGTCGGCAGCCTGCTGTTCGCGGCGCAGGCGCGCACCGAGCCGCCGCCGGGTGGGCACGAGAGCCGCTCCGGGCCGTCGGCGATGCGGACCCGGGGCCTGCGGGTGCTCTTCGTCGTCGGCGCGTCGGTTGGTGCGATCCTCGGGACGCTGGAGATCGCGCTGGTCGGGTTCGCCGACCAGGTGGGGGCCCGGTCGATGTCCGGCGTCCTCATCGCCGCGCTCGCTCTCGGCTCGATGGCCAGCGGCATCGGGTGGGGCACGGTGCACTGGGAGGTGCCGCTGCGCCGGCGGCTCGCCTGGGTGCTGGTCCTGCTGACCCTGTGCAGTCTGCCGCTGCTCATGGTCCACGACATCTGGGTGATGGTCCCGTTCGTCGCACTCGCCGGCGTGGCCGTCTCGCCGTCCCTGATCAGCTCGTTCACCCTCGCCGAGGGGCTCGTGCCACGGGCGGTGGTCACCGAGGCGTTCACCTGGATCGGGACGGCGCTAGGTCTCGGGGTGGCCGTCGGCGCCTCGGTCTCGGGGAAGATCGTCGACGTGGCGGGCGCCAACGCGGCGTTCGTGGTGGCCACCGTCGCCGCCGCGGTGGCCGCGATCGTGGTCGCCCTGGGCCAACGGTTCCTGCGCGTACCCGCCGAGCACGCGGCCGAGCCGGCATTGGCGCTATGACGCAACCCCCGCCTCCCCCCGGCGCCCGGACGATCGACGAGCTGCTGGCGACGGTCCGCGCCCGGATCGACCGGGTCCACCCGATCGACGTGCCCGCGCGCCTGGCCGCGGGCGCCCTGCTCGTCGACACCCGCCCGTGGGAGCAACGCTGCCGGGACGGCCTGGTGCCGGGGGCCGTCGTCGTCGACCGCAACGTGCTCGAGTGGCGCCTGGACCCGGCCAGTCCGCACCGCATCCCCCAGGTCACGGGCTACGACCTCGAGGTGGTCGTCCTCTGCAACGAGGGCTACAGCTCCAGCCTGGTCGCGGACACCCTGCGATCGCTCGGGCTCGCGCGCACCGTCGACGTCATCGGTGGTTTCGTGGCCTGGGTGGCGGCCGGCCTGCCCACCGTCGCGGCCACGGCGGAGGACCTCGCGGCGTGACCCGCGCCCGCCCCGCGGCCGGCGGCGGACGCCGCCTGGGCGTGCCGCCCGAACGGCTCGGCCGATGGCTGGACGGCGTCGCCGACCGGCACGGCGCGTTCGCCGAGGTGACCCTCGCCTACGGCCGGGTGCACGTCACCTGCGCGGACACCACGACGCTCACCCTCGAACCGCCGTTCGGCTGGACGCCGGGGCCGGCGCTGCTCACGTCCCTGACCACGGCCGCGCGCGAGCCCCATCGGGCCGCGGTGTTGCTCGTCCGCCGGGGACGGTGGGCGGTCGGGCTGTTCGACGGCGACCAGCTGGTCGTGTCGAAGGTCGACGCCCGCCAGGTCCAGGGGCGAACGGCGGCCGGCGGGTGGTCGCAGCAGCGGTTCGCCCGGCGTCGTGGGAACCAGACCGATGCCGTGGTCGAGCACGCGGTCGAGACGGCGGTGCGGGTGCTGCTGCCGCACGCCGCCTCAGTGGCCGCGCTGTTCACCGGCGGTGACCGCGGCCTGGTCGACGAGGTGCTGGCCGACCGCCGGCTGGCACCGCTGGCGGCGCTGCGCCGCGAGCCCGCGCTGGACGTCGGCGACCCGACGAAGGCCGTGCTGCTGGAGACCCCGAAGCAGTTCCGCGCCGTCGCCGTCCACATCGTCGAGCCCGGCGACCGCGACGGTTAGTGCACCAACCGTCGCGGGGGGACGGCGTAACGTGCACCGATCGTGTCCCCGGATCCCGTCCTCGAAGCCGAGCGTGCCCACCTGGCCCGTGCGGCCGAGTGCCTGACCGCGATGCGCGCCGCCGCCACCGCGGTGGTCGACGCCGGCGTGGATGCGTGGGCCTCCGAGCGGCTCGGCGCCGCCCGCGCGGAACGCCTTCGCCACCTGGCCGCCGACCCCGGCGTGCCACCGTTCTTCGGCCGCACGGACACCCTGCCGGCGGACGGAGTGAGCGAGACCTTCCACATCGGACGGCGACACGTCCGCGATGCCGTCGGCGATCCGGTCGTCATCGACTGGCGGGCGCCGATGAGCCGGCCGTTCTACCAGGCCAGCGCCGTCGAACCGCAGGGGTTGCGGCGCCGCCGCCGGTTCGGGTTCGCGGGCGGGGAGCTGACCGGCTACGAGGACGAACTCCTGGCCGCCGGCGACCAGGCGGAGAGCCGGTTCCTCCGGGAGGAGATCGAGCGGCCCCGCAGCGGTCCGATGCGCGACATCGTCGCCACGATCCAGCCCGACCAGGACGACATCGTCCGCGCCCCGCTGAGCGAGTCGATCTGCGTGCAGGGCGCACCCGGCACCGGCAAGACGGCGGTCGGGCTGCACCGCGCCGCGTATCTGCTCTACACGCACGGCGGGCAGCTGGCCCGGTCCGGCGTCCTCGTGGTCGGCCCGAACCGGGCCTTCCTGCGCTACATCGAGGAGGTGCTGCCCACGCTGGGCGAGGTCGAGGTGGCCCAGACGACGGTCGCCGGGCTGACCGCGCGGGTGCCGGTCCGGGCGGTGGATGCGCCGGACGTCGCCGTCCTCAAGGGGGATGCGCGGATGGCCGAGGTGCTGCGCCGGGCGCTGTGGGGCGAGATCGCGAAGCCGGTCGACTCGATCCAGGTGCCGCTGGCCGGGCGGAGGTACCGGGTGACGGTCGAGCGGCTGAAGCGGTACGTGGACGACGTCCGCCGCCGGGGCCGCGCCGAGGACGACCAGCAGCTGCTGCACTACGCGGCCGGGCGCGAGCGGCTGGCCATGCTGGTCGCGGAGGATGCGCGCCGCCAGAAGGAGGAGGCCGGCGGCAGCCCGAGCGACGCCGAGACCGGCAAGGCCGCCCGCAGCGCCGAGGTGCGCGCCTTCTGCGAGGAGGTGTGGCCGGCCCGCGACGCCACCGGGCTCGTGCACGATCTCTGGACCGATCCCGACCGGCTGGCCCGCGCGGCGCGCGGCATCCTGACCGACGAGGAGCGGGCGTTGCTCCGCCGGCCGGCGACTCCGCGGTCGGTGCGCGCCGCGCCATGGACCGAGGCGGACGCCGTCCTCGTCGACGAGGTCGCCGGCCTCCTGGACCGCACTCCCGGGTACGGGCACGTCGTCGTCGACGAGGCCCAGGACCTCTCGCCCATGCAGTGCCGTGCGGTGGCCCGCCGGCTGGCCGCGGGATCGCTCACGGTGCTCGGCGACCTGGCGCAGGCCACCAGCCCGTGGTCACCGTCGGACTGGCAGCAGACACTCGCCGGCCTGGGCCGCCCCGACACCGTCGTCCGCCCGCTGACCAGGGGTTACCGCGTGCCGGGCGAGGTCCTCGACTTCGCGAACCGGCTGCTCCCGCACATCGCCCCGGGGCTGCCCGCCGCGACCGCGATCCGGTCCGAACCCGGCGCGCTGACCATCCGTCCGGTGTCGACCCTCGGGCCGGCGCTCGCCGACGTGGTGGCCGGGCTGCGGGCCGTCCCGGGGTCGATCGGGATCGTCTGCGCCGATACCGCCCTTCCCGAGGTGACCGGTCTGCTGGCCGCCGCCGGGGTGCCCGCCGGTGCGCTCTCCGACGACGGCGCCGACGTCCCCGCGGTCGCGGTCGTGCCGGCGACCCTCGCGAAGGGGCTCGAGTTCGACGCGGTCGTGGTCGTGGACCCCGCCGCGATCGTGGCCGCCGAACCGCGGGGTCTGCACCGGCTGTACGTCGTCCTCACGCGCGCCGTCAGCACCCTCGTCGTGCTGCACCGGTCGGACCTCCCAGCACCCTTGACGCTCTGACCACGCGCTTCCCACCTGCCCGTTCCGTTCCGTCACGGGGCGGCTACGGACGGCGCGGGGGATTGTGAGCCTCCCGGTTCTCTGTTGAGGTGAGCTCCGGATTCCGACGGGAGGGCCGGTGAGTTCGTTCGTGCAGAGCTCGTCATGGCATGGCGTCCGCACGCTGCTCAAGCTGGCCCTCAGCACGGTGCTGGCCGGTGCCCTCCTCGCCGGTGTGCTGCTCCCCTGGGTGGGCGGGCCGGCACTCCTGGCCGCCGAGTCGTCGAGCCTGCTCGGCGACGCCCCGGTCGAGCTGACCGACGAGCCGCCGCCGGGCAACACCACCCTGCTCGCGGCCAACGGCGAGGTGATCACCTCCTTCTACGAGCAGAACCGCGCCCCGGTGGCCGGCGACCAGATCGCGCCGGTGATGAAGAACGCCATGGTGGCCATCGAGGACGCGCGGTTCTACGAGCACAACGGCCTGGACGTCGAGGGCACGGTGCGGGCCCTCGTGAAGAACATCGCGGCCGGTGAGGTGCAGGAGGGCGGCTCGACGCTCACCCAGCAGCTGGTCAAGCAGACGCTGCTGCAGTCGGCCAAGAGCCCGGAGGACCGGGACGCGGCGATCGAGGAGTCGGTCGGCCGCAAGCTGCGCGAGGCACGACTGGCCCTGGCGCTCGAGGAGACCTACACCAAGGACGAGCTGCTCACCCGGTACCTCAACATCGTCTACTTCGGGCAGAACGCCTACGGCATCCAGGCCGCCGCGCGTGCCTTCTTCAGCGTCGACGCCGCGGCCCTGAACCTCCCCCAGGCGGCCCTGCTCGCCGGGCTGGTGCAGAGCCCCACGCACGACAACCCGTTCCTCACGCCCGAGGGCGCCACCGTGCGGCGCAACCAGGTGCTCTCGCGGATGGCGGCGCAGCACTACATCACGCCGGCGGAGAAGGACGCGGCGATCGCCGCCCCGCTCGGCCTCGCGCCGGCGCCGGCGCCGCGCCGCGGGTGCGTCGAGGCCAGCGTCGGGCCCTACGTCTGCGACTTCGTGCAGCGGTACCTGATCCAGGACCTGCACCTCACCCAGGCCCAGCTCGAGCACGGTGGCTACACCATCCAGACCACGCTCGACCCCGAGCTGCAGCGCTCCGGCGACGCCGCCGTCCTGAACACGCTGCCGCTGGAGGACAACCGGGTCGCCACCTTCAACGCCGTCGAGCCCGGCACCGGGCACCTGCTGGCGCTCAGCGTCAACCGGATCTTCGGCTACGACCGCACCGACCCGCGGCAGGAGTCCTACAACCTCAACTGGGCGCCCAGCCGCGGGGCGGGGTCGACCTACAAGGTGTTCGTCGCCGCGGCCGCGCTGGCGCGCGGTTACTCGACGTCCTACACGCAGACGACCTCGGATCCCTACATCTCGCGGGTCTACAAGAAGGACGGCGGTCCGTGGCCGGTCTCCAACGCCGGCCACTACCGGGCGACGCTGGACCTGACCACCGCGCTCTACCAGTCGTCCAACACCTACTTCGTCGCGCTCGAGGACGCGCTGGGCAGCGTCGAGGAGCCGGTGCACATGGCCGAGAAGATGGGCCTCTACCAGTTCGGGCCGGCCGACCTGGCCCAGAAGACCATCGACGAGAACCGCGGGGCGTTCACGCTAGGGCCGGACGCGACCAGCCCGCTGGCGCTCGCCAGCGCGTACTCGACGCTGGCCGCCGGCGGCACCCAGTGCGACGTCAACCCGGTGACCGGGATCCTGGACGCGCACGGGCAGCCGCTGAAGGACTCCGCCGGTCACCTCGTCGCGACCGGCGACCGGTGCACCCCCGAGGCGATCCCGCCCGGCGTCGCGAACACGCTGAACCAGATGCTGCGCAAGGACGTCGAACCCGGCAATCCCGGCCAGACCGCCTCGCGGGCGTACGTCCCCGGCCACCAGATCGCCGGCAAGACCGGCACGACGCAGAACAACTGGTCGGTGGCCTTCGTCGGCTACACCCCGGAGATCACCGCGAGCGTCATGGTCTTCGACCCGAAGGAGAACCGGGACGTCGGTGGCTTCGGCGGTGGCAAGGGTGCGACGGTCTGGCACGACGCGATGGCGCCGATCCTGCAGGCGCGGGGGAGCGGGGTGTTCCCGCCGGCCGACCCGGCCGTCGTCAACGGCAACACGAAGCCCGTGCCCGGCTGCTCCACGGTGAGCCAGTGCCGCAGTGTGCTGATCGCCGCGGGGTTCCAGACCGCGACGGCGAACGTCGACAGCGACAAGCAGGACGGCGAGCTCGTCGGCACCAGCCCGCCGCGCGGTGGCCGGGCGGTTCCCGGTCAGCTCGTCACGATCCTGGTCAGCAACGGCTCGGCGTACACCGAGCCCGCGCCCGAGACCACGCCGCCCACCCAGGGTGCCGACCCTCCGGTCGGGGGCCCCGTCGAGCCACCCGTGTCACCCGGCACGCCCGACCAGCCGGTGGCGCCCGCGCAGCCGCCTGGGCCGGGGCGCGGCCAGGGACCACAGCCCGGTCGGACGCCGCCGGGCCAGGGCTGAGACTCCTCCCGCGTCAGCCGAGGTCGAGCAGGTGGCGTGCCGCGGCGTAGCCGCCGAGCCCGCTCACGGCGCCGCCCCGGACCGTGCCGCCGGAGGACGCGGCGACGATCCGCGGGTGTGCGGTGCTGACCCCCCACCCCCCGACCTCCTCCGGCGTGCGGGCGACCGGCCACGCCAGGTCACCGTGGAAGATGTGGCCGCCGGGCATGGCCAGGGACTCCTCGACGTCCAGCGGCGAGGCCGCCTGCAGGCACGGGTCGCCGTGCGCGTCGCGCGCCAGGCAGTCCAGCAGCGGCTCCTCCAGGTGCGCGTCGAGCTGGGCGACCACCCGCCGCACCGCTTCGCGGCGGGTCCCGACCGGGTCCGCGCGGTAGAGCTCGGCGGGCGTGTGCAGACCGAACAGGGTCAGCGTGTGCTGCCCGGTGGCCCGCTCGACCGGGCCGAGGATCGAGGGGTCGGCGAGGGTGTGGCAGTACACCTCGAACGGGATCACGTCGGGCAGCCGCCCGGCCGCGGCCTGGGCATGGGCGGCGTCCAGCTGGCCGGCCGCCTCGTCGACGTGGAACGTGCCGGCGAAGGCCGTGCCCGGGTCCGCGCCGGACCGCAGCCGGGGCAGCCGGGCGAGGACCATGTTGATCTTCAGCTGCGAGCCCGACGGCCGCGGGCCGGGCTCCGCGCCGGTCAGCTCGGCCAGCACGGCGGGCGCGGCGCCGCAGACGACGTGTGCCGCCTCGACCGACCGCTCGGTGCCGTCGTCGTCGGTCCAGTGCACCCTGACGCCGTCCGGACGCGGATCGACGTGCGTCACGGTGGCACGGGTGACGAGCTCCGACCCGCCTCGGCGCGCCGCGGCTGCCATGGCCCCGCTCACCGCGCCCATGCCGCCGACCGGTACCCGCCAGCGGCCGGTGCCGTTGCCGATCAGGTGGTAGAGGAAGCAGCGGCCGGCGAGTCCGTCCGCCGCGTGCACGTCGGCGAAGGTCCCGATCAGGCCGTCGGTCAGCGCGATCCCGCGGACGACGTCGTCGGTCAGGTGGTCGGCGACCACGTCGGCCAGCGGGCGCTCCCGCAGGTCGTGCCACAGCTGTGGGTCCCGCAGGCGGCCGGGCACGTCGTCCGCGGCGAGCAGCGGCTCGGTGAGCGTGGGCGCGAGGTCCTCGGCGAGCGTCGCCAGGCGGCGGTAGAAGCGTTGCCAGCCGGCGAACTCCGCGTCGTCGCCGGTGAGCGCGCGGAAGGACGTCGCGGTGGCCGGGCCCTCGTCCCGCTCCACCAGCAACCCGGCCGGCCGGCCCGCACGCACGGTCGTGGTGTAGGACGCCACGGCCCGGTCGGCCAGCCGCACGTCGAGCCCGAGGTCGGTCACGATGCGGTCGGGCAGCAGGCTGACCAGGTAGGAGTAGGCCGACAGCCGGACGTCGACGCCCTCGAAGACCTGCCGGCTGACCGCGGCCCCGCCCACCTGGGCGGCGCGTTCCAGGACCAGCACCGACCGGCCGGCGCGGGACAGGTACGCCGCCGCCACGAGGCCGTTGTGGCCGCCGCCGACCACCACCACGTCGTACCTGCTGCCTGTCATCGAAAGACCGTATCCGGACCCCACGAGCGGCGATCAGGGCGCTTACCAGGGCAGTCCGACAGAACCGTCTCCTGTGCCCAGAAAAAACCGACAAATAACATCTCTGTCATTGTCACGGCTCGGTAACACAGTTACGGTCTGTGTGTCCGTCGGGGCAATCAGTCACTGCCTGAGTGGCACCCCGAGGACGCCGTCGAGCCGGCCGTTCGCACCTCGTGCGGAGACCGGACCGGGGACCCAGGGCAGTACTGGGGTGCAGTGCGGGGACCGCCAGCCCTCGCACCGGGCGATCTCCCGCCTGAACCCGTCAGCTAACCCGGTAGGCGGCTTCTGGATGAGAAACGGAGCCGCCGCGTCATGGCGACCCCCCTCGGCCGCACGCCGGCCCGCCTCGCCCGCGCCGGTCTGGCCGTCGCCGGCGTCGTCGGCGTCCTGCTCGCCGCGGCCCCCGCCCAGGCCGCGCCGGGCACCTCGGCCGAGGCCGCCGGCATGGTCGCCGCCCGCGCCCACGAGCTCGAGGTCGTCACCGAGCAGTTCAACGAGGCCCGCGCCACGCTCGACACCCAGCGCGCCGCCGCCGAGGCAGCGACGGCCACGCTGCAGCAGGCAGCCGCCACGCTCGGCGCCGCGCAGCAGCAGGTGCGCGGCATCGCCCGCTCCGCGTGGACCGGCGAGGGGCTGAGCTCGTTCCAGGCACTCATGACCAGCGACTCCGCCGATGACTTCGTCGACCGGATGTCGACGCTGCAGCTCGTCGCCGGGCACCAGTCCCAGGTCCTCCAGTCAGCCGCCGCTGCGAACGTCGCCGCCGCGCAGGCACAGGCCCAGGCCCAGGACGCGGCCGCCACCGCGAAGGCGACCTACGACAAGGTGGCCGCCCAGCAGGCCGACCTGAAGAAGCAGGTCGCCGAGTACCAGGCGGTCTACGACCGGCTCAGCGCGGCCGAGAAGCGCGCCGCGGCCGAGGCGACGCCGGGCCGGGCCAGCCGGTCGGCCGACCGCGAGGCCGCCGCCCCCAGCGGCCCGGTGGTGGCCAGCAGTGACGCGGCGCAGGTCGCGATCGACACCGCGATGGCCCAGCGCGGCAAGCCCTACGTCTGGGCGGCCGGCGGGCCGGGTTCCTTCGACTGCTCGGGGCTGACGGCGTACGCCTACCGTGCCGCCGGCGTCAGCCTGCCGCACTCCAGCGCCCTGCAGTCCACGATGGGGCAGGCCGTCAGCCGCGCCAACCTGCAGCCCGGCGACCTGGTCTTCTTCTACAGCCCGGTCAGCCACGTCGGCATCTACATCGGCAACGGTCAGATGGTGCACGCCCCGACGACCGGTGACGTCGTCAAGGTTGCCAGCGTGGACTCGATGGGCGGCTTCGCCGGCGGACGACGGATCGCCGCCTGACGCCGGGACCCCACTGCGGGGCAGGCTGGGCCCATGACGCAGGCCTGGAACTGGCTGTGGCTGGCGGTCGCGTTCCTCGCGGAACTGGCCGCGCTGGCGGCGTTCGCCGTCTGGGGCTGGTCGGCGGTCGACCCGACGGCCTGGCGGCTGGTCCTGGCCGTGGCTGCCCCAGCCGTGGCCGGCGTGCTGTGGGGCGTGTTCGCCGCTCCACGTGCGCCGGTCCAGGTCCCTGCGCTGACGGTGCTGGTGAAGGTCGTCGTGTTCGGCGCCGCGGTCCTGGCCTTGTTCGCCACCGGCCACCCCGTGCCGGCGGTCGTCCTGGCCGCCGCCGCGCTGCTCAGCTCCCTGCTGTCGGCTCCGCCGTCCTGACCTGGAGCAAGAGACCCCACACGAAGGCCGCCCGCACGTCGCCGGGCAGCAGGACGTCCTGCCGGGTCGGCACCCCCGGCCCGAGGTGTCTCGCTCCGGGCACCGTGATGACGTCGTCCAGGACGTGCTGCCAGACCCGCAGGTCTCGCGCGGTTGCAGGCGGGACCGGCGACCCGGGCGCCCGCGCGAGCTGCTCGTTGAGCACGGCACCACCGGGGCCGCTCAGCACCTCCCAGTAGAGATACGGCCACAGCGGCAACGGCCACCGGCGCACCTGGACATCGAGATCGCCGAACCGCCGGTCCTCGAGTTCCTCGGGGGGGCCGAGAACCGCCGTCCGGAGAGCCAGCCCTCGTGGGGCGCGGCGGGAGTGCTGGAGCGCCTGCCAGCGGGTGTGAGCGGCATGAGCCTCCGCACGGGTCGCGCGCAGCTGGGGGAGCGCGTCGGCGACCAGGTCGGGCCGCAGGTCGGCCATCCGGCGCAGCAGCACGAGGCAGAACTCGCGCCGCGCCAGACCCCGCACGTGCCCGACCTTGCCACCTTGCCGTCCCCTGCCAGGATCACGGGGTGCTGATCAGCAGGGTCACCGCCGAGGGCATGGCGGACGGTTCCGTCACGCTCGCCTTCCGCCGCTGGGACCGCCCGCGCGTGCGGCCCGGGAGCACCCAGCGCACGGTTGTGGGCGTGGTCCGCTTCGACACGGTCGAGCCGATCGACCCGGCGACCCTGACCGAGGACGACGCCGCGCGGGCCGGCGTCCGCTCGCTCGCCGCCCTGCTGAAACTGCTCGACCGCCGCGACGGTGCGCACGTGTACCGGATGGAGGTCTCCTTCGCGGGAGCCGACCCCCGGGTGGAGCTGCGGCAGCAGGCCGCGCTGTCGGAGGAGGACCGGCTCGCCGTCGACCGGCGACTCGACCGCCTCGACTCCGCCCGCGGGACCCCCTGGACCCGTCAGGTGCTGGCGCTGATCGCCGAACGGCCCGGGGTGCGGGCGCCGGACCTGGCGGCCTCCCTGGGCCGCGAGACCCAGCCGTTCAAGATCGACGTCCGCAAGCTCAAGGAACTGGGGCTCACCCACAGCCTGGCCGTCGGGTATGAAATCTCACCCCGCGGGCGGGCCTACCTGGGCTGAGGGGTCGGGGAGGATCGGGGGGTGACTCCCCGTACCGTCGCCACCGCCTTCCGCATCGTCGCCGTCGCCGAGGCCTGCTCCTGGATCGGCCTGCTGGCCGGCATGTTCGTCAAGTGGATCCTGAAGGCCTCCGAGGTCGGCGTGCACGTCTTCGGCCCGATCCACGGCGCGATCTTCGTCGCCTACGTCGTCGTGGCCCTGGTGACGAGCCGGGTGTTGCGGTGGTCGCCGCGGACGACGGTCCTGGCGCTGATCTGCTCCGTCCCGCCGCTGGCCACCGTGTGGTTCGAGCGCCTGGCCACGCGCAACGACCGGCTGCCCCGCCAGCAGGCCGTTCCCGCCGCCTGACCGCCCCGGGCGCGGCCGGCCTCGCTACCGTCGCGGTCATGCCCGAGCCCGTCCTGCCCTCGACCGCCCGCACGCTCCTGGCGCGCACCGCCCGTGCGCAGCGGGAGGGGCGCGCACCGAGTCTGGTCGCGGGCGTCGTGCGGGACGGCGGGCTCGCCTGGTCGGCCGGGCGCGGCGACGTGCCGGAGCCGCACACCGACGTCCAGTACCGGCTCGGCTCGATCAGCAAGACCGTCACCGCCGTCGTCGTGATGCGGCTCCGCGACGAGGGGCTGCTGCACCTGGACGACATGCTCGACCGGCACCTGCCCGGTACACCGCTGGGTGACCGCACGATCGGCCAGTTGCTGTCCCACCTCGCCGGCGCCTCGGCGGAGAGCCCCGGCGGGTGGTGGGAGCGCACTCCGGGCGGCACGCTCGACGACCTCGGACTGGCGGAGAAGGACGTCGTCCTCGGCGCCGCGCGACGGTTCCACTACTCGAACCTGGGGTTCGGCCTGCTGGGAGAGCTGGTCGCCCGGCTGCGCGGCAGCTCGTGGGAGGACGCCGTGGCCGCGGAGGTGCTCGCACCGCTGGGGATGACGCGCACGACGCCGCGCCCCGTCGCCCCGGCGGCCGAGGGGCACGCGGTCCATCCCTGGGCCGACGTCGTGCTGCCCGAGCCCGAGCACCACGCCGGCGTCATGGCCGCGGCCGGACAGCTGTGGGCGACGCTGACCGACCTCGGCCGGTTCGCCGCCTTCCTGCTGGGCGACACGGGGGACGTGCTGAGGCCGGCGACGCTCGACGAGATGACCGTTCCGGCCGGGGTCGACTCCTCCGCCGTCGGCTGGGCCGCCTACGGGCTCGGCCTGCAGGTGCTGCGCGTCGACGGGCGCACCCTGGTCGGCCACGGGGGCTCCATGCCCGGATTCCTGGCCGGGGTGTTCGTCGACCGCGAGGAGCAGACCGGCGCGGTGTCGCTGGCCAACACGACGACCGGGCTGGACAACGTCGTCTTCGGACTGCTGGAGGACCTGCGCGCGGCCGAACCGCGGATCGCCGAGCCGTGGACGCCGTCGCCGTCCCCGGTGCCACTGGGCCGGCTCGGGGTCTGGTTCTGGGGTCCGGGCGCGTACGTGCTGCGGTCGATCGGCGGCGGCCTGCTCCACCTGGGTCCGCTGCCGGGGCGCGTCGGCCGCGCCAGCCGGTTCGTCCGCCGGGAGGACGGCACCTGGGTCGGGCTGGACGGCTACTACGCCGGCGAGCCGCTGACGATCGCCGACGACCACCTCGACCTGGGCACGTTCGTCTTCACCCGCACCCCGTACGACCCCGACGCGCCGGTGCCGGGCGGGGTCGACGAGCGCGGCTGGCGCTAACGGGTCACCGCGGCCCGAGAGCGTCCAGGGTCCGGGTCATCACCGCACCGTAGGCCAGGTGTGGCACCAGGTCGCTGATCCAGTCGACCGCCGACCAGGTGCGCGGGTCGGTGACACCCAGGACGGTCATCGGCCCGTTCGTCGACACCAGGACGGCTGCCGTGGTCACCAGCGGGCCGGCCCTGAACCCCAGGGCCCGCGCCAGCCCGAACCCGCTGCCGACGCCCACCCCGGCGACCAGGCCGGTCAACGCGCCGAGCCCCTCGACGCGGCTCGCCCGCCGGTCGCCCTGGCCCGGGATCGACAGGTGCGCCGTCTCGGCCAGCCGCTCCACCGTGCGCTGTGGGGTCGAGCTCGGCGGGCGGCCGCGCAGCGCCATGTCGATGTAGGTGACCACGTTGAGCGCCGTCGTCCCGGCGGCGCCGGCCGCCGCACCCCGGAGCACCCAGCCCACCAAGCCGGAACCGCCCTCAGTCGCCATAGGCGCTGCCTACCCCTCGCATTCTTCGGCAACCGGGCGTCCGAGCATCTGGCCGATCACGCCTGCCGCAGGTCCCGGCAGAGCCGGAACAGAGGCGGGACGAAAGTCGGTTCCTTCCCCTCGCCCCGGCTCTGACACTGTCCGTGGGGGAAGCGAATGGCGCGTGATCGATCGGCAGCGGTAGCGGCGGTGACGGCCGCCGTGCTGCTGCCGATGGCCCTGATTGCCGTACCGTCGCCGGCTGCCGCGGTCCCCGATCACACCACCCCGCGGCTCCAGGTCGTGCCGACGGAGACCGGGGTTCCGGCGACGGTCGTCGCCACCGGAAGTTGTCCGGCGACCGATCAGAACGGCTCCGAGTTCGAGATCACCTACATCTACCCCCAGGAGGCGCAACTGGCCTTCCCGGCGGCGGGTGTGGACTCGATAGACGTGAAACTCGACTCCGGAGGCGAGTTCCTGGAAGAGCAGCACTTCTCGTTGCCCGAGACGCTGGCCCCCGGCACCTACACCACCACGCTGACCTGTCCGCACGGTCCCTACAGCACGACCGACACGGCCGTCGCCGCTGTGACGGTCCCGCCGCCCATCGACCCCACGCTCGCGCTGAACCCTTCCAGTACCCGCGTCGGGCAGGACGTGACGGCGACCGGGACCTGTCCGACGTCCAGCGAGGAGGTCACCCTCCTCCTGGAGGGAGCTGTGGTGGGGCGCGTGAGGGTCCGCCCGGACGGGCAGTTCGGGCCTGCCGGCTTCAGCGTGCCCGACCTGTCGCCCGGCCCGCACCGCGTCAGTACGTCCTGCGGCGGAGGGCAGGACCTGACCGTGGTGGCGGTCGTCCCGCCTTCGCCCTCGACGTCGTCCCGGAACCCGACCGTGCCGCCGGCCCCACCGTCGCGGACCTCCTCCTCGTCGCCGGCCTCCTCGTCCCCGAGCGCTCCACCCGTCGCCCAGGTCGCGGTCCCGGACCTGTCCGGCCTCACGGAGGCGCAGGCACGCGACCGCCTGAGGGATGCCGGGTTGGTCCTCGCCGACCGCGAAGGGAGCGGACGGGTCAGTCGACAGAGCCCGCCGGCAGGCACGCTGACGACGCCGGCGAGTCCTGTCCGCATCGTCCTGGCCGCCGAGAGCCGGCCGACGACGAGTCGCGCGCCGTTGCTGATCGCGGCGGTCGGTCTCCTCGTCGCGGTGGCGACCATGTCGGCTTTCCTGTGGCGGGGCCGGCGATGGCGGCGCGAGCGTCGCTGGCTGGACCACGTGTCTGCCCGGCTGGTGGAGCCGCGCCCGTCCCGGGAGTTCTCGGGGACCCCGATCGGTGACGCGCCGGGTGTGAGTCTGCGCCTTCACGTCCGGTCCGCATCCGGCGCGCAGCAACTCCAGGAGGTGCACCGTGCCCGAAACGGCGCTCACGACCCCGGCTACGACGAGGTTCCAGACCTCGCTGGCGACGGTGCCCACCGTTGAGCTGAGCTATCCGACAACGCTGTGGCGAGTGGCGTGCCAGGGGGTCGATGCCGACGAGGTCCTGTCGGCGATCGCCCGCCGCCTTCCGCCGGGGGGACTGACTGCCGAGCGCGTGCGCCGGCACTTCTCCCTCCGGGATACGACCCTGCGACTGCTGGACAGTCGGGTGCTGCACGCCGCCCTCGGCTGCTTCCACCAGGACGTCGCCGGCCCGCTCGCCGCGGGACTCGCTGCCTACCAGCGGGTGGTCGATGCCGCGCGGGAGACGCTGGAGGACACCGGCGATCAGGAGGTGACCGTCGTCCTGCTCGATCCCCACCCGGTGACGTGGGCCGATCCGTTCGAGGTTGCGCTCTCCGCCGACCATGAGGAGATCGCCGCGTTTCCCTTCTGCCTGCGCGTGGGCGTGAATCTCGGCGAGACCTCCCTGGTCGTGCGCCGCGGCGCGATCGAGACGGTCGTCTGCGCACTTGCGTCCCTGGCCGCCTCCTTGACGTTCGCTGAGATCACCCCGCCGTTGTGGGCGCCAGAGCCCCGGCCGGTGTCGGTGCGACTCGTGATCCGGCCCCCGCTGAGGGTGCCGCTCCCGCCGACGGCGGCCCCGGATGAGGTCGCCGCCACCCCGCGCGCCGCCGAGCTGCCCCCGGTGCCTGCACCCAGGCATCGCCAGGTGTACTGACAGTCAGGCCGTCGCGCGGGGCGCCCCTCCGGGCCCCCCGTGTGGTCAGCGGGAGGACTTCGCGATCTGCGCCGGCTCGTCCCCGTACTCGGCGCGCGCGCTCCCGCCGGGGGTGTACGTGATGCGGATCGGTCCCTCGGGAAGGCCGGTGACCGTGGCGACGACCGGGCGCAGCCGAGGTACGGCGACCTCTTCACGCAGGAACCGCCCGACCCGCTGCAGCACGGCGTCGACCCCACCCGCGCGGAAGGAGTGCTGGGCGCCGTCGATCGACACGACCGCGGAGCGCCGCCCGGAGAACCGGACCAGGGCGTGGACCGGCGGACCCCACTCCGCGCGCAGCACCCGGCGCTCCTCGGCGATCCGGGCGCGGTGGGCCGGAATCACCCGGCGCACCTGCAGATCCAGCAGGGCCTGCGCGCCCGCCGCGTCCACGCCGTAGGCGTCGACGAGGCGGGCGATGGCGTCGTCGTCGTCCACGGCCTCGAGGAGGATGCCGATCAGGCGAACCGGATCGGCCAGGGCCGTGTCCAGGGCGTCGAGGATCGACAGGCGTTCGTGGCGACCGTCGTCGAACGGGAGGGGCGACACGCGTGGAGCATCCCCCGTGCCCCGGTGCGTGGCTAGCCTCGACGGCATGGACGACGTCGACGCCCGCCTGGAGCGCGCGATCGACGCGCTGCTCGACGACCGGCGGGCGGGCGCGTCGATCTGCCCGTCGGAGGCCGCGCGCGCCGTCGACCCCGAGGGCTGGCGCGAGCTGATGCCGGCCGCCCGGGCCGCCGCGGGCCGGCTCGCCGCCACCGGCGCCGTCGAGGTCACGCAGCGCGGGGACGTCGTCGACGTCGGAAGCGCCACGGGTCCGGTGCGGGTGCGGCGTCCCCGCTGACCGCGCTCAGTCCGCGTCGGACGCGGGGCGCAGCGGGGCCCCGCCGGCCGCCCGCTCGAGCAGTGGCGCGAGCCGGTGGTCGACGAAGCGGCGCAGGGCGAGCGCGGTGTCGGTGCGCTGCACGCCCGGGATGGCCAGCACCTGCTCGGTGATCCGCCACAGGTCGTCGGCGTCCCTGGCCACCACCTCGACGAGCAGGTCGACCACACCCGAGAGGCCGGTGACCTCGATGACCTCGGGGATGTCGGCCAGCGCCTCGCTCACCTCGGCCAGGCTGCGCTGCATGACGGTGACGGTCATGTACGCGCCGAGCCGGTAGCCGAGGGCCTCGGGACGGATCCGCCGGTCCAGCGGCGCCAGGACGTCGTTGCTCTCCAGCCGGGACAGCCGCGCCTGCACCGTGTTGCGCGCCAGACCGAGCCGCTGGGACAACGCCATCACGCTCGCGCGGGGGTCCTCGGCCAGGGCGAGCAGCAGTCGCGCATCGGTGGCGTCGACCTCAGGCATGCTGCTCAGTCTGACATGCAAGGACGTCCTACTAGTGCTCTTTCTGCGCAATCACTTCGAGGGATCTTGCGCAGATCGGTTGTGGGGTGGTGTTGTCGCGTGCGCGGGGTGTCGTGTCAGGATGTGTGAGTGGCACCACACCCCGGTGCCCGCACGTCCAGTACCCGCGGCCCGTCGGCGACCCCGGCAGCAGCGGAAGACGCGAGGAGAGTTCCGTGACTGCGTTGCATCAGGCCACCGAGGTGGTCGATCCCGTCCCCGGGGCGTCCGCTCCGCATCTTCCGCAGCAGCCGGACCTGATCCAGCTGCTCACGCCCGAGGGCGAGCGCGTCGAGCACCCCGAGTACTCCCTCGACATCAGCGACGACGAGCTGCGCGGCCTGTACCGCGACCTCGCGCTGGTCCGCCGCTGGGACGTCGAGGCGACCGCCCTGCAGCGCCAGGGCGAGCTGGGCATCTGGGCCTCCCTGCTGGGCCAGGAGGCCGCGCAGGTCGGTGCCGGCCGGGCGATGGCGCCCACCGACATGGCCTTCCCGACCTACCGCGAGCACGGCGTGGCCTGGGCGCGCGGCGTCGACCCGCTGCACGTCATGGGGCTGTTCCGCGGCGTCGACAACGGCGGCTGGAACCCCGTCGAGCGCGGCTTCAACCTGTACACGATCGTCATCGGCTCGCAGTGCCTGCACGCGACCGGCTACGCCATGGGCGTGCAGCGCGACGGCGCGGAGAGCGCCGTCCTCGCGTTCCTCGGCGACGGCGCCACCAGCCAGGGCGAGGTCAACGAGGCGATGATCTTCGCCGCCAGCTTCTCGGCGCCGGTGGTCTTCTTCTGCCAGAACAACCAGTACGCGATCAGCGTGCCGATCGAGCGCCAGGCGCGGGTGCCGCTGTTCCAGCGCGCCGCCGGCTTCGGCTTCCCCGGCGTGCGGGTCGACGGCAACGACGTCCTCGCCGTCCTGGCCGTCACGCGGGCCGCCCTGCAGGCGGCTCGCGAGGGCCAGGGCCCGACCTTCATCGAGGCGTTCACCTACCGGATGGGCGCGCACACCACGTCCGACGACCCGACCCGCTACCGGCTGGCCAGCGAGCTGGAGGAGTGGAAGCTGCGCGATCCGATCGCCCGGCTCAAGGCCTACCTGTCGCGCAGCGGCATCGCCGACGCCGCCTTCTTCGAGTCCGTGGACGCCGAGGGCGACGAGCTCGCCGCGCGCATCCGCACGGGCACCCTCGAGATGCCTGACCCCGACCCGGCCAGCATGTTCGACCACGTCTACGCCGAGCAGACGCCGCCGCTCGCGGCCCAGCGCGACGAGTTCGTGAAGTACCACGCCAGCTTCGAGGGGGAGAAGTGAGCCAGACCCTCACCATCGGCAAGGCGCTCAACCTCGGCCTGCGCAAGGCCATGGAGGACGACGCCAAGGTCGTGCTCATGGGCGAGGACATCGGCAAGCTCGGCGGCGTCTTCCGCATCACCGACGGCCTGCAGAAGGACTTCGGCGACCAGCGCGTCGTCGACACCCCGCTCGCCGAGGCCGGCATCCTCGGCACCGCCGTCGGCCTGGCCATGCGCGGGTACCGGCCGGTCTGCGAGATCCAGTTCGACGGGTTCGTCTTCCCCGCCTACAACCAGATCGTCACCCAGGTCGCCAAGATTCACGCCCGCTCCAAGGGCATGCTGCCGATGCCGATCGTCATCCGCATCCCGTTCGGCGGCGGCATCGGCGCGGTCGAGCACCACAGCGAGAGCCCAGAGGCCTACTTCGCCCACACGCCCGGCCTGAAGGTCGTGGCGGTCAGCAACCCGGTCGACGCCTACTGGGGCATCCAGCAGGCCATCGCCCACCCCGACCCGATCGTCTTCCTCGAGCCCAAGCGCCGGTACTGGGAGAAGGCCGAGGTCGACACCGACGCGACGCCGGAGCCGTTGTTCCGTTCCCGGGTGGTCCGTGGGGGCGACGACGTCACCGTGCTGGCCTACGGCCCGATGGTGAAGACCGCCCTGCAGGCGGCCGAGGCCGCCGCGGAGGAAGGCCGCTCGCTCGAGGTGATCGACCTGCGCACGGTCTCGCCGCTGGACCTGGACCCGGTCTACGAGTCCGTCCGCCGGACCGGCCGTTGCGTCGTCGTCCACGAGGCGGCCGTGACCCTCGGTCTCGGCGCGGAGATCGCCGCCCGGGTGACCGAGACCTGCTTCCACTCGCTCGAGGCCCCCGTGCTGCGCGTCGGCGGCTACGACACCCCCTACCCGCCGTCGAAGCTGGAGGAGGAGTACCTGCCCGACCTGGACCGGGTGCTCGACGCCGTCGACCGATCGATGGGGTTCTGAGGCATGGCGACCAAGCAGTTCAAGCTGCCCGACGTCGGTGAAGGCCTGACCGAGGGCGAGATCCTGCAGTGGCTCGTCGCCGTCGGCGACACGGTCACCGTGAACCAGCCGCTCTGCGAGGTGGAGACCGCCAAGGCCGCGGTCGAGCTGCCCTCGCCGTTCGCCGGCACGGTCACCGAGCTGCTCTTCGAGGCCGGGACGATGGTCGACGTCGGCACGCCGATCATCACGATCGACGTCGGTGGCGATGCGGCCCCGGCCCCGGCGGAAGCCGAGCCGGCCGCCGGTCTGATCGGTGGCGCGGCCCCGGGCGGGCGGACGGCGGTGCTCGTCGGGTACGGCCCCCGCAACACCGAGGCCCGACGACGTCCGCGGCGCGGCGGCGAGACGGTGGCCGCGCGCGCCACCGCTCCTGCGCCGTCCCCCGCCCGCCCAGTGCTGCCCGAGGCCGACTACGGGTCGGGCACCGACCGGCCCCCGCTGCTGGCCACCGCACCGGACGCCGGCGTGAAGCCGGTCCGGCACGGTGGGCTGGAGGTCGGCCGGCAGGCCGAGGCGCACGCGCTGGCCGGCGACGCCGCTCCCGCTTCCGGCGTCGAGCACGGCCACCGTCGTCCCCGGCCGCTGGCCAAGCCGCCGGTGCGCAAGTACGCCAAGGACCTCGGCATCGACCTCACCACGGTCAGCGGCACGGGCAACGGCGGCGTGATCACCCGGGCCGACGTCGACGCCGCCGCGTCGGCGCCCGCCCGCCCGGCACTCGTGGCCGTCGGTGCGTTGGGCGCGGGGGAGCGGGAGCGGCGGATCCCGATCAAGGGCGTGCGCAAGCACACCGCGGCGGCCATGGTGGCCAGCGCCTTCACCGCGCCGCACGTCACGGAGTTCCTCACCGTCGACGTGACCCGGATGATGAAGCTGCGCCAGCGACTGGCGCTGCGGCCCGAACTGGCCGGCGTCAAAGTCAGCCCGCTGCTGTTCGTCGCCCGTGCGCTGATCCTCGCCACCCGTCGGCACCCGATGATCAACAGCAGCTGGGACGAGGCGGCCCAGGAGATCGTGGTCAAGGACTACGTGAACCTCGGCATCGCCGCGGCGACGCCCCGCGGTCTCGTCGTGCCGAACATCAAGGACGCCGACCGGATGTCGCTCGCCGAGCTCGCCGGCGCCCTGGGCGAGCTGACCGCCACCGCGCGGGAGGGCCGGACCGCCCCGGCGGACATGTCCGGCGGCACGATCACGATCACCAACGTGGGCGTGTTCGGCGTCGACACCGGCACCCCGATCCTCAACCCGGGGGAGTCGGCGATCCTGGCGTTCGGCGCCGTGCGCGAGATGCCGTGGGTGCACAAGGGCAAGGTCGTGCCGCGGCAGGTCACGCAGCTGGCGCTCTCCTTCGACCACCGGATCGTCGACGGCGAGCTGGGATCCCGCTTCCTGGCCGACGTCGGCGCGATGCTGCACGACCCGGGGGTCGCCCTGGCCTTCTGAGCGGGCCACCGGCAAGATCTCCGCGATGGACCGTCGTCGAGCCGCGCTCTACGCGCTGGTCGCGTTCGCGATCGCCACGGCTGTGGCGATCGCGATCAGTGGTGCGAGGCCGGCGACGGCGCAGGGCATGGCGCCGACGCTCGTCCAGGGGGTCGGCTACGTGTGCGCCGTGCTGGCCGCCGTCGAGCTGCTCCTGCCGGCGGCCTCTCCGGCCGGCGCGGACCGGAAGCTGGGCGGCGCCCTGCTGGTGGCGGTGGCGGGCATGGTCCTGGTCGACGTGTTCGCGGCTGGCGGCCCCGACATCGGCGCGGGCTTCCTGCGGCTGGTCTGCCTCGCCGTCATCGTGGCGGTGGCCGCGCGACTCCTGACCAGCACGCTGGCATCAGGGCGCGGCCGGTGACCGATCTCGACGGGCTGCTCGCGTTCGCGGCGCGTTCTCGGCTCCCGGAGGGCGGGTTCGGCTACCTCGGGGACGACGGCCGGGTGCTGGCCGACCGGCCGGTCGAGACCTGGATCGTCGCGCGGATGACCCACGTCTTCGGGCTGGCGCACCTGCTCGGACGCCCCGGCGCGGCCGACCTGGCCCGGCACGGGGTCGTGGCGCTCACCGATGGTCCGTTGCGGGACGCCGAGCACGGTGGGTGGCTCGCCAGCACGGACGACGACGCGAAGGCCGCCTATCCGCACGCCTTCGTGATGCTGGCCGGGTCGACCGCGGCGACCGCCGGGATCGACGGCGGCCCCGAGCTGCTGCGCGACGCCGTCGACGTCTGGCAGGAGCGGTTCTGGGACGACGCCGAGGGCATGGCGGTCGAGCAGTGGGACCGTTCCTGGAGCCGGCTGGACGACTACCGCGGACTGAACGCCAACATGCACGGCGTCGAGGCCTCGCTGGCCGCCGCCGACGCGGTGCCGAGCGCCGACCAGGCGGTCAAGCGGCGGCTGCGCGACCAGGCCCGGCGCACGACCGAGCGGGCCCTCGGCTGGGGGCCGCCGTTCCACTGGCTCCTCCCCGAGCACTTCACCGCCGACTGGACCCCGCTGCCCGACTACAACCGCGACCGCCCGGCCGACCCGTTCCGTCCGTACGGGGCCACGCCGGGGCACCTCTTCGAGTGGGCGCGGCTGGCCACGCACCTCCAGTCGGTCACCGGGCCCAGTGCCGTGCTGGGCGACGGCGCACGGATCCTGTTCTCGGTCGCGGCGGGGGTTGCCGACGGCGGCGTGGGGATCCCGTACACCGTCGACCGGGAGGGCCGGGTCGTCGTCCCTGCGCGGATGCACTGGGTCCTCTGCGAGGCGATCGCCGCCGGCTACGTGCTGGCGGCCGCCACCGGGGACGAGTCCTACCGGATGCGGGCCGACGCCTGGCGGGATCTCGGCGAGCGGCTGTTCGCCGACCCGTCGACCGGCAACTGGCACCACGAGCTCACGCCCACCGGAGAGGTCGCGACGAGCACCTGGGCCGGCCAGCCGGACGCGTACCACCTGGCGCAGATGCTCCTGCTCGACGGTCGACCGGTCCGGGGAAGCGTGGCGGCCGCGCTGCGCTGAGGGCCGTCGTGCGGGCCGTGCCGGGTCGACCTACCGTGCGCCGGTGACCTCGTTGCTGTCGCTGGCCGACGCCCGGTTCGTCTCGCTGACCACCTTCCGCCGCACCGGCGAGCGGGTCTCCACCCCGGTCTGGATCGGACGGGACGGAGACGCCCTCGTCGTGCTCACCCCGGCCAGGAGCGGCAAGGTCGCGCGGCTGCGACTGGATCCCCGCGTGGAGCTCGCGCGCTGCAGCCGGTTCGGCGCGTTGGACGACGGCGTCGTCCCGGTGGCCGCGACGGCAGAGGTGCGGAAGTCCAGGGCGGACGTCGACCGGGCGCGGGCGACGATCCGCCGCCACTACCCGATCGAGTCGCGCCTCGTGCTGGGGATCGAGCGGCTGGTCGAACGCCTCCGCCGGCGGCCCTGCACCGAGCGGCTGGCGCTCCTGATCACCTGACGGACGGCTGACCTGCCTGGTCCAGGTGTCTCCGGGACGCCACCCGGGTAGGTGGTGCACGACCGAGTTCGGAGATGCAGAGGAGCAGAAACGTGGCCAGCGTGCAGGAAGCCATCGACGTCGACGTCCCCATCCGCGTGGCCTACGACCAGTGGACGCAGTTCGAGTCCTTCCCCCACTTCATGGGCGGGGTCGAGCGCATCACGCAGCTCGACGACAGGCACACCCACTGGGTGACCAAGATCGGCGGGGTCGAGCGGGAGTTCGACGCGGAGATCACCGAGCAGCACCCCGAGGAGCGCATCGCGTGGACCAGCACCAGCGGTGAGGCCAAGCACGCCGGCGTCGTCACCTTCCACCGGCTGGACGAGGCGAAGACGCGCGTGATGATCCAGATCGACTGGGAACCCGAGGGTCTGGTCGAGAAGGCCGGCGCCGCCGTCGGCATCGACGACCACCAGGTGAAGGCCGACGCCAAGCGGTTCAAGGAGTACATCGAGAGCCGCGGCAGCGAGACCGGCGCCTGGCGCGGGGACGTCGAGCGGCCCAGCGGAACGGCGGACGACGGCGCCGGCTTCCCGAGAGCGGAAGCCGGCGCCGTCGTCTGCTGCTACTCCGCGTCCAGGTCCTGGGCGACCATGCCCGCGATCTGCTCGAGCACGGCCGGGTCGTCGCTGGTGACCACGACCTCGGCGCCCTGCTTGGCGCCGAGCGTCATGATCATCAGCGGCGAGCCGGCGTCGACCGGCATCCCGCCGGACGTGGCCAGGGTGACCGGCACGCCGGCCTTCCCGACGGCCTCGGCGATGAGGGCGGCCGGGCGGGCGTGCAGCCCGACCCGGGAGCCGACGGTGACGGTCTGACTGGGCATCGATTCTTCCTCGCTGATCGGGACGGTGGTGGTGAGCTTGCCGGTCAGGCGCTGGCTGCGCTCGCCGGGACGTGCACCGGGGCGTGGGCGTGCTCGAGGTCGACGGCGTCCTCGGGGGCGTCGTCCGCGTCCGACCGGCCGATGCTCTTGGCAAAGGTGACCGCCAGCCCGCCGACCACCGCGCCGATGGCCAGCGCCAGCACGAACACCAGGAAGTTGCTGATCGCGAAGAACACGAAGATGCCGCCGTGCGGGGCGCGCAGCTCGATACCGGACGCCGCCACGATCGCTCCCGTGGTGGCCCCGCCCAGCATCATCGACGGGATGACCCGCAGGGGGTCCGCCGCGGCGAACGGGATGGCGCCCTCGGAGATGAACGAGGCGCCCAGCAGCCAGGCGGCCTTGCCGTTGTCCCGCTCGGCCGGCGTGTAGAGCTTGGGGCGGATGGCCGTGCTCAGCGCCATCGCCAGCGGGGGCACCATGCCGGCGGCCATGACCGTGGCCATGATGACGAGGTTGGCGTGGGTGCCGGCCGCCAGGCCCGTGGTGGCGAAGACGTAGGCCGCCTTGTTGATCGGGCCGCCCAGGTCGAAGCACATCATCAGGCCCAGCAGGATGCCGAGCAGGATCGCCGAGGTGCCGGTCAGGCCGGTGAGCCAGTTGCCCAGGCCGGACAGCGCGGCGGCCAGCGGGCGGCCGAGCAGGACCGCCATCAGACCGCTGGAGATGAGCGTGGCCAGCAGCGGGATGATGACGACCGGCTGGAGCCCGCGGACGCCGGTCGGGAGCTTCCACCGGCTGATCCACAGCGCGGCGAAGCCGGCGATGATGCCGCCCACGAGGCCGCCGAGGAAGCCGGCGCCCACGGTGACGGACACGGCGCCGACGACGAAGCCGGGGACGATGCCCGGCCGGTCGGCGATCGCGAAGGCGATGTACCCGGCCAGCGCCGGGACCAGGAAGCCGAACGCGGCCTGGCCGAGCACCGTGCAGACCGCGCCGAGGTAGCCGAGGAAACCGCCGTTGAGGTGCGCGATGCCGGTGGCGGTCGGGAGGTCGAAGAGTGAGTTGTTGAGCACCCAGCTCAGCGCGTAGCTCTTGCCGGCGACGTCGGGGTTGTCGGTGACGATCTTGTATCCGCCCAGGAGGAAACCCAGCGCGATGAGCAGACCTCCCGCGGCGACGAACGGGATCATGTAGCTGACGCCGGTCAGCAGCCAGCGGCGGACCTCGGTGGCACCCCGGGCGCCGCCGCCACCGCTGGACGGGGCGGCTACCTGGGCCGACCCTCCGCCGGGCACGCGGCGGGCGTTCGGGTCGTCCGAGGCGGCGAGCGCCTCCCGGATCATGACGTCCGGCTCGTTGATCGCGCGCTTGGTGCCGCTCTGCACGACCGGCTTGCCCGCGAACCGGCCCTGGTCCCGGACGCCGACGTCGACGGCGAAGATCACGGCGTCGGCGGCGCGGATGACCGCCGGGTCCAGGGGCGTCGAACCGGAGGAGCCCTGGGTCTCCACGTGGACGTCGACGTCGGCCGCCGCACCGGCGGCGCTGAGCTTGTCCGCGGCCATGTAGGTGTGGGCGATCCCGGTGGGGCAGGCGCTCACCACGACCACGCTCTTCCGGGCTCCCGAGGCTGCGGCGGGCGCCGCGACCGGGGCAGGAGTTGCGGCCGGAGCCGCGGCCGGAGCCGCCGGGGCGACGACCTCCTGCACGAGCGCGACGATCTCTTCGGCCGAGCCGGCCGATCGCAGCGACGCCACGAAGTCCGGCCGCACCAGCGCCCGGGCGAGTGCGGTGAGCAGGGTCAGGTGGTCGGCGTCGCCCTCGGCGGGTGCGGCGATCAGGAAGACGAGTTCGGCCGGTCCGTCCGGGGCGCCGAAGTCGACCTTCGGATTCAGCCGGGCGAAGGCGAGAGAGGCCTCGGTGACCGCGGCCGAGCGGCAGTGCGGGATCGCGAGGCCGCCGGGGAGCCCCGTGGCCGCCTGGCCCTCGCGGGCCATGGCGTCGGCGTGCAGTCCGTCGGCGCTGCTCGCGCGGCCGGCCGTGGCGACGAGCTCGGCCAGCCGGCGCACCACGGCGCTCTTGTCGGCACCCAGGTCGGCGTCGAGGACGACCAGGTCGGGGGTGATCAGGTCGGGCATGGTGGTCTCTTCCGGAGGTCAGCGGGCGTCCCGGCCGGCGGCCGGGACGGGGGCGGTGGCCGGGCTGCTCTGGCCGGCGGCGGTGGGGATGGAGCTGCCGGGCGCGCCGGCGGTGGCCCGAACAGCTGCGACGTCCACCTGGGCCGGGGTGGGGACGGCGGATCCGGGGAGCGACGCGCTGGCCGCTCCGTACGCGACGGCGGTGCGCAGTCGCTCGGCCGGCGGTGCACCGGCCAGGTCGGCGAGGAGGTACCCCGCGAGGCTGGAGTCGCCGGCGCCCACGGTGCTGCGGACCGTGACCGCGGGCGGACGGGCCGACCAGACGTCGCCGTCGGCACGCGACAGCAGCGCCCCGTCGGCGCCGAGGGTCAACAGGACCTCGCTGACCCCGCGGTCGTGCAGGGTGCGAACGGCGGCGAGCGTGGCCTCGGGGTCGCGGAGCACGTCGTCCTCGGCGACGCCGGCCAGCTGGGCCAGCTCCTCGGCGTTGGGCTTGAGCAGGTGCGGCGCCGCGTCCCGGCCCGCGGACAACAGGGCGAGCAGCGGAGCCTCGCTCGTGTCCACGGCCACCCTGGCGCCGGTGTCGCGCAGCGACCGGACGAGCACGGCGTACCAGTCCACCGGGGTGCCCGGCGGGAGGGAGCCGGACAGCACCACCCAGGCAGCGCCCGCGGCGTGCCCGTGCAGGACGCCGGTGAGCGCCCCGCGGGTGGCGTCGGAGAGGGCGGCGCCCGGTTCGTTGAGCTTCGTCGTCGTCCCCTCCGGGTCGACGAGGGTGTAGTTGGTGCGGACCGGGATGTGCACCGGCACGGTCGCCAGTTCGAGGCCGAGCGCCCGCAGCGCCGTCACGATCGGGTCGGACGCCGCGGCCGGCAGTACGGACACCGCGCTGCGCCCTGCCGCCGCGATCGCGCGGGCCACGTTGACGCCCTTGCCGCCGGGCTCGGTGCTCCCGCCGGCCAGGCGGATGATCCCGCCCGCGACGAGCGGGCCGGGCAGGTCGAGCGTCCGGTCCAGGCTCGGGTTGGCCGTGAGCGTGACGACGTGCCCGTCACGAGTGGAAGTCATGCGACCAGGACCTCGATCCCCATCGTCTCCAGTTCTGCCACGAGGCCGGGGTCGGCCTCGCTGTCGGTGACGAGGACGTCGACGTCCTCGACGGCGGCGAACCGCACGAGGTGCTCGCGGCCCAGCTTGCTGCTGTCCCCCAGCACGATGACCCGCTGCGCCGCGCGCACCATGGCGCGCTTGGTGGCCGCCTCGGCCTCGTCGGGTGTGCTGAAGCCGTGCACCGGGCTGATGCCGTTGGTGCCGAGGAAGACGACGTCGACCCGCAGGTCGTTCATCGCCCGCACGGTCGCGTCGCCCGATGCGGTCAACGTGACGCCGCGCACCCGGCCGCCGAGCAGGTGCAGCGTGACGCCGGCGGTCGACGACACCCGGGCGGCGATCGGCACCGAGTTGGTGGCGACGTAGAGGCCGCGGTCGGACGGCAGCAGCTCCGCCAGCGCGGCGGTGGTGCTCCCGCCGTCGAGGATCACGCTGCCGTCGGCTGCCGGCAGCAGGTCGAGTGCCGCCGCCGCGATCTTCCGCTTCGCCTCGGTGCGGGTGTCGTGCCGCTCGCCCAGGCCCGGTTCGACCAGCGTGAGCGCGCCGGCCTGGACCGCGCCGCCGTGTACCCGGCGCAGCATCCCGGCGCGCTCGAGCAGCGCGAGGTCGCGGCGGACGGTCTCGGTGGTGACGCCGAACTGCTCGGCAACCGCGCCGACCGCCAGGCGGCCGCGCTCCTGCACGAGGGCGGCGATCGCGTGCTGGCGTTCCTCGGCGTACACAGCGTCTCCCCTCGGATGTGTCCGGCGTCACCATAGATGCCCGGATGTGTGGGTTTGTGATTGCGGTTACGTTGTTTTACGTCCGATCCGTTGACAAGTCAACCCTTGTTCGTGACGCTGGTCACCGCACCGGACAATGGACCCCTGCGGGCCAGAGCGCGAACCACAGTGCGACCGCTCGGGCCACCCTCCCGACCTTCGAGGCCTCACATGTCGACCACCGCCACCGGCAGCACCTCCACCGTTCCCTCGGCGCCGGGCGCCGGCCCCCTCGTCCTCATCGGCACGCCCGTCGTGCCCGGGGTGGCGCTCGGGCCCGTCATCCGCCCCGCGGGTGCGGTCCGGTTGCCCGCCGAGGAGCACGAGGTCGTGCCCGAGGCCGACCGGCCGGCCGAGCGTGCGCGGTTCGTCGCGGCGGCGGAGACCGTGGCGGGGCGGCTGACCGAGCGTGCGGCGGCCGCCACGGGTGTGAGCGCCGAGGTGCTGTCCACCACGGCCGGCCTGGCTCGCGACCGCGGCCTGCTGTCGTCGGTCGAGCAGCGGATCGACGCGGGCGCCCCGGCGGCGGTGGCCACGGTCCAGGCCGCCCAGCAGTTCATGGACATGTTCACGTCGCTCGGCGGGCTGATGGCCGAGCGCGTCACCGACGTCCGCGACATCCGCGACCGCATCGTGGCGCACCTGACCGGACAGGGGGAGCCCGGCGTCCCCAGCCCTGCCGTCCCCTCGGTGCTGCTGGCCGACGACCTGGCCCCGGCCGACACCGCCGGGCTGGACCCGGCGCGCGTGATCGGACTGGCCACCCGGCTGGGCGGCACGACGAGCCACACCGCGATCATCGCCCGACAGCTCGGGCTGCCGTGCGTCGTCGCGGTATCCGACCTCGACGGGGTGCCCGAGGGTGCGACGGTGCTGCTCGACGGCGAGCGGGGCACGGTGACGGTGGGCCCGGATCCCGACCAGGCGAATCGCCGGGTCGCCGCGGCGCGGGAGGCCGCCGCCCTCCTGGCCGGCTACACCGGCCCGGGAACCACGAAGGACGGGCACGCCGTCGCCGTGCTCGCCAACGTGCAGGACGGCGCGGGGGCGCGGGGTGCGGCGGCGGCCCACGCGGAAGGGGTCGGCCTCCTGCGCACCGAGCTGGCCTTCCTCGGCCGCGCGCAGGAGCCGTCGGTCGAGGAGCAGGCGGCCGGCTACGCGGAGGTGTTCGAGGCGTTCGCCGGGCGCAAGGTGGTGCTGCGCACGCTGGACGCCGGTTCGGACAAGCCGCTGGCCTTCGCCACCGCGCCGGACGAGCCCAACCCGTCGCTGGGGGTGCGCGGCCTCCGCGTGGCCCGCGCGAACCCCGGCATCCTCGAGCGGCAGTTGGACGCGGTGGCCGAGGCGGCCCGGCGTACCGGTTCGACGCCCTGGGTGATGGCGCCCATGGTCGCGACCGTTCCGGAGGCCGCGGAGTTCGCCGCCGCGGTCCGCGCTCGCGACCTCGTGCCCGGCGTGATGATCGAGGTGCCGTCGGCGGCGCTGCACGCCGAGCGGCTCCTCCAGCACGTCGACTTCCTGTCGATCGGCACCAACGACCTGTCGCAGTACACGCTGGCGGCCGACCGGTTGTCCGCCGACCTCGCCGACCTGACCGACCCGTGGCAGCCGGCCCTGCTGGCCCTGGTCGCCATCACGGCGGAGGCGGGACGCCGCACGGGTAAGCCGGTGGGGGTCTGCGGCGAGGCCGCCGCCGACCCGCTGCTGGCCTGCGTGCTCGTCGGGCTGGGCATCACCTCTCTGTCCTGCGCCGCCTCGGCGGTCGCGGGCGTCGGGGCCCGGCTGGCCACGGTCGAGCTCGCGATCTGCCGGCAGGCGGCCGAGGCCGCGCTGGCGCAGGACGACCCGGCCGCGGCACGTGCGGCGGTGCGGGAGGTGCTGGCCGCCGCCGGGTGAGGACTCCCACCCTTCCAGGTGAGAGAAACACGGTGAAACTTCAGGTCTGCCTGTGATTCGTCGGAATACATTGGTGTACGCCTGCATTATCTGAGGCGTAGACGATCAACTTCGATGAAAGGCACCACGATGAGCACCGTGTCCAGCTGGCGTCAGCGTCGTCAGGCCGCGCGTAACCGGCGGGCCATCAACCGGGCGATCGAGGGCGCCACCACCCCCTCCATGCGGAACGAGCTGGTGGCTCTCGCCAACAGCGCCGGCTCGACCCTCCGCTGAGTCGCCGCCGCCCCGAGGGCGGCGCGCGATGCCACGACCCCGACCTCCCCGCGGAGGCCGGGGTCGGCTGCATTCCGGGGGTCGAGCGACCCGTCCGGTGACCTGCGGAAACCCCTCACCCGGGTGGGTCAGGGCATTCAGGTTTCAGCGTGCAACTGCCGTTGAGAACCTGTGCACCTCGCAGGGACGTCGACCGCCTCCGGGCCGTCCGCCGCACGGCGGACCCCGGCGGTGACCCCGGCGTTCTCCGTGACAGGGTGCGCGCGATGAGTGACGGGATCGGCGAGGCGCGGGAGACCTCGGGCGCAACCACCGGTGGACTCCTGCGCTACGTGCGCTCGGTCGCAGGCGATGCCGGAGTCGAGGAGGTGCTCGCCACCGCCTGCGTGCCGCACACCGCCGAGGAGCTCGAGGACCAGGCGCGCTGGTGGAGCTACGACACCCGCATCCGCCTGTTCGAGGCCGCGACCGAGGTCGTCGGCGACCCGCGGTTGATGTTCCGCGTGGGCGCCGCCGCGCTCCAGTCCGGACTCGCACACGGGATCGTGATCCTGCTCCGGGCGATGGGCACCCCTCGGCAGGTCTTCCGGCAGCTGCCCCGCGCCGTCGCCAAGTTCAGCACCACCTCCACGATGGAGATCGTCGACTCGGGCGCGACCTCGGCCACCATCCGGTTCACCCTGCACGCAGGGTTCCAGCACTCCCGACTCGACTGCCTCTACGCCCAGGGGCTGCTCACCACCGTACCCACGGTGTTCGGCCTCCCCCCGGCGGAGATCGAGCACCACCAGTGCGAGTCCGACGGCGCGCCGGCCTGCATCTACCGGCTCACCTGGGACCGCCGCAGCCGGCTACCGGGGCGGCGCCGCGACGGACGGGCCAGGGACCTGGAGCTCGCGGCGCTGCGCGCCCAGTTGCGCACCCTGCAGTCGGCGGCCACCGACCTCGTGGGCAGCGACGACGTCGACACGGCGCTGGAGCGGCTCATCGCCCGCGCCGGCGAGGCCGTCCTCGCACCCGCCTACCTGCTCGCGGTCGAGGGGCCCGACGGCGGAGCACCCGTGGTGCACAGCGCCGGGCTCGAACCCGACGAGGTCGCGTCGATGTCGACGGCGCTGCTCGCCGGTGCCGATCTCGGACCGGACGCCGTGGTGGTGGACGTGGCTTCCGCCCGGCGTCGGCACGGCCGGCTCGCGGCGATCTACCGGACCAGCGACGGCGTCATGGGCGACGAGTCCACGTTGCTCGCGGCCTACGCCGGCCATGCGGCGGCGGCCCTGGACCTGATCATCGCCCTGGCCGGCGCGCGCCGGGAGGCCGACCGGGCGGGGGCGCTGCTCGCGCTGGCCCACGAACTCTCCGGCGCGACCGACTCGGGTGCGGTGACCGCGGTCGTCAGCGAGGCGCTGCCCCGGATCGTCGGCTGCACCAGCGCGGGCATCCTGATGTGGGACCCCGCCAGCGGTTCGCTGCAGTCCCACTCCTCGGTGGGCCTCAGCCAGGAGGGCAGCGAGCTGCTCCGCACGACGATGCTGCGGGCCGAGGACGTGCCCGAGCTCGTCGGCATCCTGACCAACCGCGAGCCGATCGTCCTCAGCAGCACGACCAGCAGCCCGGCCCTCCGGGAGTTGTTGCAGGGGGTCGGCACCGAGGACGTCGTCGCCGTGCCGCTGCTGGCCGGCACCACCTTCCTCGGCGTCGCCACCGCAGGCTGGGGTGCCGGCGAGGCCCCCCAGACCCTCGACGGCGAGGTCCTGGCCCGTCTCCGGGGCGTCGGCGACCAGGCCACGACGGCTCTCCAGAAGGCGCGCCTGCTGGCGACCGTCCGCCACCAGGCCACGCACGACGCGCTCACCGGGCTGCCGAACCGGACCCTGTTCCTGGAGCGGCTCGAGGCAGCCCTGCCCGAGGTCGACGACGGTGCGCGCCTCGGCGTCCTCTTCTGCGACCTGGACCGGTTCAAGCAGGTCAACGACACCCTGGGGCACGCCGCGGGCGACGAGCTGCTGCGCCAGGTGTCGGCCCGGCTCCGCGCCGCCGTCCGTCCCGGGGACACCGTCGGACGGCTCAGCGGCGACGAGTTCGCGATCATCCTGCCCGGCCTGGTCGACGACGCCGACGGTCTCGCCCAGCGCGTCGCGGAGTGCTTCACCGAGCCGTTCCGGCTGGACGGCACCGCGGTGACGGTCGGGACGAGCGTCGGCATCGCCCTGCACGACGCCGCCTCGGAGCGGACGGCCGAGCAGCTGTTGCGCCAGGCCGATGCAGCGATGTACCGGCACAAGGAGCGCGGGCGCACCACGCAGCCCGGACCGCTCCGTGCCGGCTCCTGACCGCTATCCGCGCAGCCGCGCCCGCAGCGCCGACCGCTCCCCGGTGCCGAAGCCGTGCGCGTCGAGCCACCCGACCGGACCACTGAACCGCTCGTCCAGCACGGTGAGCAGACGGTCCATCGTCTCCGCCCGGGGGGTGTGGCTGGCGATGTCGCGCTGCTCCATGTCCTCGGCGTAGGTCGGGGAGGCGGCCAGCTTGGCGACCAGCGCCTCGATGACGTCGGCCGTCATGGCGTAGTCGGCGACGATCTCCTCGTGCGGGACGTCGGCCACCGCCAGGGCGAGCGCCACGACGACCCCGGTGCGGTCCTTGCCGGCGGCGCAGTGCACGACCGACGAGCCGGGCTCCGCGACGGTGAGCGCGCGCAGCGCGTCGACCACGTGATCGGACCGGTCGCTGAGGTACCCGAGGTACGAGCGGACGGCGGGCGGCAAACCCTGGTCGTGCTCCGCCGTCATGCGTGGGAGGAGGGTCTCCACCCAGCCGGAGGACAGGTCGCCCAGCGGGGCGTCCTCCTCCTCGACCGCGAACACGTCGGTGTGGTGGCCCCGCTCGGGGAGCAGGCTGAAGTGCCGATGGACGACGTCCGGGACGTCGCGCAGCGGGCCGCGGCCCTCGAGCAGGATCTCGGCGGTCGTCCGCAGGTCGATCACCTCGCGCAGGCCGAACTGCGTGCGCAGGCGGACGACGTCGTCCGCACTCAGGGTCTGCAGGTTGTCGCTGCGCAGGATCCGGCCGGGCACCGTGCGCGCGCCGTCGGCGGTCGGCAGGCCACCGAGGTCGCGCATGTTGGTCGTCCCGTCGAGCCGCACCCAGCGGTCGGTGCGCGTGGCAGTCACCCGTGCGACGGTACGGCGTCGCGCAGCAGGACGTCGCAGACCTCCAGGAGCCGCCGGCGCAGGACGGCACCGCGCTCGGCGAACCCGCGTTGGGCGGCCACGTAGATCGCCTTGCCCTCGGGCGTCTCGATCGCGACCGGCGCGTACCCGTGGCCGGTGAGGTCGTAGGGGGACGCACGCATGTCCAGCTCGCGGATCTCGGCGGCCAGCTCGAAGCAGTCGGCGACCAGCTCGCCCGGGGTGGCCGGGCTGAGCTTGTAGGCCCACTTGTAGAGGTCCATGCCGGCGTGCAGGCAGCCGGGCTGCTCCAGCGCGGGCTGGGTCTCCCGGGTCGGCTGCAGCCGGTTGCGCGGCACGGCGGACGGCGTGAAGAAGCGGAACGCGTCGAAGTGCGTGCACCGGATCTGGTGCGACTCGACGACGGCGTCCGTGCCGTCGGCGCCCAGCCGCAGCGGCACCGCATGGCGGGTCTCGCGGTCGCGGTAGACCATCGCCCACTCGTGCAACCCGAAGCACCCGCCGAAGGCCGGCCGCGACGCGGTCGCAGCGAGCAGATCCCGGACGAAGCGGACAGTGTTCCCGCGATCGGCGAGGAAGGCCGGGACGTCCAGCCGCACCGCACCGTCCGGTTCGGTGGCGTACCCGCGCCGGCCCGCGTGCGGAGCAGGGCCGGCCAGAGCCACCCCCGGTCCCGGATCCCAGCGGCGCAGCCGCCCCGGGACCTGCGAGTAGTAGGTGAAGAGGAAGTCGTGCACCGGGTGGTTCTCGCCCCGGCGGCGGCGCTCCCGGTGCGGCGCCGTCCACCGGTCGATCCGCGCCTCGTGCGCCGCCGTCCGTGCCGCCCACTGCTCCACCGGGAGCAGGGTCGGCGGGGCGGGAAGCACCCGCCCAGGGTAAGCGGCGCGGTCAGCTGCCCGGGGTGTCGCCGGTGAGGCGATGCAGGCGGAGCGCGAGCTGGATCTCCAGCGCCCGCTCCGGCGTCGACCAGTCCTTGCCGATCAGCCGGCTGACCCGCTCCAACCGCTGGGTGACGGTGTTGACGTGAACCTGGAGCCCCTCGGCGGCCCGCGCCGGGGACGCGCCTGCCGCGAAGTACGCCTGCAGCGTGGCGACCAGGTCGGTGCCACGGCGTCCGTCGTACTCCAGGACGGGGGCCAGGGTGGTCTGCACGAAGCTCCGCACGTCGCGGCCCTCGCCGACGAGCAGCCCGAAAAACCCCAGATCCGCGGCGCTCGCGGAATCACCGGTGCGCCCGAGGGCGACGAGGGTCGCCGCGCAGCGCCCGGCCTCGGCGTAGGCCGTGGCCACCGCGGCCGGTCCTCGCACCGGCCCGGCGCCGCCGACCGTCACGGGATCGACCCCGGCGGCGGCCAGTTCGCGCCGCACCGTGCTCGCCGCGTCGGCCGGTGCCAGGTCGGGCAGGCAGAGCACCACGGACCCGTCGTGCAGGGCGGCGAGACCGCCCCGGGTGGCCGCCAGGTGGCTGGCCCCGGCCAGCGCCCGGCCGACCGCGCGCTCGTCGACCCGGGCCACCACCACCGCGAGCGGCCGGTCCAGGTCGGCACCCAGTCGGCGGGCCCGCTCGCGCACGCCCTCCGGGTCGCGCACCTGGGCGCCGAGCAGCTCCTCGAGCAGCTCCCCCCGCACCCGGTTCTCGGCCTCCCCGGCCGTGCGCCGGATCAGCAGCAGGAGGGCGGTCACCAGGGCTGCCCGCTCGAGGATTCGCTGATCGGCGTCCGACAGGACGGCATCGCGTTGCAGGACCAGCCCGCCGAGCAGCTCGTTGTCGACGGTGACCGCGGCGGTCCACCAGCTGCCGTCCCGCACGGTGCGACCGGTCGAGCGGGCCAGGGTGAGCGCCCCGGCCGGGTCGGGTGGGAGCCCGCAGCACTCCGCACCGTCCGCGGGCCGCGGCGTCGGCCGCCCCTCCTCGTCCAGCACGGTGATGGTGCCGCCGAGCGCCTCTGTCACCGCGACGGCGACGTCCTCGACCCCGCCGCCCCGCAGGACGACGTCGATGAACCGGTCGTGGGCACCGGCGGCCCGCTCGACCGACGTGGTGTGCGCGCGCAGCTCGCGGCTGGCCGCGGACAGCTCGTCCAGCGCCGCGCGGGTCTCCTCCAGCAGGCGGGCGTTGTCCAGCGCGATCGCCGCGTGCGCCGCCAGGGAGCCGAGCAGCGCCACCTCGGACCGGTCGAAGGCGCGCTCGCTCCGGTCGGCCGCGTAGAGCACCCCGATGACCTGCGATCCGCGGATCAGTGGAACGCCGAGGATGGCCACCAGCCCCTCGTCGCGGACGCCGTCGTTGATCTCGGTGGTGTGCCGGAACCGGGCGTCGGCGAAGTAGCTGGAGGTGGCGTACGGCGCCGACGTCTGGGCGACGAGGCCGCCGAGCCCGCTGCCCATCGGCAGCCGCAGGGCCTGGAAGCGCGCCGACACCGAGCCGTCGGTCACCCGCATGTAGGTGTCGCGGCGCGCGTTGTCGTTGAGCGTCAGGTACGAGACGTCGGTGCCGAGCAGCTGGCGCGCCCGGCGGACGATGGCGGTGAGCACCGAGTCCACCCCCCGCAGCGCAGCCAGGTCGTTCGCGGTGTCGAACAGCGCCGACAGCTCCGACTCCCGCCGCCGTCGCGCCGCGAAGGCCTCGCGCACCTGCAGAGCGAGCAGCTTGAGGCGTTCGAGCTCGGCGAGCTCGTCGCCGTCCACGCCCGCCGCGCGGGCCCGCACGACCGGCCGCTCGTAGGCGATCGCGGCCGCGTCCTCGAGCAGCAGGTGGAAGTACTCGGCCGCGCGGCCTCCGGCGGGCCGGGGCCCCTCTCCGGCGGGCGCTCGCGCAGGGGAACGGTTCACGCCGGGCATTCTCGCCGGTTGGGCACTCAATGCGCGCTCCAGCCACCGTCCATGACCATCGACGTGCCGGTCACCGACGTGGCCGACGGCGAGCAGAGCCAGGACACCGCGTCGGCGACCTCGGCCGGCTCGATCAGCCGCTTGATCGCCGCGGGGGCGAGCATGACCTGCTCGACGACGTCGTCCTCGCTCAGTGCGTGGGCCCGCGCCTGGTCGGCGATCTGGCCCTCGACCAGGGGGGTGCGCACGTAGGCCGGGTTCACGCAGTTCGAGGTGACCCCGTGCTCCGCCCCCTCCAGGGCGATGACCTTGGAGAGCCCCTCCAGGCCGTGCTTGGCCGTGACGTAGGCGGACTTGTACGCCGAGGCGCGCAGGCCGTGGATGGAGCTGATGTTCACGACGCGCCCCCAGCCCTGCGCGTACATGTGCGGAAGGGCGCCGCGGACCAGCCGGAAGGGCGCTTCGAGCATCAGCCGCAGGATGTAGGAGAACCGGTCGACCGGGAACTCGTGGATGGGCGCCACGTGCTGCAGGCCGGCGTTGTTGACCAGGATGTCCACGGCGAGGTCCAGGCCGTCGACGGCCGTCAGGTCGGACAGGTCGACGGCCACGGCTGTGCCGCCCACCTGCGCCGCGACCGCCTCGGCCGCGTCGGCGTCCCGGTCGACGACGAGGACGTGCGCACCGTCGGCCGCGAGCCGTTCCGCGCACGCGCGGCCGATCCCGGAAGCCCCACCAGTGATCAGGGCACGCCGTCCGGAGAGGGTCGTGGGAGCCGCCATGTCGGGGAGGCTAGGCGCTGGTCCCGGCTGTCCCTAGGGCTGTCACGCACACGGTGGAGGCCGTGCTTATGGGCGACGGCACCACGGCCCGCCGCGCGGTCGGTCGGTCGAGCGCCACCCGGCACCGGCTGACAAACTCGGGCGGCCACACCACCCGATCCGATCGACGACCCAGCGGAGGCGCAGCCCATGCGTGTGCACGACCCCGACCGGCGGAATCTGCTGGAGGGCCGGGTCGCCCTCATCACCGGCGGCGGGGGCAGCCTGGGGCGCGCCACGGCGAGGCTCTTCCTGAAGGAGGGCGCCCGGGTCGTCCTGGCCGATCGGAATCCCGACGCCCTCAAGGCCGCAGAGGCCGCACTCGACGACGTGAACGTGTCCGGGGTGGCGTGCGACGCGACGAGCGAGGGCGACGTGGCCCGTGCGATGGAGATCGTCGTCGACCGGCACGGGTCGCTCGACGTGCTGGTGGCGAGCGCCGGGACGCCGGCCTCCACCGTGCCGGTCACGGAGGTCGACGTCGAGGAGTTCGACGACCTGGTCGCCGTCCACGTGCGCGGAGTGCTGCTGGCCTGCAAGCACGGGCTGCGCGTGCTGAGCGACGGCGGCAGCGTGGTGATCGTGTCGAGTGTCGCCGGGCTGCGCGCCGCGGCCGGGGAGAGCGTCCGCGCGGCCGTCGAGCATGCGCAGGTGGGCTTGATGCGGTCGGTGGCGAAGGAGGCGGCCACCCGCCACATCCGGGTCAACACCCTGCACCCGGGGCCCATGGCGAACGACTTCCAGGCGGGTGTCGAGGAGCGGCTGACGCCGGTGCTCGGCACCGACGCGACCGCGTCGCTGAACCGGCAGATCCCGCTGGGACGGCACGCTCGCCCGGAGGAGATCGCGAAGTCGGTGCTCTACCTCGCCTCGGCCCAGAGCAGCTTCACGACCGGGAGCACGCTCGTCGTCGACGGCGGGATGAGCGCTTAGTCCGGCTCGTTGCCGGGCCGGACGACGCCGTCGTCGGCCTGCGCGTCGTCGTCCGTCGTGAGCGGGGCGCCGCCCTCATCCGTGCCCTGGGTGCCCGCGGCGGGGTCGGTGGTGTCGGGCGAGTCCTGGTAGCCGGTGTTCTCGGGCTCGGTCATGTCTCCAGCCATGCCCCTGGTGCGCGGCCCGAAACGACAGCGGCCGCCCCCACGACGGTGTGGGGGCGGCCGCTGGTGTGGCTCCGCTGCAGGGGCCCGCCGCGAGCTTGCGAGCGGTGGGGGGCAGCGGGGTCCTTTCTCAGAAGGCCGCTTCGTCGACCTCCATCAGGGCGTTGTCGGTGTTCTCGACGATCAGCCGCTCGGAGGTGAGCCGCGGCAGGACCTGCGTGGCGAAGAAGCGGGTCGCGGCGAGCTTGCCCTCGTAGAAGAACCGGTCCTTCTCGCTCACCTCGCCACCCAGCGCGGCGAGTGCCACCTCGGACTGGCGGATCAGCAGCCACGCGGTGATCAGGTCACCGGTGGCCAGCAGCAGCCGGCTGGTGTTCTGCGCGACCTTGTAGAGCGAGGTCATGTCCTCCTGAGCGGCCGTGAGGTGGCCGAACATCGCGGTGAGCATGCCCTGGACGTCGGAGAGGGCGGTGGCCAGCAGCGCCCGCTCCTCCTTGAGGCGGCCGTTCCCGACCTCGGCGTCGATCGTCGCCTGGATCTGCTCCGCGACCCAGGTGAGGGCGACGCCGCCGTCCTTGACGATCTTCCGGAAGAAGAAGTCCTGGCCCTGGATCGCCGTCGTGCCCTCGTACAGGGTGTCGATCTTGGAGTCGCGGATGTACTGCTCGATCGGGTAGTCCTGCAGGTAGCCCGAGCCGCCGAGGGTCTGCAGCGACTCCGCGGTGAGCAGCTGGGTGGCCCGCTCTGAGCCGAAGCCCTTCACGATCGGCAGCAGCAGGTCGTTGATGCGCTCGGCCAGCTTGGCCTTCTCCGCATCGCCCACCGCGTCGGCGTCGATGACCTGGTCGCGGAAGCTGGCGGCGTACAGGTAGAGCGCCCGCATGCCCTCGGCGTAGGACTTCTGCAGCATCAGCGAGCGGCGGACGTCGGGGTGGTGGGTGATCGTCACGCGCGGGGCGTCCTTGGACGTGGCGGTGAGGTCGGCGCCCTGCACGCGGGTCTTCGCGTAGTCCAGCGCCACCTGGTAGCCCGCCGACAGCGTCGCGATGGCCTTGGCGCCGACGAACATGCGCGCGTGCTCGATGACCTTGAACATCTGCGCGATGCCGTCGTGCACCTCGCCGACCAACCAGCCCTGCGCCGGCAGCGGACCGTCGCCGAAGGTGAGCTCGCAGGTCGTGGAGACCTTCAGGCCCATCTTCTTCTCGACGTTGGTGACGTACACACCGTTGCGCTCGCCCAGTTCGCCGGTCTCGAGATCGACGTGGAACTTGGGGACGACGAACAGGGACAGCCCCTTCGTGCCGGCCTTCGCGCCCTCGGGACGGGCCAGCACCAGGTGGATGATGTTGTCGCTCAGGTCGTGCTCGGCCGACGTGATGAACCGCTTCACGCCGGTGATGTGCCACGAGCCGTCGGGCTGCTGCACGGCCTTCGTGGTGCCGGCGCCGACGTCGGAGCCGGCGTCGGGCTCGGTGAGCACCATCGTGGCGCCCCAGCCCTTCTCCAGCATGAGCTCGGCGAGCTTCTTCTGGTCCGGGGTGCCCAGCTCGTCGAGGACGGCGGCGAACGCCGCACCCGAGCCGTACATGAAGACGGCCGGGTTCGCGCCCAGGACCATCTCGAACGCGGCCCAGGTCAGCGCATGCGGGGCGCCGAAGCCGCCCAGGTGCTCGGGGACGTCGAGACGCCACCACTCGCCGTCGTTGATCGCCTTCATCGACTTCTTGAACGACTCGGGAAGCGTGACCGAGTGCGTGGCCGGGTCGAACACCGGCGGGTTGCGGTCGGCGTCGGTGAAGGACGCGGCGATCGGGCCCTCGGCGAGCTTGCGGATCTCAGCCAGCACCCCGCGGGCGGTCTCGGTGTCCATCTGCTCGAACGGCCCCGTGCCGAAGCGGTCCTTGGTGTCCAGGAACTCGAAGAGGTTGAACTCGAGGTCGCGGAGATTGGCGGTGTAGTGGCTCATGACGCTGCGCTCCCGTGCTCCGTGCCGGTGAGCGGCGGTTTCCTACTCACCAGTAACAAACGGTATTACTCACGAGTAGCAACGAGCAAGTCCATCGCCGGTGACACGCTCATAGGGGTCGGATTCCACCGGTCCCAGGACGATGAGGAGCCGGTTCTCAGCGGTTGCGGCGCCGCGCCCGCATCACCGCCCCCAGGAGGCCGGCCACGAGCGCGCCGAGGACGGCAGCGATCACGAGGGCGAGCACCAGCGGCGCCTGGACGTCGGTGAACACGAGGCTGATCTGCACCGTCTGCGTGTTGAACATGACGAACAGCACGAGCACGACGGTGACGAAGACCAGCAGGGCGGCGGCGAGGCTGCGGCCGATCGTCCGCCCGGTGCGCCGCGGTCGCGGCGGTGCCTGCTGCGGTGGTGCGGGCGTGGTCCCGCCCGTGGCGATGGTCGGCGGGTTCGCGGCGTCCGCGGCCGGGACCCCGATCGTCGGGTCGGTGCCGGGAGCGCTGGTTGGTCGGGGCTCGGAAGTGGTCACGCCCTGAGTGTGGGTGCCGCACGGGACGCCCGCTGCTCAGCGCGCCGTCCCCGTGACCTCAGTGTGCGTCGGGCTCGGTCTCCGCCGGGGGATAGCTCGGCCCCGCGACCGAGTCCCCGCCTCCGCCCTGGGATTCCTCGTCCCCGGGCGGCGCCACCTCGCTGCCGAGTGGGCCGGCCTCGCGCTCGTCGTCCGGTGTCGGCGTCGTCACGGCAATGACACTGTCACCCTCCGGGCGACACCGCGACCAGGTGCCGTTCCCCGGCGCCGCTGAGCGGTCCACGGCCGTTCACTCGTGGAGGGCTGGTCCCGCCTCGTGCTCGGGGTGGCCCTTCGTCCGCTCGGACTGCTTCATCCGCGCCTCGAACACGTGCCGGTCGCCGTCGGCCAGCTCGTCGCGTGCGCGCGCGTCGAGGTCGCGGAAGGCGCCCCAGTAGTTCGCGTCGAAGTCCTCGACGACCTGGAAGGTCCACCGGTCGGCGATGACGTTGCGGCCGACCAGGTCGCGGTCGAGGTCGTCGGCCAGCGCGCCATGGCCGGCGTCCCGCAACATCCGCACGGCGTCCTGGAGCAGGCGGTCGGCCTTGCCGGTCAGCTGGTGGAAGCCGTACAGCAGGCCGCGGGCCTGGTCGACGGTCTCGAGGGCCTCGGAGAGCTTGCCGAGCCCCTCGACCGTCGCGTCGTCGAGGTCGGGGCGGGTGCGGTCGTCGGACACGCTCCCATCCTCAGGTCAGACGCGGGACGCGGCCAGCTCGATCAGGCGCTCGGCGAGCTGGCGGCCGTGCGCAGCGGGACCGTCGGGGCCGAGGAGGCCGCCGGAGAGGTACATGCCGTCGATGATCAGGTGGATCTGCGCCGCCAGGTCCTCACCGGCACCCGGGACGATCTGCTCGGCCAGCCGCTCGAGCCTGCCGTACAGCTCGAACTTGTAGTCGGCGGCCGCACTGCGGGCGGGGTGCTGCGGGTCGTCGTACTCGCTGCTGACGTTGTTGAACGGGCAGCCGCGGAAGCCGGTGCGGGTGACGTCCCGCTCGACGGCGTCGACCACCGACAGCAGTGCGGCCCGCGGGTCGCCCTGGAGGCGGACCAGCTCGGCGTCGATGAACGCGAGCACGGTGGCGGACTTGCGGGCGAGGTAGGCGCCGACCAGGTCGTCCTTGCTCTTGAAGAGCCGGTAGACCGTCATCTTGCCCAGGCCGGTCTCGCGGACCAGCTCGTCCATGCCGACGCTGCGGGAGCTGCGACCGGCGAAGAGTCGCTCGGCGGTGTCCAGCACGATCGCCTGGCGCTCGGCACGGCTGCGGCGAACGGGTCCGGTTGCGTCGTCTGCGGGAGCGAGGGACAGGGCGGCGGTCACGTCAGCGATCGTGCCGCACATCCGTGACGGAGCAGTTCGCGGCACGCCGGAGATGGTTGCTCTGGGTGACGAGAGGCGTCCGGGTTACCCGGGACGCCGGGGAGCGGTGGGGCTCCTGGGGTGGGCGACGTGACTCTGCGTCAGCGTCGGTTCAGTTGCGGCGGACCCGGCGGGGGTTGGCCAGCATGCGGGCGACGGTCACGGTCGCCTGCTCGGGGGTGCCGGACTCATCGGTCTGGGCCTCGGTGGAGTCGTCGGATACGCGGACGTCGTGAGCAGAGTCGGCCATGTACACAGCGTGCCCCCGCTCGGCGCGCGGGCAAACGCCCGAACCGGTGATCTGTGCCGCAACCGCTGAGAGATCGCTCACGCCGGCCCAGGTCAGTGGCGGTGGTGGGCGTCCACGAGGGGTTCCGCCGGACGTCGTTGCCGCCGTCCGACCACCGCGAGGACGAGGACCCAGGCGCTCACCGCCAGTGACACGATGAAGAAGCTCGGCGGCAGGTCGACCATCGCCGCCAGCACCAGGCCGCCCCACACGGCGCCGAGCGCGAGCGCGACGGAGATCAGCGCCACCCGGATCGGCCGGGCCGTGATCCGGAGCGCGGTCGCGGCCGGAGTCACGACCAGGGCGAAGAGCAGCAGGGTGCCGACCACCTGGACCGCCATGGTGATGGTTAGGGCCAGGAGGACGACGAACGCCAGGCCGAGGGCGCGCACCGGGACCCCGCGGGCCTCGGCCACCGCGGGATCGACGGAGGCGAAGACGAGCGGCCGGGCGAGGACGGCGAGCGTGCCGACGACAGCGAGGGTGAAGGCGCCGTAGATCAGCAACTGGTCGCGCGAGATCGCGAGCAGGTTGCCGAAGAGCACCGAGGTCGTGGTGCTGGCGTTGGCGCTGGCCAGCGAGGCGAACAGCACGCCCAGCGCCGTGGCGAGGGCGAGGATCGTGCCGGTGGCCATCTCCCGGTCGGCCACCCGCCGTCCGAACAGCCCGATCAGCAGGCCGCCACCGATGCAGAAGACGGCCAGCCCGAGGGTCACCGGCGCACCGATGAGGATCGCGCCGGTGGCGCCCGGGAAGCCGATGTGTGCGAGCGCGTGCGCAGCGAAGGCGTTCTGCCGGGTGATGACGAAGTAGCCGAGCAGGCCCGCGGCGACGGCCACGAACGAGCCGCCGATCAGCGCGTGCACCATGAACGGGCTCTGCAGGATCTGCAGCCAGTTCGACTGGAACTGAACCGACGCCAGTGCGCTCATCGGATGTCCCGCCAGGCGGCGCGGGTGAACAGGTCGCCCTGCGCCGTCCGGACGACGCCCACCGGGGTGCCGTAGAGGTGGGTGAGCAGCTCCTCCTGCACCACATCGGTGATCGGGTCGTGGTGCGGGTGGCCGTCGAGCAGGTAGATCGCCTCGGTGAGCACCGGCAGCATGGGGTTCAGGTCGTGGGCGACCACCATGATCGTGACGTCGCGGTCCCGGTGCAGCTCTCCGAGCAGCCGCACGATCTCCTGCTGGTTGCGCAGGTCGAGGTTGGCCAGCGGCTCGTCGAGCAGCAGAAGCTCGGCGTCGTCGACGATCGCCTGGGCGATGGCGACCCGCTGCTGCTGGCCGCCGGAGAGCTCCGACATCCGCCGGTCGGCGAACTCGAGTGCCCCGACCCGGCGCAGCGCGTCGTCCACGCGCGCCCGCTCGGCCGCGGAGGTGGGCCGCAGGCCGAACCGGCCCCCGGTGAGACCGAGGGTGACCAGGTCGCGGCAGCGGATCGCGTGTCCGAGGGCGGCGGTGTAGTTCTGCGGCACGTAGCCGATCCGCCGGTTGCCGCGTCGGGGGGCGGCGCCCAGTACCTCGACCCGGCCGGTGGCGGCGGGCAGCAGGCCGAGGGCGAGCTGGAAGAGCGTCGTCTTGCCGGCGCCGTTGGGCCCGATGACGCCGACGACGGCGCCGGACCGCACGCTGAACGTGCCCTCCGACCAGACCGTGCGACCCCCGCGGACGACGCTGACGTCAGTCATCGCGAGGGCGGGCGGGCGCTCGTCCGGGGCGGTCACGAGGTCCCGCCCAGGGCGTTCGAGAGCTCCGTGAGCTGGGCCAGTTGCCACGCGACGAAGGAACCCTCCGCGTCGGGCGGCGATTCCGAGACCTCGACCACCGGCACGCCCGCGCGCTCCGCGGCGGTGCGCAGCTGCGTCGGGACGGTTCCGCTGGTCTGGGTGTTGTAGACGAGGACGTCGATGCTGCCGTCGGCCAGCGCGGCATCGAACCCGGTGAGATCGGCGGGCGCGGGCTCGCTGTCGTTGCTCGAGGCGCGGCGGTAACCCTCGGGGGTTGCGTCCCGCAGTCCGATCGCGGCGGCCATCCGGTCGAACACGGGCTCGGTGGCGGCGTACGTGTGTCCCGGAGCCAGCGCGGACAGCCTCCGGACGGCGGCGTCGTACGGGACCAACGCGTCGGTCCAGGCGGTGGCCCGCGCAGCGAGGTAGTCGGCCGCCTTCGCCGTCGCGAGCCGCGACAGCGCGCCGTGCACCGCGTCGGACATCTCGTGCACGACGTCGGGGGAGTACCAGAGGTGCGGGTCGGCGCCCGAGGCCGCGACGCCGGCGACGTCGGCAGCGCTGACCACGGCGGGCTCGGGATCGAGGGCGGACACGGCGTTCTCCGCCCAGTGGTCGTAGTCGGCGCCGTTGAGCACCACGAGGTCGGCGGAGGAGATGGCGGCGAGCGCGGACGTGCCCGGTTCGAAGTCGTGCGGGTCGATCGCCGCGGAGGAGATGAGGGTCGTCACCGTGGCGCACGCGCCGCCCAGCTGCCGGACGAGGTCACCCCACTGGCCCACGGACACCACCACGTCGACGACCTCGCCCGGGCAGGTCGCCGGATCGCCCGGGGAGACGGCGCTGGTCGCGGCGCCGGCCGAGCACCCCGAGACGGTGAGCGCGACGAGGGACGCCAGAGCGGCGGCGGCGGTGGTCCGGTGCACGACGGCGGAACTCCTCGTTACTGACAATGATTCCCAATGCCAGTATGCCCGAGACGTCCGGCCTGGGGACGGCCAGGATCAGTGGAAGGCGCGGACGAGGGGATCCCACAGGTCCAGGGACGCCGGGTAGGAGGCGTACACGCTGAACCGGTCGACCAGGCCGTCGTAGCGCCGGCGCACCTGCGCGGCCACGTCGTCCGGCTCCGCGACGACGGCGAAGGTGCCGAGCACCTCGTCGTCGACCAGGTCGCGCATCGCCGTCCACTTGTCCTCGCGGCGGCCGACCGACAGCGCATGCAACTCGTCGGCGAGGCTCTCCCAGCCGTGCAGTGCGAGGACGGGTCGGTAGGCGGGTGTGCTGCCGTAGAACGCGATCGTGCCCTTCACCGCGGCCGCTGCGGCCGCCATCTCCTCCTCCGTGCGCCCGCTGACGACCAGACCGGGCAGGGTGACGGCCACCGCGGAGCGCTCGCGGCCGGCGGCGGACAGGCCCTCCTCCAGCGCCGGGAGCGTCCGCTCGCGCAGGTATCGCTCGGTCGTGAAGCCGTGCACCAGCAGCCCGTCGGCGACCTCGCCGGCCAGCCGGGTCATCAGCGGCCCGACGGCGGCCAGGTAGACCGGCGGTGCGCCCCACTCGTGCGGTTCCGGCGAGAACATCGGAGTCATGAGGGTGTGCCGGTAGTGCTCGCCCTGGAACCGGAGCGGCGAACTGTGCTGCCAGGCATCCCAGATCGCGTGCAGCGCCCCGATGAACTCCCGCATGCGAGCGGCCGGCGCGGTCCACGGCATCGAGAACCGCCGCTCGACGTGCGCCTTGATCTGGGTGCCCAGGCCGAGGACGAACCGTCCGCGGGTGTAGCGCTGGAGGTCGTAGGCCGTGGTCGCCAGCGTCATCGGGGAGCGTGCGAAGGCCACCGCGATGGCCGTCCCGACCTGCAGGCGCTCGGTGGCCTGGCCAGCGGCGAGCAACTGCAGGAACGGATCGTGAGCCACCTCGGAGGCCCAGAGCGCGGAGTAGCCGCGCGCCTCGATGTCGCGGGCCGTGGCCGGCACGTCGTCGAATCCGGCGGAGAGCAGGGCGGCATCGAGGAGCACGACTCGGAAGACTGCCGCACGGCGCCGGTGCTGGCCAGACCCGACTGTCCGTCCGTACGGTCAGCGCGTGGTCACCGCGCAGGACTCCGTGCCGCGTCGCGACAGCCGCCGTGCGGAGATTCTGGATGCGTTCACCCGGGCCGTCGCCGAGCGCGGCTACGACGGCACCAACTTCGGCGACCTGGCGGCCGAGCTGGGCATCAGCAAGGGCACCATCGTCCACCACTTCGGCACGAAGGACGCGCTGCTGCGCGAGCTGCACGAGAACTACATGCGCCGCCGCCTGGCCGAGGTGCGCGCTGTCTGGACCCGGCTGGTCGAGCCGGCCGAGCGGCTGGCGGCCTTCGTCCATCTCGGCGTCCGCTACCAGGTGGTCGACCGGTGGGCGACGGTCGCCTTCCAGCGCGAGGTGGTCCGCTTCGCCGCCGATCCGGGCATGGAGACGTCCCAGGCGCTGCGCGGCGAGTACCGCGAGCTGGTCGAGAGCGTGCTCGCCGACGGCGTGGCCACCGGCCGCTTCCGACCGGGGGACGAGCGGCTGCGCACGCTGCAGCTCTTCGGCGCGGTGCACTGGATGTGGACCTGGTTCGACCCGGCCGGCCCACGATCGGTCGCCGAGGTGGCGGAGTCGTTCGCCGACTCCGTCCTCGCGGGCGTCCTCGTCGATCCCGCTGCGGCTAGGGCACTGGCCGCCCCGGACGGGCAGGTCGCGCGCGTCGTGGAGGAGGCGCTGAGCGCGGCCCTTGACGGCGACGCCGGTTCCACCGCAGGCTGACCGTACGGGCGGTCAATGCGATCGCCGCGGGTGGAGGTGACATGGCGGACCCGGCAGGGCTGCTCGCCGACCTGGCCGCCGAGGGGGACGCCCTCGAGGCGGTCGTCGCCGGTCTCGAGGACACCGCCTGGCTGATGCCCACCCCCGCGGAGGGTTGGACGACCGCCCACGTGATCGCTCACCTGGCGTGGACCGACGAGCAGGCCCTCCAGGCCGCGCGGGACCCTGATGCGTTCCGGCAGGGCGCCAGCGCGGCGGCGGACACGCTGGCCCGCGCGGTCGACGACGCTGCTGCCGAGGGGGCCACGACCGCCCCCGAGCAGCTCCTGACGCGATGGCGGACCGGGCGCGCGGCGCTCGCCGAGGCGCTGGGCTCCCTTCCCGCCGGCACCAAGCTCCCCTGGTACGGGCCGCCGATGAGCGTGGCGTCCATGGCCACGGCGCGACTCATGGAGACCTGGGCGCACGGGCTGGACGTCACCGACGCCCTCGGCCTGCCGCCGTCGGTCTCCGCGCGGCTGCGGCACGTCGCCCACATCGGCGTCCGGACCCGGGACTTCGCGTTCGCGCAGCGGGGGCTTCCCGCGCCCGCCGAAGCGTTCCACGTGGAACTGACGGCGCCCGACGGCTCGATCTGGGCGTGGGGGCCGGACGACGCCGCGCAGCGGGTGACCGGCCCGGCGCTGGACTTCTGCCTGCGGGTCACCCGCCGCCGGCACCGGGCCGACCTCGCCCTGGAGGCCACCGGTGCCGATGCCGACCGCTGGCTGGACATCGCCCAGGCCTTCGCCGGCCCGCCGGGGAAGGACCGCCCCGCTGCGGGTGCCGGCGCATGACCGCGCCGCTGCGGATCGGCAACGCGTCGGGCTTCTACGGCGACCGGCGGTCCGCCGTCCGGGAGATGCTCGAGGGCGGACCGCTCGACGTCCTCACCGGTGACTACCTCGCCGAGCTGACGATGCTGATCCTCGGACGGGACCGCGCGAAGGACCCCGCCCGGGGCTATGCCCGCACCTTCCTCGCGCAGATGGAGGAGTGCCTCGGGCTGGCGGCGGACCGCGGCGTCCGGATCGTCGTCAACGCCGGCGGGCTGCACCCCGCCGGGCTCGCTGCTGCGCTGCGGGAACTCGCGGAGCGGCTGGGGGTGCCCTCCGCGATCGCGCACGTCGAGGGCGACGACCTGCTCCCGCGCGCGGCCGAGCTCGGTCTCGGCGTGCCGCTGACCGCCAACGCCTACCTCGGCGCGTTCGGGATCGCCGAGTGCCTGCGCGCCGCCGCGGACGTCGTCGTCACCGGGCGGGTCACCGACGCCTCGCTCGTGGTGGGGCCCGGGATCGCGCACTTCGGCTGGGGGCGCGACGACCTGGACGCGCTGGCCGGCGCGGTCGTGGCCGGGCACGTCCTCGAGTGCGGGGCCCAGGCCACCGGCGGCAACCTCTCCGCGTTCGACGAGCACCCGATCGAGCAGCTGCTGCACCCCGGGTTCCCGCTGGCCGAGCTGGCCGCCGACGGCTCGTGCGTCATCACCAAGCACCCGGGTACCGGCGGCGTCGTCGACCGGGACACCGTCACCGCGCAGCTGCTCTACGAGATCACCGGCCCGCGGTACGCCGGCCCGGACGTGGTGGCCCGGTTCGACACGATCCGGCTCTCCGACGACGGCCCCGACCGCGTGCGCATCTCGGGCGTGCGCGGAGAGGCTCCGCCCCCCACGACGAAGGTCTGCCTCAACGCCCTCGGCGGCCACCGCAACGAGGTCACCTTCGTGCTCACCGGCGACCGGATCGAGGCCAAGGCGGCGTTCGCCCGCGCCCAGTTCGAGGCGGCCCTGCCCGCGCGGCCCGCGGAGATGACGTGGTCGACCGTCGGGGTCGAGCGCCCGGATGCCGACACCGAGGCCGGCGCCAGCGTGCTGCTGCGCTGCGCCGCGCTCGACCCCTCGGCGGACGTCGTGGGCCGGGCGTTCAGCGGCGCCGCCGTCGAGATGGCGCTGGCCGGCTATCCCGGGTTCCACCTGACCGCGCCGCCGGGCAACGGTTCACCGTTCGGCGTCTACACGGCGGCCTACGTGCCACAGGACGCCGTCCCGCACGTCGCCGTCCGGCCCGACGGCACCCGGATCGGCGTCCCCCCGCCGGCAGTGACCTCCTCCCCGGACAGTTGCGCTCCGCTCACACCGGCGGAGCAGAGCGCAACTGTCGGCGGACCCACCCAGCGGGCGCCGCTGGGTGCGGTGGCGCAGGCGCGGAGCGGGGACAAGGGCGGGACGGCGAACGTCGGTCTCTGGGCGCGGACGGACGACGCCGCGGCCTGGCTGGCCGCGACCCTCACGCCCGCGAAGATCCGCGAGCTGCTGCCGGAGGCGGCGGAGCTGCCGGTGACCGTGCACGTCCTGCCGAACCTGCGGGCCGTGAACGTCGTCATCGACGGCCTGCTCGGCCGCGGGGTGGCCGCCAGCACCCGGTTCGACCCGCAGGGCAAGGCCGTCGGTGAATGGCTGCGTGGCCGCACCCTCGACATCCCGGAGGCTCTTCTGTGACCCGCTTCCGTTCGACGCTCGACCCCGCGTCGGGGCAGTTCGCGGCGAATCGCGACGCCATGCTGGCGGCGCTCGACGCGCTGGACGCCGAGCACGCCAAGGCGCTGGCAGGCGGTGGCGACAAGGCCGTAGCCCGGCACCGGAAGCGCGGCAAGCTGCTGCCCCGCGAGCGGATCGAGCTGCTGGTCGACGTCGACAGCCCGTTCCTCGAGCTCTCGCCGCTGGCCGCGTGGGGCAGCGACTTCGCCGTCGGCGCCAGCGTGGTCACCGGGGTGGGTGTGGTCGAGGGCGTCGAGTGCGTGCTGATCGCGAACGACCCGACCGTCCGCGGCGGCGCGAGCAACCCGTGGACGCTGAAGAAGACGCTGCGGGCGATGCAGATCTCCCGGGAGAACCGGCTGCCGCTGATCAACCTGGTCGAGTCCGGCGGCGCGGACCTGCCGACGCAGAAGGAGATCTTCATCCCCGGCGGACAGCTGTTCCGCGACCTGACCCGGCTCTCGGCGGCCGGCATCCCGACCATCGCGCTGGTCTTCGGCAACTCCACCGCCGGCGGCGCGTACGTGCCCGGCATGAGCGATCACGTCGTGATGGTCGACGGCGGGGCCAAGGTCTTCCTCGGCGGCCCGCCCCTCGTGCGGATGGCGACCGGCGAGGTCGCCGGCGAGGAGGAGCTCGGTGGCGCGGCCATGCACGGCCGGGTCAGCGGCCTCGCCGACCACGTCGCTGCCGACGAGCTGGACGCGCTGCGCATGGGACGGCGGATCGTCGCGCGGCTGAACTGGCGCAAGCGCGGCCCGGTGCCGGGTCCCTCGGTGGTGCCGCGGTACGCCGAGGAGGAACTGCTCGGCATCGTCGGCGACGACCTGTCCCGACCCTTCGACCCGCGCGAGGTGCTCGCCCGCGTCGTCGACGACTCCGACTTCGACGAGGTCAAGCCGCGGTACGGGCCGTCGCTGGTGACCGCGTGGGCCCGCATCCACGGTCATCCGGTCGGCGTCCTGGCCAACGCGCAGGGCGTGCTGTTCAGCCAGGAGGCGCAGAAGGCCGCGCAGTTCATCCAGCTGGCCAACCAGACCGACATCCCGCTGGTGTTCCTGCACAACACCACCGGCTACATGGTCGGGCGCGAGTACGAGCAGGCCGGCATCATCAAGCACGGCGCGATGATGATCAACGCCGTCTCGAACAGCCGGGTGCCGCACCTGTCGGTGCTGCTGGGCGCCTCCTACGGCGCCGGCCACTACGGCATGTGCGGCCGGGCCTACGACCCGCGTTTCCTGTTCGCCTGGCCGTCGGCCAAGTCCGCGGTCATGGGTCCGGCGCAGCTGGCCGGCGTGCTCTCGATCGTGGCCCGCGCCGCCGCCGAGGCGCGCGGGATGCCCTACGACGAGGACGGCGACGCCGCGATGCGCGCGGCCGTCGAGGCGCAGATCGAGGCGGAGTCGCTGCCGATGTTCCTGTCCGGCCGCGTGTACGACGACGGCGTCATCGACCCCCGCGACACCCGGACCGTCCTCGGGCTGTGCCTCTCGGCCATCGCCAACCGCGAGATCGAAGGCGTAGGTGCTGGCAGGGGAGACGCCGGCTTCGGCGTCTTCCGGATGTGAGCGCCCGAATGCCATACCCCAAGAAGCAGCCAACCCGTGTACTCGTGGCCAACCGCGGCGAGATCGCCCGCCGGGTCTTCCGCACCTGCCGCGACCTCGGCATCGGCACCGTCGCCGTCTACTCCGACGCGGACGCCGACAGTCCGCACCGCGCCGAGGCCGACCGCGCCGTCCGGCTGCCCGGCTCAGCGCCCGCCGACACCTACCTGCGCGCCGACCTGCTGATCGACGCCGCCCGCAGCGCCGGCGCGGACGCGGTGCACCCCGGCTACGGGTTCCTGTCGGAGAACGCCGGCTTCGCGCAGGCGGTGCTCGACGCGGGGCTGACCTGGATCGGGCCGCCGCCGGCCGCGATCGCCGCGATGGGCTCGAAGGTCGAGGCGAAGAAGCTGATGGCCGCCGCGGGCGTGCCCGTGCTGCCCGAGCTGGACCCGGCGCAGCTGACCGACGCCGACCTTCCGGTGCTGATCAAGGCGAGCGCCGGCGGTGGCGGTCGCGGCATGCGGATCGTGCGCGACGTCGCCGAGCTGCCGGGAGCCGTCGAGTCGGCCAGGGGAGAGGCCGAACGGGCCTTCGGCGATCCCACCGTCTTCTGCGAGCCCTATGTCGAGGCCGGGCGCCACCTCGAGGTGCAGGTGCTCGCCGACGCCCACGGCACGGTCTGGTCACTCGGCGAACGCGAGTGCTCGCTGCAGCGCCGGCATCAGAAGGTCGTGGAGGAGACCCCGTCGCCGACGGTGGACGACGCCCTGCGGGCCGACCTGTCGGCGGCTGCCGTGGCCGCGGCGAAGGCGATCGACTACGTCGGCGCCGGCACGGTGGAGTTCCTGGCCCGTGGCGACGGCACGTTCTGGTTCCTCGAGACCAACACCCGGCTGCAGGTCGAGCACCCGGTGACCGAGTGCGTCACCGGGCTGGACCTGGTCGCGGAGCAGCTGCGGATCGCGGCGGGGGAGCGCCTGGCGGCCGCCCCGCCGGAGCCCCGCGGGGCGTCGATCGAGGTGCGGCTCTACGCCGAGGACCCCGCACAGGGCTGGCGGCCCACCGGCGGGGTGGTCCGCCGGCTGGCGGTTCCCGCGGTGCGGGCGGAGTTCGACGTCCTCGACCGGCCGGGGATCCGCCTGGACGCGGGCGTCGTCGACGGCACGCCCGTGGGCACGGCCTACGACCCGATGCTGGCCAAGGTGATCGCCTGGGCGCCGACGCGTGCGGAGGCCGCCGCCCGTCTGGCCGCGGCCCTCGCCGGAGCCCAGGTGCGCGGCGTGGCCACCAACCGCGATCTGCTGGTCCGCACGCTGCGGCACCCCGACTTCCTGTCCGGCCGCACCGATACCGGCTTCTTCGACCGGATCGGGGTCGACGTCCTCGCCGCGCCGCTGGCCGGCCCGCCGGAGCGGGAGCTCGCGGCGCTGGCCGCAGCCCTCGCGGGCGCCGCCACCCGGCGCCGGGACGCGCGGGTCCTGGGGGAGCTGCCCAGCGGGTGGCGGAACGTCCCGTCCCAGTTCCGGCGCGCCGCGTTCGACGTCGCCGGCGAGACGGTCGAGATCGGCTACCGGCAGGCCCGGGGCGGGTTGCTCGTCGAGGGCCGCGACGACGTAGTCCTCGTGTCGGCGACCCCGGACGACGTCGTGCTCGAGGTCGCCGGCGTGGAGCACCGCCTCCGGATCTCCGGTGCCGACGGTTCCGAGGCCGACGTGGAGGGCGACGGCTGGTCGGTGGCGCTCCGCCCGGTGCCGCGCTTCCCGGAGGCCGGGGCGACGCTCGCCGAGGGTTCGCACGTCGCCCCGATGCCCGGCACGGTGACCGCCGTCCACGTGGCGGTCGGCGACGAGGTGAGCGCGGGGCAGTCGCTGCTCGTGCTCGAGGCCATGAAGATGCAGCACCCCGTTGTGGCCGGGGCCCCCGGCGTGGTGCGCTCCCTGGACGTCGTCCAGGGGGCCCAGGTGGACGCAGGCGCGGTGCTGGCCGTGATCGAGGGAGAAGAGTGAGTCTGGACTTCGACGAGGGCGACGAGCTGCGCGCGCTGCGATCGGCCGTCGCCGACCTCGGCTCCCGGTACGGGCAGGCCTACTTCCTGGAGCAGGCGCGGGCCGGCGGGCGCACCGACGCGCTGTGGGCCGAGGCGGGCAAGGCCGGGTTCCTCGGCGTCAACCTGCCCGAGGAGTACGGCGGTGGGGGCGGCGGCCTGGTGGAGCTGTCGATCGTGCTCGAGGAGCTGGGCGCCGCCGGGTGCCCGCTGCTGATGATGGTCGTGTCGCCGGCGATCTGCGGCACGGTCATCGGGAAGTTCGGCACCGACGAGCAGAAGCAGCGCTGGCTGCCCGGGCTCGCCGACGGGTCGCTGACCATGGCGTTCGCGATCACCGAACCCGACGCCGGCTCCAACTCGCACGAGATCAGCACCGCGGCCCGCCGCGACGGCGACGAGTGGGTGCTGTCGGGGCAGAAGGTCTGGATCAGCGGCGTCGACCAGGCGGATGCGCTGCTCGTCGTCGGCAAGCTGGCCGATTCCGGCAAGGGCACGCTGCGGCCGGCGCTGTTCGTCGTCCCCACGGATGCCCCGGGGCTGACCGCGCACCGGATCCCGATGGAGATCATCTCGCCGGAGGGGCAGTTCCAGCTGTTCCTCGACGACGTCCGGCTGCCCGCCGATGCTCTCGTGGGCCACCCGGACCAGGGCATCGCGCAGCTGTTCGCGGGGCTCAACCCGGAGCGGGTCATGGCGGCCGCCTACTCGCTGGGGGTGGCCCGGCTGGCGATGCGCAAGGCCACTGCCTACGCCCGGGAGCGGCAGGTCTGGGGCACGCCGATCGGCGCCCACCAGGGCCTCGCGCATCCGCTGGCGGCCTGCCAGATCGAGATCGAGTGCGCCCGGCTGATGACGCAGAAGGCGGCGTGGCTGATCGATGCCGGGCAGGACGCCGGCACGGCGGCGAACAGCGCCAAGTACGCCGCCGCCGAGGCCGCGGTGCACGCCGTCGACCAGGCGATCCAGACCCACGGCGGCAACGGGCTGTCGCAGGAGTACGGCGTCGCCGCGCTGCTGGCGATGTCCCGCGTGAGCCGGATCGCCCCGGTGAGCCGGGAGATGATCCTCAGCTTCGTCGCCCAGCACGACCTGCAGCTCCCCCGCTCCTACTGACCCCCCAACGCGACGGTTTGTGCACAAACCGTCGGACAACCCGGAGGACGACGATGTCCGAGCCGCGCATGCACACCAGCGAGTTCCCCGCGGTCGAGATCCCCTCGACACCCATCTACGAGACCGTGCTGGCCGGCGCCGCGGCCCGCGGGGACCACCCGGCGCTGGTCGACGGCGTCACCGGGCAGACGATCAGCTACGGGCAGCTCGCGCAGATGGTCGAGCGGATGGCCGCGGGGTTCGCCGAGATCGGCGTGACGCCCGGAGACGTCGTCGCGCTGCACAGCCCGAACACCGTGCTCTACCCGGTCGTCTTCTACGCAGCGAGCCGCGCGGGCGCCACGGTCACCACGCTGTCGGCGATGACCACGGCCAAGGACATGGCCAACCAGCTCGACGACAGCAAGGCCATCCTCGTGGTCACCGTCGGCGCGCTGCTCCCGGTCGCCGTCGAGGCCGCCGGCGACCGGCCGGTCTGGACGTGTGACGTCGTCGAGGGCCATCGCAGCGTCCAGGAGCTGCTCGCGTCGACCGGGCCGGTCCCGGAGGTCGCCACGGACGCCGCCGAGGACGTCGCGGTGCTGCCCTACTCCAGCGGCACCACGAGCCTGCCCAAGGGCGTGATGCTCACCCACGCCAGCATCGGCGTGAACCTGCGGCAGATCGCGGCGCTCCGCCCGATGACGCCGGAGGACCGGATCATCGCCGTCCTGCCGTTCTTCCACATCTACGGCATGACGGCGCTGATGAACCTGCCGCTGCAGGCCGGCGCGACGGTCGTGGTGCTGCCCCGGTTCGACCTCGAGCAGTTCCTCTCCGTCCTCGAGCGCGAGCGGATCACCAAGGTCTTCGTCGCGCCGCCGGTGGTCGTCGTCTTCGCCAAGCACCCCGCGGTGGCCGGCCGCGACCTGTCCGCGGTCACGTCGATCGTCTCCGCCGCAGCGCCGCTGGACGCCGAGGTGGCCGGGATCGCCGCCGAACGGCTGGGCGTGCCGATCACCCAGGCCTACGGGATGACCGAGCTCTCGCCCGGGACGCACCTCGTCCCGATCCCCCAGGAGGCGGCCGCCCCGCCGGGGACCGTCGGCAAGCTCGTGCCGAGCTCCGAGGCGCGGCTGGTCGACGTCGCCACCGGGCAGGACGTCGGCCCGGGCGAGGAGGGCGAGATCTGGATCCGCGGGCCGCAGCGGATGAAGGGCTACTTCGGGCGGCAGGAGGAGACCGACACCCTCATCGACGCCGAGGAATGGCTGCACACCGGCGACATCGGCATCGTCGACGACGACGGCTGGTGGTTCGTGGTCGACCGCGTCAAGGAGCTGATCAAGTACAAGGGCTACCAGGTGGCGCCGGCGGAGCTGGAGGCGCTGCTCCTCACCTCGCCGGACGTCGCCGACGCGGCGGTCATCGGGGTCTACGACGAGAGGGGCGACGAGGTGCCCAAGGCGTTCGTCGTCCGTGCGCCGGGCAGCGGGGCGACCGAGGACGACGTCCTGGCGTTCGTCGCCGAGCGCGCGGCGCCGTACAAGCGCGTGCGCCGGGTCGAGTTCATCGACGCGGTGCCGAAGTCCGCCAGCGGCAAGATCCTCCGCCGGGAGCTGCGGGTGCGGGAGGGCTAGGAGCTCGGGGTGTCGGCCCCTCCGCCGGTGTCGGCGCCCTCCGCGGGATCCTCGGGGTGCGGCGTCTGTCCGCCGGCGCCGGTGCCCGGGGGGTCGCCGCCCTCGGCCGGTTCGGCGGTGTGCTGCTGGTCGTCGGGCTCGGTCATGCCGAGCCTGTGCCCGTCTCCGCGCGCCGGAAACTCAGTCCACCGGGACGGCGTCGGGCACCCGGGGGAGGAGCGCGCGGACGGCGTCGTCGTCGGGCAGCGCGCCGCGGGCGCCCGGCCCGGTGGTCGACAGCGCCGCCGCGGTGACCGCGTACCGGACGGCGGGGCCCAGCTCCGCGCCCCCGGCCAGGGCCTGGGCCAGCGCGCCGCAGAAGCAGTCGCCGGCGCCGGTGGTGTCGACCGGCGTCACGGCGGGTGGGGCCTGGAGCAGCGCGGCGCCGTCGGCCGGCACCACGAGGGCACCCCGGGCGCCCAGCGTCACCACCACCGAGCCGGAGCCGACCGCGCGGGCGAGCTCCGCGAGTTCCGACGGCGACCGCTCGCCGTCCGTCACGCCGGCGAGCCGGGCCAGCTCGTGCTCGTTGGGCACCAGGACGTCGACCTCGGCCAGCAGCTCGTCCGGCAGGACGGCGGGCGGCGCCGGGTTGAGGACGACGGTCCCGGTGGTCGCCCGGGCGGCGGCGAGCACCGTCTCCAGCGGCACCTCCAGCTGCAGCAGCAGCACGGTGGCCCGGTGCACCGACTCGACGTCGGCGTCCGCGGGCCGCAGCGCGGCGTTCGCGCCGGGCACCACGACGATCAGGTTCTCGCCGGTGCCCTCCTCGACCGGGATGGTGGCGCTGCCGGTGGGCGCGCCCGCGGTCGCGTGCACCCGGCTCACGTTCACCCCGGCGGCGGCCAGCGCGGCGAGCTGCCGGTGGCCGGGGGCGTCCTCGCCCACCCGGCCGACCATGTGCACGCCACGCCCGAGCCGGCCCGCCGCCGCTGCCTGGTTGGCGCCCTTCCCGCCCGGCGCCACCTCCACACCGCCGCCGATGACGGTCTCCCCCCGTCCGGGCAGCCGGGGGACGGCGACGAGGACGTCCTCGTTCAGGCTGCCGACGACGGTGACGGACACTTCGCGGTACCTCCGGGGCAGACGGGACGGGCGACGAACAGCGATCATGGTGCCGTGACGGGGCGACAGCGCAACGACCCGGCCCAGTACGCCGAGCTCAACGACGAGTGGTGGGCCCCGCACGGGGAGTTCGCCGCGCTGCACTGGCTGGCGGCCTGGCGTGCCCAGCACCTCCCGCCGGCCGGCCGCGAGGGCGCCGTCCTGGTCGACCTGGGGTGCGGCGGGGGACTCATGGGCCCGCACGTGGCGCCGCTGGGCTACCTGCACGTCGGCGTCGACATCGGACGGCCCGGCCTGGAGCTGGCCCGAGCACACGGGGTGCGGCCCGTGGCCGGGTCCGCGCTGCAGGTGCCGCTGGCCGACGGCTGCGCGGACGTGGTGCTGGCCTGCGAGGTGCTCGAGCACGTCGAGGACGACGTCGCCGTGCTCGCGGAGTGCGCGCGGCTGCTGAAGCCGGGTGGCCTGCTGCTGCTCGACACGCTCGCGGCCACACGGTTGTCGGTGCTGATCAACGTGCACCTGCTGGAGCGGCTCCCCGGCGGGCCGCCCCGGGGCCTGCACGACCCGGCGCTGTTCGTGGACCGGAAGCAGCTGCTGGCCGCTGCCGGACGACTGGGCCTGGACCTCGAACTGGTGGGGCTGCGCCCGTCGATGCGCGAGGCGATCGCCTGGAGGTTCGGCCGACGCGATCTGGTGACCATGAAGACGCACCGGTGGACCGGCAGCGTCTTCGCCGGGATCGGCCGGAAGCGCTGAGACGGCGTGCGGGAAGGCTGCGACGTACCGTCGAAGGCATGACGCGGAGTCCGTCGGCCCCCGAGCCGCCCGCATGAGCAGCGCAGTCGTCACCGGGGCCGGCTCCGCGCTGCCGGCGACGCTGGACCAGGACGCGGTCTGGGAGGGCTACTTCGCCCGCCACTACGACGGGGTGCGGGCGGCCCGCCGCATCTTCGCCGGCGCCGGTGTGCGCAGCCGGCACGCGGTCGCGAGCCCGCTCGACGAGGACCTCAGCACCTGGGGCACCGGCGCCCGGATGGAGCGCTACGTCCAGGAGGCGCTGCCGCTGGGCAAGCAGGCCGTCGCGGGCGCCCTCGACGCCGCGGGCCTGCCGCCGGGGGAGGTCGGCCTGTTCGCCGTCGCCACCTGCACCGGCTACGCCACCCCCGGCCTGGACATCCGCCTGGCCAGCGATCTCGGCATGCCGCCCGGGCTGCAGCGGCTGCTGGTCGGCCACATGGGCTGCTACGCCGCGATCCCGGGGCTCGCCGCGGTGAGCGACTTCGTGACGGCGCGCACCCGTCCCGCGGTGCTGCTCTGCTGCGAGCTGACCAGCCTGCACGTGCAGCCGGCGCAGCCCGACCTCGAGCAGGTCGTGGCCCACGCCCTGTTCTCCGACGCCGCCACCGCGGTGGTCGTCGAGCCCGACGCCGGGCGCGGTCGCCGGCTCGCGGGGATCGTCGCTCGCACCGATCCGTCCACCGCCGACCACATGACCTGGGACGTCACCGACCTCGGCTTCCGGATGGGGCTGTCCCCGCGGGTGCCGGACGTGCTCTCCCGCCACGTGGGCGGCGTCGTCGACGAGCTGCTCGGCACGGCAGGGCTGCGCACGGAGGACGTCGCCGGGTGGGCGGTGCACCCCGGAGGTCCGCGCATCCTGGACGTGGTCCGCGACGAGCTGGGCCTGACCGAGGAGCAGATGGGGGCCTCCCGGCGGGTGCTCGCCGAACACGGCAACTGCTCGTCGGCCACGGTGCTGCTCGTGCTGCAGGAGCTCGCCGACGTCGACGGGCCGGTGGTGGCGATGGCCTTCGGCCCCGGGCTCACGCTCTACGCCGCCCTCCTGCTGCCGGCGTGACCGTTCTGGTTCCGGAGAGGGTCGGAAGGCCCTAGTCTCCGAGCTTCCTGGTTCCCCACGCGCCGGGAGGAGGCAGGCCGTGGACCCACTGCCCCCGCCTGTGCGGGCGTTCCTGGTCGACGATCACGAGGTCGTGCGCCGCGGTGTCGCCGAGGTCCTCGAGGACGACACCAGGATCGTCGTCGCGGGCGAAGCGGGGTCGTGCGCCGAGGCGCTCGCCCGGGTGCCCGCCGTACGCCCGGACGTCGTCCTGCTCGACATGCGGTTGCCCGACGGGGACGGCGCGACGCTCTGCCGGCAGCTGATCGCGCGGATGCCGGGGTTGCACTGCCTGGTGCTGACGAGCTACTCGGAGCAGGACGCGCAGGAGGCCGCCCTGCGCGCCGGGGCGGCGGGCTTCCTGCTCAAGCAGGTGCGCGGGCCGGCGCTGGTGTCGGCGGTGCACACCGTGGCGCGCGGCGGCAGCCTGTGGGACGACGTCACGGCCGCCGTCCCCCGGTCGCGCGGAAGTGCGGGCGCGGGGGGCGACCGGCTGGGCACGCTCACCGACCAGGAGCGCTCGGTGCTGCGGTTGATCGGCGAGGGGCTGACCAATCGGCAGATCGGCCAGCGGATGGGGCTCGCGGAGAAGACCGTCAAGAACTACACCAGCCACCTGCTCGCCAAGCTGGGCCTCGAGCGGCGGACGCAGGCGGCCATCCTGGCCACACAGCTGCGGGAACCGCCGCGGGGGTGAGGATCAGCCGGCCGCCGGCCGGGGCACCGTCCAGCTGACCATGGTCCCGGACCGGCCGCTGGAGCAGACCATCCGGCCGCCGCGCCGCTCCGCGCGGTCGTCGAGGTTGGCCAGGCCGCTGCGCACGGTGATCGACGGGAGTCCGCAGCCGTCGTCGGTGACCACCACCGACACGGTGTCGCCGACGGTCACCTCGACGGTGAACCGGGACGCCCCGGCGTGCCGGACGACGTTGGTGACCAGCTCCCGCACGACCGCCACCATCTCGTGCACCAGGTCCGGGGGGAGATCCTCGACCTCGTTGCGGACACGCAGGTCCGGGCGCAGGTCGCGCCCCTCGGTCACCGATCGCACCACCTCGCCCAGCCGCCGCCGGACGGTGACCGGCGAGGCGTCGTCCGCCTCCTGGAGCGCGAAGATCGCGGTGCGGATGCGGGCGATGGTGCCGTCCAGCTCGTCGACCCGCTCGCCGATGCGGGCGGCCACCTCGGGCTCCTTCTCGGCGAGCGAGCGACTGATCCGGTCCAGGGCCAGGCCGGTGGCGAAGATCCGCTGGACGACGTGGTCGTGGAGGTCGCGGGCGATGCGGTCCCGGTCGGCCTGGACCTGCAGGCGCCGTTCCCGCTCCTGCGCGCGGGCCAGCTCGAGCACCACCGACGCCTGGGCGGCGAACCCGGCGAGCAGCTCCAGCTCGTCGGGGGTGAACTGCTCCCGTCCCGCCGTGCGGACCACCGCGAGCAACCCCCGGCCGGGGCCGTCGCCGAGCGGAGCGGTCATCGCGGGGCCGAAGCCGGTGGTCACCTCGAGGGCGGCGGGCGATCTCAGCCCGAGCAGGGGTGCGGCGTTGACATTCTCGATCAGGCGGGGGGCGCGGGCCTGCTGCAGCTGCTCCAGGTAGCTGCCGGGGCCCGAGGGGAACCGGACGCCTTCGACGTCGCCGGCCGCGGGGCCCACGGCCGCCACGATCGTCATCGCCGAGTCGTCGTCGACGCTGGGGGCCAGGACGCCGGCCATGTCGGCGTTGCAGAGCTCGCACACCTGGGTCGAGACGGCCCGGAGCACGTGGTCGACGTCCGCGCCGGACAGCAGCGCCGTGGCCATCTCCGTGGCGGCCGCGCCCCAGCGGCTGCGCGTCTCGGCGCGCTCGGCCATGCGGGCGTTCTCGATCGCCATCCCGGCGACCGTGGCCAGGGCCCGCGCCACCTCCTCGTCGGCCGCCGTGAACGCGCCACCGGTGCTCTTCTCGGTGAGGTAGAGGTGGCCGAAGACCTCGTCGCCGACGCAGACGGGGACCCCGAGGAACGAGCGCTGCGCGGGGTCGTCGCGCTGAGCCTCCCCGGTCCCGAGCAGGGTGAGGATCCCGTGTTCGTCCGGCGGCTGCCCGAAGGGCCCGGGGTCCGCGGTGCCCGCCCCCACGGTCACGAACCGGTCGAGCCGTCGGCCGTCGGGCGAGAGCACGCCCATCGCCCCGTAGGCGGCGTCGAACTGCCGTACCGCCGCCTGCACGATGTGGTGCAGCGTCGCTTCGAGTTGGCTGCCGGAGGCCGCGGCCTGGAGCGCGGCGGTCAGTGCCGGCGCGACCGTGATGTCGCTGGGGGCATCCGCCGGGGCGCCGTCGGGCGGGGTCACGGCCCGACGGTAGAAGGCGCGGCCGGTGACCGGAAGCGGTCCCCCCGCGAGCGACCGAAGGACGCCGTGTCAGGCGCCACGGGCGAGCGGACGCCGGGTCGGTGGGCGGGGCACGGCCTGGCGGAGCAGCGTCTTCCCCCGGGCTCCGACGAACACGAGGTCGGCACCGCTCCTCGCTGCGGCCAGGGCCTCGAAGACGGGCCGCTCGAGGACAGCGGTCTGCGTCCGTCCGTGCACCCCCGTCTCGGCGATCGCCCGCAGCACCTGGGCCTCGAGACGCTCGCGGGCGATGAGGTGGGCGCGCACGAGGGCTCGACCGCCCCCGTCCAGTGGATCGCCGTCGGGGGCGTGCAGGACGGCGACGGCGACGACGGTGGCCTCGCGGCGGGCGGCCTCGCGCAGCGCCCACACGAGCGCGCCATGGCCGGCGGTCGAGCCGTCCACCTCGACGACCAGCCACGGGTTCTGGCGACGGGGGAGCAGCGGGGGCAGGCGCAGTGGCTCGACGCCCTGGCCGCGCGCCGAGGTGGCCGGTTCGGTCGACTCGGGCTCCGTCGCGGGCGGCTCCGCGTCGGGGGCCGACTCGGGCTCCCGGGCAGGTCGGATGTCGCTCATGAACCGATCGTCGCGGCCGTTCCGGGAGTCCGGCAGGGACCAAGGACCCGGGGCGGGACCATCAGAGCGTGACGACGCCGTTCCGTCTCCAGGAGGCTGCGTGTCCGTACTCAGAGTGATGAGGAAAACCAGCTTGGTGAGGGATTTCCCGCAGTGTCTCCGCAATCGTGTGCGCGTTCGGCACGCAGCGTAGGGATCACCCCGTCGGGGGGAGCGGCCCGAGCGCGCTCAAGGGATCTGCGCCACGTCCCGATAGACGGGTATGGGCCTCCTCCGTCGGCTGCGCGGCGCGAGCATGCTGATCCGCTTCGGCGCGATCAGCCTGCTGCTGACGCTCGCCGTGGGCGGGGTGCTCGCATCCGTGCTCAGCAGCTCGATCACCGAGCGCGCCCAGCAGCAGGCCGAGTCCACCGTGATCGTCGCCGTCCGGCTGGGGCTCATGCCGCAGCTGACCCCGGAGGACTTCGCCCGTGGATTCGACGGGGAGCGGCTGGCCGGTGTCGCGCAGGCCATCGACGCGGCCGGATCCCAGCTGCGAGCCGGTGGTGGCCGCCTGGACGATCTCGACCCCGTCGAGCTGACCATCTTCAACTCCGACCGCACCATCGTCTACTCCGGCGACCCCGAAGAGATCGGCACCACGTCGACGTCCGAGGAGCTGGGCGACGCACTGGCGGGGAAGGTGGTGTCCGGCTTCTCGCACACCGCCGACGACTCCGCCGACAGCGAGAGCGGCTCCCGCCGCCTGCTGGAGGTCTACGTCCCGGTCCAGTACGAGGGCTCCGCCACGCCGGACGGCGCCGTCGAGCTCTACCTGCCCTACGGCCCGGTCGCCGCGGCGGTCAGCCACGACGTCCGCACCCTCCTGACCACGCTGGCCGTCGGCCTGGCGGTCTTCTACGCCGTGCTGTTCCGCTTCGTCGCCTCGGCCTCGCGCCGGCTGCAGCGACAGGGCGAGGAGCTGCGGGACTCCGCCGTCCGCGACCGGCACCAGGCCACCCATGACGCGCTGACCGGCCTGCCCAACTGGGAGCTGCTGCGCGACCGCCTCGAGCAGGGCCTGGCCGCCGCCACCCGGTCCGAGCACGAGATCGCGCTGCTGCTGATCGATCTGGACCGCTTCAAGGAGATCAACGACAGCCTGGGTCACACCTACGGCGACAAGCTGCTGCGCCAGGTGGGCCCGCGCCTGCAGTCGGTCCTGCGGGACGGGGACACCGTCGCGCGCCTGGGTGGCGACGAGTTCGCCGTCCTCCTGCCGTCGGTGGACGGCGTCGCCGAGGCCCAGGCCGTCGCCGACCGGCTCAGCCGGTCGCTGCACCTGCCCTTCGACGTCGACGGCGTCGCCCTGGACATCGAGGCGAGCATCGGCATCGTGCTCTCCCCCTGGCACGGCACCGACACCGAGGAGCTCCTGCGCAACGCCGACATCGCGATGTACGCCGCGAAGGAGCTCAAGGCCGGCGCCGTGGTCTTCGAGGCCGACCGGCACGTCACCGCACCCTGGCGGCTGACGCTGCTGGGCGATCTCCGCCGCGCGCTCGAGGGCACCGACGAGCTCTTCCTGAACTACCAGCCGAAGTACACGCTCGACGGCGAGCGGATCGAGGGCGTCGAGGCGCTGCTGCGCTGGCAGCACCCGACCGAGGGGCTCATCCCACCCGATCAGTTCATCCCGGTCGCCGAGGGCACCGGCATCATCCTGCGGCTGACCGAACGAGTCCTGAACATGGCCCTCTCGCAGATGCGCGCCTGGCTGGACGCAGGCCACGCCGTCCCCGTGGCGGTGAACCTGTCCACCCGTTGCCTGCTCGACGCGGGCCTGCCCGACATGGTGCAGCGGCTGCTGGCCGAGCACCGCGTCCCGGCCCGCCTGCTGCGCCTGGAGGTCACGGAGAGCGCCGTCATGGGTGACGCGGCGCGCTGCATGGAGGTCCTCCAGCGGCTGCACGACCTGGGCGTCCGACTGTCGATCGACGACTTCGGCACCGGTTACAGCTCCATGGCCTATCTCCGCCGGCTGCCCGTCGACGAGCTCAAGGTCGACCGCTCGTTCGTGCTCGGCATGACGACCAACACCGCGGACGCCGTCCTGGTGCGCACCGCGATCGACCTCGGCCACAACCTCGGCCTGACCGTCGTCGCCGAGGGGGTCGAGGGCGCCGAGCACGTGCACGCGCTGCGGGCGCTCGGCTGCGACATCGCGCAGGGCTACCACTACGCCCGGCCCATGCTCGGCGAGGCGCTCGGCGAGCTGCTCGACCGGGTCGGCTCGATCCACGACCCCGAGGGCACGGTCCGTACCGGCGCGTGAGCGTGACGATCGGTGACGTCGCTCGTTGACGTCGCATGCCTGAGCTCTCTCGCCGTCAGCTGGTGTCCGGCGCCGCTTTCGCGGCCGCGGGTGCCCTCGTGCTCCGTCCGGGTCCGGCCATGGCGGCTCCCGTCGGCGGCCGCGCGGTCGATGCCGACGTCGTCGTCGTGGGCGCGGGCCTGGCGGGCCTGACCGCGGCCCGCGTGCTCAGCGCCGCCGGTCGCCGGGTCGCCGTCCTCGAGGCGCGCGACCGGGTCGGCGGACGCACGCTCAACCACGCGCTGCCCGGCGGGCACGTGGCCGACCTGGGCGGCACCTGGATCGGACCCACACAGAACGCCGTCGCGGCGCTGGCCGCCGAGCTCGGCCTGGCGACGTTCGCCCAGGTCGACGAGGGGAACGCGCTCTACAACCGCGACGGGACCCTGCTCCCGTACCCCAGTGGCGGGCCCACCGGCGGGGCGCCGCCGGACCCGACGATCCTGGCCGACCTGGTGGCTGTCATCGCGCTGGTCGACCAGCTGTCCACCGAGGTGCCGGTCGAGGCGCCGTGGACCGCGGACAAGGCCGAGGAGTGGGACAGCCAGACGTTCGACACCTGGCTGCGGGAGCACACCGTGTCGCCGCAGACCCGCAGGGTCGCCGCAGCCGCGTTCAACGCCCTGTTCGGCGGCGAGGCGCGGGAGATCTCGCTGCTGTACGCGCTCTGGTACGTCGCGTGCGCGGGCGACGAGCACAACCCGGGCACCTTCGAGCGGCTCATCGACGTGCGGGGCGGGGCGCAGGAGCGCCGGTTCGTCGACGGCGCCCAGTCGATGTCGTTGCGCATGGCGGCCGCACTCGGCGACCGTGTCCAGCTCTCGACGCCCGTGCGGAAGGTGCTGCAGACGGCGGACGGCGTGCAGGTGGTGAGCGACCGGCTGACCGTGCGGGCCCGTCACGCGGTGCTGGCGCTGCCGCCGAACCTGGCGGCCCGGATCGAGTACGACCCGCCGCTGCCCAGCGCGCGCGACCACTACACGCAGCACAGTCCTGCGGGCCGCCTGATCAAGGTCGAGGCTCTCTATCCCCGACCGTTCTGGCGCGACGCCGGGCTGTCCGGAGCAGTGGTGAGCGACACCGGGCCGGGCAAGATCTGCTACGACGTGACGCCGGCCGACAACAGCCTCGGCGGCCTGCTCGCATTCGTGGGCGGCGACGAGGCGCGGACGTGGGGGGACGACCACGAGGCGCTGAAGGCCGCGGTCGTCGAGCAGTTCGTCGCCTTCTTCGGGCCGCAGGCCGCGACGCCGACCGCCGTCGTCGTCCAGGACTGGAGCGACGAGGCGTGGAACCGCGGCGGTCCGGTGCACCTGCTCCCGCCCGGCGCGCTCACCCAGGACCGCGACGCGATCTGGGCGCCGGTCGGGCGGATCCACTGGGCGGGCACCGAGACGGCGACCTTCTGGCACGGCTACATGGACGGCGCGATCTCGTCGGGCCGCCGCGCCGCCGCGGAGGTCCTGAAGGCCTGACGCCGATGCCGGGGGCGGATCGGCGGTACTCACCGAGAGTCACCGGCGCCGACGTTCCAGGTGCCCGCGGGGGCTTCTCCCGGCGACATCGTCGACGCTGCGTGACCGACCGTCACCCGATCAGGCGACAGCCGGTTCACCTGATCGGCTGAACCTGCCCCTATCCGGCTGCTCCGCCCGCATGGCCGCCCGGGTGCGTGGCAACCCGGGCCCCGTCACATACGGGGGGCGCATGGCGCTGCGGTCATCGCGGTCATGCGGGTACGGCGCGCCGCGCCGCCTCCCCCGACGGGGAGAAGGAGAACCAGAATGAGCGTGCGGAGAACTGCTGTCCGGATCGGAACCGGTGTCTTCGTCGGCAGCGCGACGCTGATGTTCGGCGCAGGAGCGGCCCTGGCCGCCCCGGGAGCCGACCACGGTGCCAGCGGCGACAAGGTCACCATCTGCCACGCCACAGGATCGGCCAGCAATCCCTTCGTCGTCATCACGCCCAGCGCCGAGGGTGTTCTGCACGGCCACTACGACCACCAGGACCAGCGGGACATCATCCCGCCGTTCACCCTGCGCGGAGAGTCCTACCCGGGCCTCAACTGGGACTCCGGCAAGTCGACCTTCGACAACGGCTGCCGCGTGCCGGGCGGCTCCGGCACCCCGGAGGCCCCGGGGGGCGACGGCCCCTCCGGCGAGGGTGACCACCCCGGTGGCGACGGTGGGCACTCGGGCGGCGACACGCTGAAGGTGACCATCTGCCACGCGACCGGCTCGCAGACGAATCCCTTCGTCGTGATCTCTCCGGATGCCGAGGGCGTCATCGAAGGCCACTACGGTCACCAGGACCAGCGGGACATCATTCCGCCGTTCACGTACGACGGGCAGTCCTACCCCGGCCAGAACTGGGACAGCCAGGGCAGGGCCACCTACGACAACGGCTGCACGCCGCCGAGCACGTCCGGCACTCCGGGGACCCCGGGCACGCCCGGCACGCCCGGCACCCCGGGTACGCCCGGCACCCCCGGCACGTCGGCGGGGACCCCGGTGGTGACCCCGGCCGGCGTGGGCGTCGTGCCCACGCGCGGCGCCGGGACGGCGGTCCGCTCGCCGCGCACCACCTACGCGGCGCCGTCGGGCAGCGTCCACGCCGGCCAGTTCGACGACGGCCTCTCCGCCGCGCAGGGCGTCGGGATCGCACTGGTGGCCACCGCCGCTCTGGGCGCCGGGGTTGCCGTGACTCGCCGCCGGCTGGGGCGTGTCCACGCCTGAGCGCCGACACCGGGCTCGTCGGCTCGCCTGGCTGGGCGGAGCAGTCGCACTGATCCTGGGCCTCGCCCTGATCGTGAGCGGCCGCTCCCCCAGCCAGGCCGGCCCGCAGTTGGCCCCGGTGGCTGTTCCGGATGCGGAGCCTTCTGGCGCCGCGACGGTCCTCGCCGCCGGGGCGCCCCCGGGACACGGATCGACCTGCGCTGATCGTCCGGGCGTACCGGTCGGGATCACGGTCGAGGGGGCACGGGCCCAGAACACCCCGGTGGAGGCGCACGGATTGCAGAACGACGGCACCCTGTACGTGCCGCAGGATCCGACGGTGGCCGGATGGCTGGACTACGCGGCGGTGGGGCCGGGCGCTGACCACGGCTCGGCCGTCCTGACCACCCACGTCAACTACGACCGCGTGCTCGGCGCCTTCGGCGACCTCACGACGTATCGGCCGGGCCAGCGCATCAGTGTCGCGCTGAGCGACGGCAGAACGCTGGGCTATCACGTGGTGACGGCAGCCTCCATGGGTTTCCCCACCACGGCGACGGCGCTCGTCGTCGACAAGAGGCAGCTGGACGACGATCCCGGCCTGCGCGCTCGCATCTTCGACTTCGAGGGCGCCTGGTCGGACGCCGGCGGTCCCGCGTGCGGACGGCTGGTGCTCGTGACCTGCTCAGGACAGGTCGTGAACCACGACTACCTGGACAACGCCTTCGTCTTCGCCGTGCCGGACCAGTGATCACCGCAGGAAGGACGGGGCAGCGGACGTGGAGCGGGTGACGAGAATCGAACTCGCACTGTCAGCTTGGGAAGCTGATGTTCTACCATTGAACTACACCCGCGAACGGCCGCCAGAGTACCTGGCGGCCGTTCGCGTTCGGCAGTAGCCCCCTGATCAGCGGCGCATCTCCGCCAGGAATCCGGTCGCCTCCGAGCGCAGCCGCTCGGCCATCTGCGAGAGCCCCGTGATGTCGTCCCCACCGGCGGCCAGGGACGACGAGCCGTCCACCGCCGCGGCGATCCCGTCGACCAGGGCGTTCATCTCGTCGACCGTCGTCCCCACGTTGCTCATGCCGCTGGCGACGCCTTCCGACGCCTGCCGGATCTGCTCGACCTGGGCCGTGACCTGCTCGGTGGCGCGACCGGTCTGGTCGGCCAGGTCCTTGACCTCCGAGGCGACGACCGCGAACCCCTTGCCGGCCTCACCGGCGCGCGCCGCCTCGATGGTGGCGTTCAGTGCCAGCAACCGGGTCTGCGCTGCGATCGAGTCGATCATGGCGATGATCTCCTTGATCTCGGCCGACGACTGCGTCAGCGAGGTGATCGTCTCCTGGGCGGTGCCGACCTCCGTGCTCGCCGCCTCCGCCGCCGCGGTGAGGCTCGAGGCGGACGCGCTCATCTCCGTCGACGCCGTCGCCACCTGCTCGGACATCGCGAGGACGACGGACTCGAACTCGTCGGCCAGCCGCAGCCGCGACGTCTGCGCCTCGGTCACCCGTCCCGCCGTCTCGCGCATGGCATCGCGGGCGCCGTTGATGTCGACGGCGCTCTTGCGGAACGCGCCGAGCAGTCCGGTCAGCAGCAGCTGCCGGTGGAACCTGCCCTCCGCTGCCGACGTCAGCGCCGCGGACGATTCGCGGACGAACGCGTCGGACACGTCGAGGACCCGGTTGACCGAGTGGTGGGCGGCGTTCAGCTCGGGGATCGACGCAGCCTCAGGGGCGAGCTCGAGGCGCGCCTCGAGATCGCCCCGGGCGGCCGCCTCGCACGTCTGCGTCAGCCGGGCCACGAAGGCGCGGTAGGCCTCGAGCTCCTCGTGCGCGCTCTGGCCCCGGGCGCCGCCGCGTCCCATCACGTCTCCTCGCGATTGATGATCGACCAGACGAACTCGTCGTAGGAGCTCGCCTGCTCCGCGAGGACCTGCTGGAGGAGCGCGCTGGACGCCTGCACCGCCGCCTTGGCGTTCGGCTGGCGACGCTCCTCGGCGAGCAGCCGCGTGTACAGCGGCTGGACGACCTCGACGGCGCGTGCTGACGGCTTGCGGCGGTTCGAGTGGTACCCGATCACCCGACCGTCGATGCCGTAGGACGGCGTCACGTGGGCGAGCACCCAGTAGTGCCCGCCGTCGCAGGCCAGGTTGTTGATGTAGGCGAAGATCTCCCGGCCCTCGCCCAGGGTGTCCCAGAGCAGCTTGTACACCGCGCGTGGCATCTCCGGATGCCGGATGAGGTTGTGCGGCTGCCCCACGACCTGGTGCATGTCGTAGCCGCTGACGCGCAGGAAGACGTCGTTCGCGTAGGTGATGACCCCGCGGGGGTCCGTCTTGGAGACGATGAGCTCGTCTGCGGCGAACGACCGTTCCCGGCCGGTCGGCCGGATGTCGCGGTGCGCGGCGCGTGGCGCCTGAACCGCGGGCTGGGTGCCCAGCACGTGCCTCCCTCGTCGAATTGATGTCCGCTCAGTCATCGGCAGTCGAGGGGGTTATCGGAACGGTTCCGGACGTGCTGCGCCCCGTCCGCAGGGGGGAAGTCGGACGGGGCCCAGCGGTTCGTGCGGTGCCTAGATGGCCACCCCGGAGCAGGACGCCGAGCAGTCCATCGACCAGATCGCGCCGATGGCGGTGAACTTCGTCGTCCGCACGAGACGCTCACCGTTCGGCCCGGTCACGACTACCGGAGCCGAGGACCCCGACCCGCTGGAGCCGGAGCCGCCGGTGCCCGTGCCGCTGCCGGGGCTGCCCCCGGTGCCCGTCCCCGTGCCGGTGCCCGTCGCGCCGGAGCCGGAGCCGGTGTCGGTGCCGGTGCCGGTGCCGGTGCCGCTGCCGGTTCCGGTCCCCGTCCCTGGGGTTCCGGTTCCGGCTCCCGATCCGCCGGAGGCCGCGCCGGCGACGTAGGTGAGCGCATCGGTGAGCACCTGCTCGGTCCCGTCGGTGGCGAAGACGTGCACGCCGTACGCGCCGGTGGCCCGGGCGGGGGTCCGGAAGGCGATGCTCGTCGACGAGGACGAGACGACCGATGCCGTGGCCGATGCGCCGATCAGCACCCGGGGGTTGCTGGGCAGCGACGTCCCCGTGATGGTCACGAGCGTGCCGCCGGCGATGTCGACCGTGGTGGGAGTCATCGCGGTGATCCCGAAGGGGCCCGATCCCGGGAAGGACGCGGAGCCACCAACCCCCGGGGCCGGGGCGGTGCCCGAGCCGGCGCCCCCCGAGCCGGTGCCGCTGCCGCTGCCGCTGCCGGAGCCGCTGCCGCTGCCGGAGCCCGTGCCGGTGCCGGAGCCCGTGCCGCTGCCGGAGCCCGGACCGGCGCCGGGGTCGCTGGAACCCGTGCCCGTGCCCGGCGACGCGGTGCCTTCGGCGACGACCACCGGGTCCGGAGCGGGCGTGCCCGAGCCCGGGCCAGCGCCCGTGCCGGAGCCCGAACCCGTCCCTGTGCCGGTCCCCGTGCCCGTCCCTGTGCCTGTGCCGGTCCCCGTGCCCGTGCCGGTGCCGGTGCCCGTGCCGGAGCCGGTGCCCGAACCCGAACCGGTGCCGGAGCCCGTGCCGGAACCGGTGCCGGTGCCAGTGCCTGAACCTGTGCCGGTCCCCGGCGCTGTCACCGCGATGCCGACCAGCAGGGGCGCCGCGAAGGTCCGCCCGAGGATGGTGCCGTCGCGGTACAGCTGCACCGTCAGCACGTAACGCCCGTCGCCGAGCTCCATCGAGGGGGAGAGACTCAGGCCGGACAGCGAGCTCGCCGTTCCGAGGGAGAACAGCGCCTCGCCCGTGTCGTCGGTCGTCAGGGTCGTGCCGCCCAGCGTCAGGTCCTTGCCCGAGAGGGCGAAGATCTCGCCGCGCTGCTCCATGCCGAGTCCGAGCGCGACCGAGTAGTCGCCCGTCGCGTCCGCCCCGGCCGCCGCGATGCCCGGCGCGACCACGCCGGCCGGCGCGGTCATCGACGTGAACGTGTATCGGACCGCACCGAGCGCGCCGTCGGCCAGCGAGCCGATCGACAGCCGTCCGCCGGTCACCGACCTGCCCGCGAACGCCGGCATCGGGTCCACGTCGTCCAGCAGGGCCTGCTTGAGCTCCGTGGCGGTGGCGTCCGGCCAGGCGGCGCGGTACAGGGCGTACGCGGCCGCCACCTGCGGGGCGGCGATCGAGGTGCCGCTGACCAGACGGAAACCGCCGTCGTTCCACGTCGTGAGGACCAGCTGGCCCGGCGCGAACAGGTCGACGGTGGTGGCACCGTAGGCCGAGAAGGGCGAGATGTGGTCGGCGGCGGTCGAGCTGCCGACCGTCACGATGTTGGTGTCGGCCAGCGCCGCCGGGTACAGCGGCGACGTGTCGCGGTTCGCGGCGTCGTTGCCCGCCGCCGCGACCACCAGCACGCCGTGCGCGCCGGCGTAGGCGATGGCCGACTCCAGGCTGGTGAGGGCCGAGCCGGTGACCGCACCGCCCCAGGAGGCGTTGATGACGTCGGCGCCGTGGTCGACGGCGTAGCGGATCGCCTCGGCGCCGAGGTTCACGTCGACGCCGGAGCCGCTGCCGATGACCAGCGGCATGATCGTGACGTCGGGGGCCACGCCGGCCGTGCCCAGGCCGTTGCCCACGCGGCCGCCGATGACGCCCGCCACGCTCGCGCCGTGCTGGCCGTCGGCGCCGTTGTCGACGTCGGGGGAGTTGCTCGCGAAGTTCCACCCGTGGCAGTCGCCGGCCTTGCCGTTGCCGTCGGTGTCGGTCGACCCGCAGGACTCGGCCGGGTTCGTCCACAGCGCACCGGCGAGCTCGGGGTGGTCGGAGTCGTAGCCGGTGTCGACGACCGCGACGATCCGGCCGTTGCCGGTGCCGCCGGCCCAGCCCTCGGGTGCGTCGACGTCGGCGTTCGCCACGGCCGGGGAGGGCTGGTCGTAGGAGTTGGTGCCGGTGTTGTCGAGGTTGTAGCCGTACCGGGGGAAGTACGGGTCGGTGATCGTGCCGAGCACCGGCACCGAGGTGGAGAACTCGGCGTCGGCGACACCGGGCACCACCTCGAGGGCCTGCGGCGGCAGCCCCTTGGTGGCCACCAGGGCCCGGCCGCCGCTGAGTCGCTGGGCACTGACGATGCCGTCGGTGGCCTCCAGCGCCGGCAGCAGCGCCGCGGCATCCCCGGACGAGGCGGTGAGCACGTAACGGGTCAGGCCGTCGCCGGGACCGAAGTCGGTCGCCACGGCGACCGAAGGCAGCGCCCACGCCGAATAGACGGCCGCGCCCGCGTACCCCGCGGTCACGGCGGCGGCCAGGATCAGCGCCTGGACCCGCTTGGTCGTCATCCGTCGCCCTCCGGACGCGGACCCCCGGGCCGTCCGGAGTCGTCCGCACCGGATGGCCGGCGGCGGGCGTGCGTCTACTCCGGTGGTGAACGGCGTGTCCGGTGAGCTCATTGAGGAGGTTCGCCCGGTCGGGTGATCCAGGCGATTCCCTAGACTCCGCGCCATGCTGCTGTCCGACCGCGACATCAAGGCCTCGATCGCCGAGGGGCGCCTCGGGCTCGATCCCTACGACGCCGGGCTGGTGCAGCCCTCGAGCATCGACGTCCGGCTGGACCGGTACTTCCGGGTCTTCAACAACTCGCGGTACACCCACATCGACCCCGCCCTGCAGCAGGACGACCTGACGACGCAGGTGGAGCCGGACCACGACGAGCCGTTCGTGCTGCACCCCGGCGAGTTCGTGCTCGGGTCCACCCTCGAGGTCGTCACGCTCCCCGACGACCTGGCGGCCCGGCTCGAGGGGAAGAGCTCTCTCGGCCGGCTCGGGCTGCTCACGCACTCCACGGCAGGGTTCGTCGATCCCGGGTTCTCGGGCCACATCACGCTCGAGCTCTCCAACGTGGCCAACCTGCCGATCACGCTCTGGCCCGGCATGAAGATCGGCCAGCTCTGCATGTTCCGGCTGACCAGCGCGTCCGAGCACCCGTACGGGTCGGCGGTGTACGGCTCCCGCTACCAGGACCAGCGCGGCCCCACGCCGTCCCGCTCCTACCGCAACTTCACCCGCGCGGAGACGCGACGTGCCTAGCCGTGGGACCCGGGGTCCGTCCTGACGTGGACGCTGACCGGCGCCTCGGCGCCGGCCACCTCCAGGACGTCGTCGCAGTGCGCGGTCGACGACCATCCCGGTACGAACCGGTTCACCTCGTCGTCGGCGTACCGCTCCCGCGTCATGAACCAGCCGGTGACCGCGAGCACCACCACCCCGGCGAGCACCAGGACGAACATCGGCACGTAACTGCCGGTGGCGCCGAGCAGCACACCGACGAGCAGGGGGCCGACGGCGGAGATGACGTATCCCCAGCTCTGCACGTAGGTGGACAGGGCGGCGGTCGTCTCGGGGGTGCGCGCCCGTAGCCCGATGAGGGTGAGGATCATCGGGAAGCACGCCATGGCGACCGACAGCACGATCATCCACAGCCACGGGGCGGTGCGCGGGGCGGCCCAGAGCCCGATCCAGCCGACCGAGTAGCAGACCAGGAACCCGAGCAGCAGCGGTCGCTGGGCGCGCGGGCGCACGGTCAGCGCCGGGATGAGGGCACTCAGCGGGATGCCGATGACCTGGTTGAGGCCGAGCAGCAGCCCGGCGGCCGCGGCGGTGAGGCCGGCGTCCCGGAGGTAGGAGGCCGACCAGCCGATCACGATGTAGGCCTCCAGGCCCTGGACCCCGAAGAACACCATCAGGGCCAGCGCCATCCGGCTGTGCCGCAGGTCGAGCAGCCGGACGGCGGTGTGCGTGCCGCGGGAGGCGCCGGGATTCGCCCGGACGAACAACCAGGGCCCGGCGGCGAGCAGGGCGAAGACCGCCCAGACGCCGAGTGCCCATCGCCATCCGCCGTCGCCCATGGCCGCGGCGATCGGCGCGGTGGACACGGCCGCCACGGTGGCGCCGACCGACATCGCGGTGCTGTACGCGCCGACCAGGAGGCCGGTCCGGGTCGGGAAGTAGCGCTTCACCAGGCTGGGCAGGAGGACGTTGCCCAGGGCGCCGCCCACCATCGCCAGCACCGTGCCGAGCAGGAACAGCCAGAACGCCGGCGCGACGGCGCGGACCACGAGCCCCGCGGCCATGGTGGCCAGCGCCCCGCTGAGCACGTGGGAGTCGCGGAAGCGCGCCGACAACCCGGGACCGGCGAACCCGATCAGAGCGAAGCAGAGCACCGGCATCGTCGTCACCAGGCCGGCCAGTCCGCTGGAGATGCCCAGCCCGTGCTCGATCTCGCGGAGCACGGGCCCGATGCTGGTGACCGCCGTCCGCAGGTTGACGCCGGTCAGGACGATCGCCACGCCGATCAGCAGCAGCCCCCGGCGGTGCTGGCCGGGCGCGGACGGGGCGGAGGCTGCGGTAGTGCGGGTCACCCCGGCATGGTCCTCCAGGCCGGGCTGTGACCCACGCCCGGCCCGCGAGGTCACCGCCTGGCGGTGTGCATCCGGGGCACGACGCCCGGCACCCGGCGCCACACGGTGCGCTGGACGGCGAGCGTGATCGTCGCCGCGACCAGGATGCCCGCCAGGTTGATCCCCAGCTGGGTGGCCGAGCTGCGGAACTCCGGGCCGCCGCCGAGCGCCAGCGAGATCGCCATGTCCGCGGCCGCCGGCACCGTGGTGACGGAGATGAACACGCCCACCAGGGCTCCGCTCTTCGCCGAGGTCAGCGACAGGACGCCGGCCACTCCGGCCAGGACCGCGACCACGAGCGACCACGTGTCGGGATGGGTGATGAAACCGGTCTGCGGACGGTCGGCACCCAGCATCTCGCGACCGACCCAGCCCAGACCGCGACCCGCGAGGGTCAGGCATGCCGTCAGCCCGATCGCGACCACGAAGCCCAGGACCAGGGTGGTCGCGGCCCGGCGCGCGTGCGCCGGCCTGCGCTGCACGGCGGCGACGGCCAGGCCGGCCAGCGGTACGAACTCCGGGCCCAGCACCATCGCGCCGATGGTGAGGATGGCCGAGTCGTTGATGATCGCGATCGCGGCCAGCATCGTCGCGATGCTCAGAAACGCCAGGTAGGAGACCGAGAGCGTGGAGTCGGCGTCCGTCGTCCGGACCACCTGCTCCCAGACGACGGCGTCCGCCGCGTCGCCGGGCGCCCGCTCCTCGGCCTCCTCCGCCGCGTGGGACACCGCCGCGTCGATCGACGTGAGGGCGATCGCGCCGTCACGGTGCACGCCGAGCTCGCGCAGGGCGCTCACGAGCGCGTCCGCGGACTCCCGGGCGACGTCAGCGAGCACCAGGTCGCCGGCGGGGGACACCGACGCCCCCGGCAGGACGGCGAGGTGCGCCGTCCCCGCGTCGCTCTCGAACAGCTCGCGCACCCGGTCGGTGCGGTCCGGGGGCACGGTGACCCGGAGCTGGAGCAGCACGTGTGGCGGCTAGCTCGGGTCGCCGTGTCCCGTGGCGGGGGAGCCGGTGCCCGCCGGGTCGTCGGCCACGTCGCCGACTTCGGGGCCCGACGCCGTGCCCTGGGCCCCGACCGGTGCCATCGAGCGCAGCAGGATCTGGCTGACGTCCAGGACCTCCACGTGGTCCTTCGCCTCGCCGTTCTGCTTCTTGGTGTTCAGCGCGTCGCTGAGCATCGTGATGCAGAACGGGCAGGCCGTGGAGATGACGTCCGGATCGAGCTCGAGGGCTTCCTCGGTGCGCTCGGCGTTGATCCGCTTGCCGATCTTCTCCTCCATCCACATGCGCGCGCCGCCGGCGCCGCAGCAGAAGCCGCGGTCCTTGCAGCGGTGCATCTCCTGGGTGGAGAGGCCCTGGACGGAGTCGAGGATCTCGCGCGGCGGCGTGTAGACCTTGTTGTGCCGGCCGAGGAAGCACGGGTCGTGGTAGGTGACCTTGCGGTCGACCGGCGTGACCGGCGTCAGCCGGCCCTCCTCCACCAGGGTGCTGAGCAGCTGCGTGTGGTGGATGACCTCGTACTCACCGCCGACCTGCGGGTACTCCCGGCCGAGGGAGTTGAAGCAGTGCGGACAGGTCGCGACGATCTTCCGCATGCCCGGCACGCGGCCCTCGAAGGCGGCGTTCAGGGTCTCGACGTTCTCCATGGCCAGTTGCTGGAAGACGAACTCGTTACCCATGCGGCGGGCCGGGTCGCCCGAGCAGGTCTCGCCCGAGCCGAGGACGGCGAACTCGACGCCGGCGATGTGCATCAGCTCGGCGACGGCCTTGGTGACCTTCTTGGCGCGGTCGTCGATGGCGCCGGCGCAGCCGACCCAGAACAGGTACTCGACCTCGTAGGGGATCGGGCCGTCGACCATGCGGACCTCGAAGTCGAGCTCCTTGATCCACTCCTCGCGGACGTTGCCGCCCACGCCCCACGGGTTGCCCCGGTTCTCCAGGTTGCGCAGCATCACGCCGGCCTCGGAGGGGAAGTTGCTCTCGATCAGCGTCTGGTAGCGGCGCATGTCGAGGATGTGGTCGACGTGCTCGATGTCGACCGGGCACTGCTCGACGCAGGCGCCGCAGTTCGTGCAGCTCCACAGGACGTCGGGGTCGATGACCCCGCCCTCCTCGAGGGTGCCGACCAGCGGGCGGTGGGCCTGGGCGTCGTTGGTGCCCTCGATGCGCGCGTAGCCGGACGCCCAGGCCTGCTCGTCGCTGGGCCGCAGGACGTCGAAGTCGGGGACGGTCTCACTCGCCGTCTGCGCGCCGAGCAGGTACGGGGCCTTGGCGTACAGGTGGTCCCGCAGGTCCATGATCAGCATCTTCGGGCTCAGCGGCTTGCCCGTGTTCCAGGCCGGGCACTGGCTCTGGCACCGCCCGCACTCGGTGCAGGTGGTGAAGTCGAGCATCCCCTTCCACGTGAAGTCCTCGATCTTGCCGCGGCCGAAGATGTCGTCCTCGCCGGGATCCTCGAAGTCGATCGGCTTGCCGCCGCTGGTCATCGGCAGCAGCGGGCCGAGCGCGGGGGCGCCGTCGGGGTTGCGCTTGAAGTAGATGTTGAAGAAGGCGCTGAACCGGTGCCAGGCGACGCCCATGTTCAGGATCCGGCTGATGACCACGAGCCAGGTCAGGCTCACGACGATCTTGACGAACGCCACGACCGTGAGCAGGTCGGGGCTGGACGGCAGGACCGTGGCCAGGGCCCCGGAGATGGGGTGCGACCAGCCCGGCGCGTCGGTGAGGTCGCTGGAGATCTTCAGCGCGCGGATCAGCAGGATGCAGATGCCGACGGTGATGACGACGAACTCGACGAAGTAGCCGCGGCCCTCGTTCGTGCCGGCGAAGCGGCTCTTGCGGCCCAGTCGGCGCGGGTGGTCCTTCTGGCGCCGGTAGATCAGGTAGACGATCCCGAGGATCGTGCCGGTGCCGATGACGTCGGCGAAGATGTTCCAGAGGAACCACTCACCGATCAGCGGCAGGTGGAACGCCGGGTTCCAGACCTCCCCGAACGCCTCGACGAGGCTCAGGAACAGGCCGTAGAAGCCGACGAAGACGAACCAGTGGGCGACGCCGATCGTCGACCACTTCAGCATCCGCGTGTGGCCGAGCGACTCGATCGCCAGCGTCTTGAAGCGGTCCTTCGCCGGCCCGAACCGCGTCCCGTCGGGCTGGCCGGTGCGGATGATCCGCACCATCGCGCGCACCGCCCGGTAGGCCATGACCGACGACACGATCAGGAACAGGACGCTGATCGTGCCCAGCACGATCTGCAACGGGCCGGTCATCTTTTCCTCCCGCGTACGCCTGGTGGCGTTCTTCGCTCACGTCCGCCACTCGGCGACGCCAGAGTGATCATCGGCGCACGCGGCGCCCCCCGCACGATAGCGGTCGCCCTCGGCGCCTACTCATGGGTAACCCGACACGCCGCCGGTCCTCAGTTCCGGACGGTACTCCGCATTGAGCACTACCGTCCCGTCCGTCGCAGTGCACGGGACCGGGAGGTGGAGTGGACGCCAGTCAGTTGCTCAAGGGGGTGCTCGACGTGGCCGTGCTCGCCGTCGTCCGCGATGCCGACGGCTACGGCTACGACGTCGTCCGCCGGCTCCGTGTCGCCGGGCTCGAGGACGTCGGCGACGCGTCGGTCTACGGAACGCTGCGGCGGCTCTACTCCGCCGGCGCGCTCACGTCCTACGTCGTCCCGAGCGACGAAGGGCCACACCGCAAGTACTACGCGATCAACGACAGGGGGCGTTCGGTGCTGGAGGACTCGACCAAGACGTGGAGGACGTTCGCCGACACCGTCGACCGTCTCGTGGGCGGACCGGTGGCGGCATGAGCGCGCCGACGGTCTCACCCACGCAGGCCCCGGACTATCTGGCCGCGGTGGAGCGGGAGCTGAGCGACCTGCCCGCCGAGGACCGCAGCGCCCTCCTGGAGGATCTCGCCCTCCATCTGGACGCGCTCGCCGCCGAGGACGACGACCGTCCGCTCGCCGTCCGGCTCGGTTCGCCGGACGCCTACGCGGCCGATCTCCGTGCCGCCGCCGGCCTGCCGCCGCGGGCGACCGGCGGCCGGCCGGGGGTGCGCCCACGCGTGGACGCCGTGCTCTCCTCGGCCGCCTACCGGCGGGCGTTGCCGGCCCTGCGTGCGACCGGGCGGCTGCTGGTCGAGTTGCGGCCCGCCTGGTGGGTGCTGCGCGGATATCTGCTCGTCCTGGTGCCCTGCCTGCTGGGTTCCGACTACGTGGACGACCTTCCGGTGCCGGCGCCGATGGGCAGCCACGCACTGGGCGTCGTGCTGGTGCTCGGGGCGATCGCCGGGTCGGTGACCCTGGGCCGGCGGAAGCTGCCCAAGGCGCTGGGTGCGGTCGTCGTCGCGGGAGGGGTCCTGTTGGTCCTGGCGTCGGTGACCGTCGCCGGGGACGTGCGGCACGACGTCGCCGGGAAGATCAACGCCGCGGCCTGGGCGCCCGGACCGCAGGTGCCGGACGAGACCTACCCGCTGCTCTCGCGCCATGGGCCCGTCACCGACGTCTTTCCCTACGCCGCCGACGGGACGCCGCTCGAGGGGGTCCTCCTCTACGACCAGGACGGGCGGCCGCTCAAGGTCGGCCTCCAGGAGTGGTGGGCCGACCAGTGTGCCCGCCGGCTCCAGCAGCCGGAGGCGGCCGACGGCGTGCCCGTGCCCAACTCGTACCCGCAGTCCTACGAGCTCGTGCCGGGCAACGTGAGCATCTACGGCACCGCGATGGCCCCCGGCGCCTGCGTCCCGGACCGACCGCGGCCCGACGTCCCCCTGCCCACGTTCCCGGCGGCGTCGGTCGCCCCTGACCCCGGCAACTGACGCGTCGCCACCGCAGGTTCGGTCCGCCGTCCTCACGTTGCAGCAGGAGGACGGCGGACCGGACGTGAGGTCGGTACGTCTCACGCCGCGCGGATCACTCCCCGCCTGCGCGGGACGGCGGTGAAGCGGCGGATCGCCGGCCCCGGCGAGGCCAGTAGTTCACGGAGTCGTTGCTCCACTCCCGGAGGCGCCCGGCCAGTGACGGACCGCCGCGGCGGCGCTGCGCAGCTGGTCGGGCGTCGTCCCCTCGGCCAGTAGTGCGGCATCCATGGCGATGACGGCATCCTCGAGCGGCCACTCCCGGGGGCGATCCACGAGGGTCCGCGCGGCGGACGTGAGCCGGACCGGCCCGGTTCGCCAACGTTCCGAGGGGTCGAGCGGTGCGCGCACCATGCGCCGGTCCCGCCCGCGTCGCCACTGTTCCGTGTCGGTCAAGCGGATCGTGGGATCCAGGAGCCGTGGGACGGGCAGCCTCCAGAGGCGGGCCGCGGAGCCGTGACCGGCGAATGCTGTCGAGCGGCCGAGGCTCATCAGGACGGCGAGGCAGTCCACGTCGTGGCGGCGCCCCCGTTGCTCGGCGGCTGTAGGTCGGACGCGCTGATCAGGACGCCGCGGCGGATCCGAAACCAGCGGCCGGTCCCGCAGAGACTGCGTATCTCGCTGTGTCGGTACCCCGCTGCGATCGCCTCGGCAGTCGTGAACAGGTCGAACCGTCGCTCTGCCCGGGCTCTCGACGCAGGATGCATGGGCAGAGCTTGCGGACGTGCGACCCGTCGTGGCCGGCCCGCTCGTCGCACGTGGATGGCGCCCACTCCTGTGGAGGGCGACCCATGCGTTTCGTCCGCGGACCATGCGGTGCAGCGTGACCTTCGCGGACGGAACGTGAAGTCGGTGGAGAACGGCAGGAAATTCGACGCGCCCCGGGGAACAGGACCGCCATGCCTGCCGTTAGTCTGGGCAGGAAAGTTGAGTGGACCCCGCGCAAGGCACGCTGGGGCTCCGACTGACCAGAGACAGAGACCAGGCATCACCCCAGCACACGGAAGAGAGGCCATTCCATGGCTCGAGCGGTCGGTATCGACCTCGGCACCACGAACTCCGTCGTCACCGTCCTGGAGGGCGGCGAGCCGACGGTCATCGCGAACTCCGAGGGTTCCCGCACCACCCCGTCGGTCGTCGCGTTCGCCAAGAACGGCGAGGTCCTCGTCGGCCAGTCGGCCAAGAACCAGGCCGTCACCAACGTCGACCGCACCATCCGGTCCGTCAAGCGCCACATGGGCACGAACTGGACGACCGAAGAGATCGACGGCAAGAAGTACACGCCGCAGGAGATCTCCGCCCGCATCCTGCAGAAGCTCAAGCGGGACGCCGAGACCTACCTGGGCGAGCCGGTCACCGACGCGGTCATCACGGTGCCGGCCTACTTCGAGGACGCGCAGCGCCAGGCCACCAAGGAGGCCGGTGAGATCGCGGGCCTCAACGTCCTGCGCATCGTCAACGAGCCGACCGCGGCCGCGCTGGCCTACGGCCTGGACAAGGGCGAGACCGAGCAGACGATCCTCGTCTTCGACCTCGGCGGCGGGACGTTCGACGTCTCCCTGCTCGAGATCGGGGACGGCGTCATCGAGGTCAAGGCCACCGCCGGTGACAACCACCTCGGTGGTGACGACTGGGACCAGAAGGTCATGGACCACCTGGTGAAGACCTTCAACGCCAGCAACGGCATCGACCTGTCCAAGGACAAGCTGGCCATGCAGCGCCTCCGCGAGGCCGCGGAGAAGGCCAAGATCGAGCTCTCCGGCGCGCAGTCGACCAACATCAACCTGCCCTACATCACCGCCGGGGCCGAGGGCCCGCTGCACCTCGACGTCACGATCACCCGCGCCGAGTTCCAGCGCATGACCCAGGACCTGCTCGACCGGGCCCGCGCGCCGTTCAACCAGGCCATCCGCGACGCCGGCATCTCCGTGGGCCAGATCGACCACGTCGTGCTCGTCGGTGGCTCGACCCGCATGCCCGCCGTCACCGACCTGGTGCGCGAGCTGACCGGCGGCAAGGAGCCCAACAAGGGCGTCAACCCGGACGAGGTCGTCGCCGTGGGCGCCGCGCTGCAGGCCGGTGTCCTCCGCGGCGAGGTCAAGGACGTCCTGCTCCTCGACGTCACCCCGCTGTCCCTGGGGATCGAGACCAAGGGCGGGATCATGACCAAGCTCATCGAGCGCAACACCACGATCCCGACCAAGCGCTCGGAGATCTTCACGACGGCCGACGACAACCAGCCGTCCGTGCAGATCCAGGTCTTCCAGGGTGAGCGCGAGATGGCGATCTACAACAAGAAGCTCGGCATGTTCGAGCTGACCGGTCTGCCGCCGGCGCCCCGTGGCGTCCCGCAGATCGAGGTCGCGTTCGACATCGACGCCAACGGCATCGTCCACGTCCACGCCAAGGACCTCGGCACGGGCAAGGAGCAGTCGATGACCATCACCGGTGGCTCGGCCCTGCCCAAGGACGACATCGAGCGGATGATGAAGGACGCCGAGGCGCACGCCGAGGAGGACAAGAAGCGCCGCGAGGAGGCCGAGACCCGCAACCTGGCCGAGTCGCTGCAGTACCAGACCGAGAAGTTCCTCGCCGAGAACGGCGACAAGATCCCCGCGGAGAAGAAGGAGGAGCTCGGCGAGGCCCTGACCGAGCTGCGCTCCGCCCTCGGCGGGTCCGACATCGCCGCCATCAAGGCCGCGCAGGAGAAGGTGGCCCGGGTGTCGCAGGAGGTCGGCGGCGCGCTCTACGCGCAGCAGGCCGAGGGTGCCGAGGCGCCTGCCGGCGACGGTCCGACGGCGGACGGCGCGGCCGGCAGCGACGACGACGTCGTCGACGCCGAGATCGTGGACGACGAGGGCACCGACCGCCGATGAGTGACAGGGAAGATCAGCCGCGGGTCGTCATCCGCGACAAGCGGCGCATCGACCCGGTGACCGGCGAGGTCCGGGTGCCGGCCGGCGACCAGCCGGCCGGCACCCTGCCCGGCCAGACCGCGACGACAGGGGAGCAGATGAGCGAGCACGAGACGCCGGTGGTCGACCAGCCCGCCGCAGGGGACGACCTGGCCCAGCAACTGGCCGAGCGCACCGACGACCTGCAGCGGGTCACTGCCGAGTACGCCAACTACCGACGGCGGGTCGACCGCGACCGCGCCTTGGTCGTCGACCAGGCGGCCGAACGGTTCGCGACGCAGCTGTTCCCGATCGTCGACGACATCGAGCGGGCGCGTGACCACGACGAGCTGACCGGCGGTTTCAAGCTCGTGGCCGACCGGATCGTGGGCCTGCTCGACGGCCTCGGCGTCGAGGCGTTCGGCGTGGCGGGTGACCCGTTCGACCCGACGCTGCACGAGGCGGTCATCCACGACACGTCGTCGGAGGTGAGCGTCCCGACCGCGACCACCGTGCTGCGGCAGGGTTTCCGCCGCGGCGACCGCGTCCTGCGGACGGCGATGGTCGGGGTGACCGACCCCGAGTCCCCGGCGGCGGCGATGCCGCCGGAGACGACGGACGAGACCGCGTCCACCGACTGACCGACCGACACCCGCGGAAGGGGGGCGCCCGGTGAGCACCCGGGACTTCATCGAGAAGGACTACTACGCCGCGCTGGGCGTCCCCAAGGACTCCGACGCCGCGGCGATCAAGAAGGCCTACCGCAAGCTGGCCACGGAACTGCACCCGGACAAGAACCCGGGCAACGCCGAGGCCGAGGCGCGCTTCAAGGACGTGTCCGAGGCCTACGACGTGCTGTCGGACACCAAGCGCCGTGCGGAGTACGACGAGGCGCGCCGCCTCTTCGGCGCGGGTGGGCGTGCCGGCGGCTTCCCGGGTGGCTTCCCGGGCGGTGGGGGCGGCTCGCAGACCTTCGACATCAACGACCTGTTCGGCACCGCCGGTTCCGCGGGCGGCCGGGCCGGCAGCGGCGGTCTCGGCGACCTGCTCGGCGGCCTCTTCGGCGGCGGCGGCGGAACGGCCGGCTCGGCCCGCTCGCGCAGCCAGGCCGCGTCCGGCCCCGCCCGCGGTCAGGACGTCGAGACCGAGGCCACGCTCTCCTTCGAGGAGGCGGTCCTCGGGGTGACGGTGCCGCTGCGCATGCAGAGCCCGGGCACCTGCCCGACCTGTCACGGCAACGGCGCCAAGCCCGGCACCAGCCCGCACACGTGCCCGGTCTGCCAGGGCGCCGGCGTCACCAGCCGGAGCCAGGGCGCGTTCGCGTTCTCCGAGCCGTGCCGCAACTGCCGCGGCACCGGCTCGGTGGTCGACGACCCGTGCCCCACCTGCGCCGGAAGCGGCGTGACCAGCCAGACCCGCACCATCACGGTGCGCATCCCGGCCGGCGTCAAGGACGGCCAGCGCATCCGGCTGGCCGGCAAGGGCGCCCCGGGACGGCGCGGCGGTCCGGCCGGCGACCTGTTCGTCGTCGTCCACGTCGCCGAGCACACGCTGTTCGGGCGCAAGGGCGACGACCTCACGCTGACCGTCCCGATCACCTTCGCCGAGGCCACCCTCGGGACGACGCTCACCGTGCCCACACTCGACGGCAGCGTCTCGCTGAAGGTGCCGGCCGGCACCGCCAGCGGCCGGACGCTGCGGGTGCGCGGTCGCGGGGTGCCCGCGAAGGGAAAGAACGGCGACCTGCTCGTCACCCTCGACGTCGCCGTCCCCGTGCGCCTGACCCCGGCGCAGCGCAAGGTCATCGAGAACCTCGCCGAGGAGATGAACGAGGACCCACGTCCGCAGATCACCGCGGCGGTGCAGGCAGGAGGCGAGAAGTGACCAGCCCGCAGGAGGCGGCCCGCGCCGTGTCGGACGACGCCGCCGTGTTCGTGATCTCGGTGGCCGCGGAGCTCGCCGGCATGCACGCCCAGACCCTGCGGCAGTACGACCGGCTGGGTCTGGTGAGCCCCGGCCGCACCCCCGGCGGCGGCCGCCGGTACAGCCCACGGGACGTCGCGCTGCTCCGCGAGGTGCAGCGGCTCTCGCAGGAGGACGGCGTCAACCTCGCCGGGATCAAGCGGATCATCGACCTCGAGTCGCAGGTCGAGGCGTTGCAGACCCGGGTGCACGAACTGCTGGAGGAACTCGCCGTGTCCGAGTCCCGCCGCATCCACGCGGAGACCAGCGTGCAGGCGATGTCGGCCACCTACGGGCGTGATCTCGTGCCGCAGAGCCGGCCGGGCTCGTCCCTGGTCGTCTGGCGCCCGCGGGCGCAGCGGTGAGCGAGCCCTCCGACGCTCACGAGGCATTCGTCGGGCTCGAACGGGAGATCGGCCTGCTCCTGCGTCGCTCGCGGGCCATCTCGGCCCGGCTGGCCGGCGAGCTGCACCCGGACCTGGACGGCGCCGCCTACGGCCTGCTGTCCCTGTTGCAGGACGCCGGGTCCCTCCGCGCCAGCGATCTCGTCGCGCGCATCGGCCTGGACAAGAGCACGGTCAGCCGCCAGGTGGCGCACCTGGTCGATCTCGGCCTCGTGCACCGTGAGGCGGATCCCGACGACGGCCGCGCCCAGGTGCTGACGCCGTCACCGGAGGGGTCCGCCCGCCTGGCGCGGATCCGTGACGTCCGGCGGGCGCGATGGGAGGACGACCTCTCCGACTGGCCGGCGTCCGACGTCGCGACGCTCGCCGGGCTGCTGCACCGGCTCAACCGCCTCGGCGACGCCCGGGAGGCCCGCGAGACCGAAGGCCGGATCGACCGCACCACCCGCTGATCAGCGTGAGTTCCTGCTCACAGTGAGGGACACGCGCGGCCGGGAATGTTGTAGACCGCAACCAAGGTTTGTAAAGTTGCGTTCTGCAAGCATCCGCATCAGCGAGGACATCCCATGCCCATCACCCCGTCGACCCGGGACCGCCTGACCTCGAGCATCGCCGCGCTCGTGCGCACCGGGCGGCACGTGAGCGCCCGGGCGGCCACCCAGCTCTACGGCGATCTGCCGTCGTTCGGCTGGGCTCTGCTCGTCCCCCTCCAGCGCAGCGGCGACCAGCGCTGCAGCGCCCTCGCCCACCAGGTGGGCGTCGACGTCTCCGTCGCGAGCCGGCAGCTGGCCGTCCTCGAGCGCCTGGGCTACGTCGAGCGCCGTCCCGACCCGCAAGACGGGCGGGCCAGCCTGCTCAGCCTCACCTCGGAGGGTGCGCGCGCCCTCGACGCCGCCCGCGAGCTCCGCGCCGAGTGGTCGCTGACCGCCCTGGCCGGCTGGGACGAGTCCGACGCCCGCGCGCTCAGCGACCTGCTCGACCGCCTGGTGGCCGACCTGGCGACGGCCGGTGTGCCGGCGTCCGCCCGGTCCGCCGTTCCCACCCCTCGATGACCCCGCCGACCACCCGCACGGCACTTCCCCTCAGGAGAACCATGAGCAGCACCATCCCGACCGCCGACGACCTGCGGGAGGAGGATGGGCCCGCGTCGACGGTTGACGTGGCGCCGGTCGAGCAGCAGGGTCAGATGACCCACCGCGAGATCCTGTCGGCGCTGTCGGGGATGTTGCTCGCGATGTTCGTGGCGTTCCTGTCCTCGACCGTCGTCTCCAACGCCCTGCCGACGATCATCACCGATCTGCGTGGCACCCAGAGCCAGTACACCTGGGTGGTCACCGCGACCCTGCTCGCCTCGACGGCGTCCACGCCGATCTGGGGCAAGCTCGCCGACCTGTTCAGCAAGAAGCTGCTGATCCAGCTGGCGATCGTCGTGTTCATCGCCGGCTCGATGCTGGCCGGCCTGTCGCAGTCGGTGGAGACGCTCATCGCCTGGCGCGTGCTGCAGGGCCTCGGCCTCGGCGGACTGCAGGCGCTGGTGCAGATCGCGATGGCCGCGATGATCAGCCCCCGCGAGCGGGGTCGGTACTCCGGCTTCCTCGGTGGCGTGATGGCGCTGGCCACCGTCGGCGGCCCGCTGCTCGGCGGCCTGCTCGTCGACACCAGCTGGCTCGGCTGGCGCTGGTGCTTCTACGTGGGCGTGCCCTTCGCCGCGGTGGCCCTGGTGCTCCTGCAGAAGACGCTCCACCTGCCGGTCGTCAAGCGCGAGGTGCACATCGACTACCTCGGCGCGGCACTCCTGGGCGCCGGTGTCTCGACCCTGCTGATCTGGGTCACCCTGGCCGGCAGCACCTTCGCGTGGGCGTCGCTGGAGAGCGGTCTGTTCGTGGCCGGCGGGGTGCTGGCGATCCTCGCCTTCCTGGTCACCGAGACGCGGGCCAAGGAGCCGATCGTCCCGCTGCGGCTGTTCCGCGACCGGACGACGACGCTGGCCATCATCGCGAGCGTGGCCGTCGGTGTCGCGATGTTCGGGGCGTCGGTCTTCCTCGGGCAGTACCTGCAGATCTCGCGCGGTTACTCGCCGACGGTGGCGGGCCTCCTGACCATCCCCATGATCGGGGGACTGGTGCTCTCCTCGACCCTGTCAGGTGCTCTGATCACCAGGACCGGCCGGTGGAAGGCCTTCCTGGTGGTGGGCGCGATCCTCGTCGCGCTCGGCTTCGGCCTGCTCTCGACCATCGACCACGCGACGAACATGGTCCTGTTCGGGTCGTTCCTGTTCGTGCTCGGTGTCGGCATCGGCATGACCATGCAGAACCTGGTGCTGGCCGTGCAGAACACGGTGGCGGCCACCGACCTGGGTGCCGCGAGTTCGGCCGTGGCGTTCTTCCGGAGCCTGGGCGGCACGATCGGTGTCTCGGTGCTGGGCGCTGTGCTCAGCAGTCACGTCGGAGACCTGATCAAGCAGGGGTTGGCGGAAATCCCCGGCGCGGCGCAGGCGGCCGCGTCGTCGGGCTCGGTGGGCCTCGCCGACTTCAACCAGGCCCCGCCGGTCATCCGCACGCTGATCCGGGTGTCCTACGGCGACGCCACCGGCCGGATCTTCCTGATCTCGGCGGTGATGTCGGTGGTCGCGCTGGTCGCGATCGTGTTCATCCGCGAGGTCGCGCTGCGGACGCAGAGCGGCGACGCGCGGGCGCACGCGGAGGCGGAGGAGCCGGCCGCAGTCTGAGAGCACGGAGAAGGCCCCCTCCAGGGCCCCGCCCCGAGCGTGCGAGGGGTGGGCAGGAGGGGGTCCTTTTCTTCACTCCAGGGCGGCGTCCAGGGTGATCTCGACCCCCGTCAGGGCCTTGCTGACCGGGCAACCGGCCTTCGCGGCCTGCGCGGCCTTCTCGAAGCCCGCCGCGTCCAGTCCCTCGACCTCGCCGCGGACGGTCAGCGTGATGCCGGTCAGCCGGAAGCCGCCGTTCTGCTCGTCGGGACCGAGCGACACGGCGGCCGTCACGTCGAGAGCCTGCGGTGTGCCGCCCGCCGCGGCGACGTTCGCCGACAGTTGCATCGCGAAGCAGGCCGAGTGGGCGGCCGCGATGAGCTCCTCGGGGCTCGTCGTCCCACCGGCGTCCTCGGCGGCGCGCTTGGGAAAGGACACCTCGTAGGTGCCGACCTTCGAGCTGGACAGCTCGACCTGGCCGGACCCTTCCTGCAGTGTGCCGTTCCACGCGGTGCGGGCGGTACGTGTGGGCATTGCGGGCTCCTTCAGGACGGGGTGCTGACCCGCTCCGCCAGAAGTCGGAGCTTGGCCTTGAGGTCGTCGAATTCGCCGGTGTCGAACCCGATCGTGCCGATCATCTCCTCGGAGATGGCGAACGCCTTGTCGCGCAGCGCGCGACCGTCGTCGGTGAGCTCGATGGACACCGAGCGCTCGTCCTCCACCCGTCGGTGCCGGGTGACGAGGCCGGCGGCGGTCAGCCGCTTGAGCAGCGGGGAGAGCGTGCCGCTGTCGAGCGCGAGACGTGAGCCGAGCTGCCCGACGGTCTGGTGGTCGGCCTCCCAGAGCAGCATCATGACCAGGTACTGCGGATAGGTGAGGCCGATGGCATCGAGCATGGGCCGGTAGCGCGCGGTGACGGCGCGGGAGGCGGCGTAGAGCGCGAAGCACAGCTGGTCGTCGAGCGTCACGCTCGGTGCCGGCAGGGCGGTCATGCACGAAGTCTAGAACCCCAGGTCCAGGCCCCGCCCGGGCCGGTTCGGCAACTCGTGTGTGGACGTCGCAAGGTTGAGTGGAACAGACTCAACCTTGGGATCGTTGATCCCGGTGAACACTTCCGCGGCCGGCACACCCGGCCGCTCCCGTCAGCCCGAGAGGACGCGCGCCCCCGACCATGGAGAGCAAGCTCACCACCCGTTCGCAGGAAGCCATCGCCGCTGCTCAGCGGCTCGCCGTCGACCGCGGCCAGGCCGCGCTCGAGCCGCTGCACCTGCTCGTCGCGCTGCTGGAGCAGACCGACGGCATCGCCGGGCCGCTGCTCAGCGCGGTCGGCGCCGACCCGGCCGACGTGCGCGCGAAGGCGGACGCCGCGCTCAAGCGCATGCCGAGCGTCAGCGGGGCGACGGTCTCCGCGCCGTCACCGTCGCGCGAGCTGCTCCGCGCCATCAACGCCGCCGGTGAGCAGGCCAGCGCCCTGGGCGACGAGTACGTGTCGACCGAGCATCTGCTGGTCGGTCTCGCGGGCTCCGAGGGGGAGGCGGGCAACGTCCTCGTCGGTGCGGGCGCCACCCGCGACACCCTGCTGGCGGCGTTCCGGACGGTGCGTGGCAACCGCAAGGTCACCACGCCCGATCCCGAGGGCACGTTCCAGGCCTTGGAGAAGTACGCCGTCGACCTCACCCAGCGTGCTCGCGACGGCAAGATCGACCCCGTCATCGGCCGGGACACCGAGATCCGCCGCGTCGTGCAGGTGCTGTCCCGCCGGACCAAGAACAACCCGGTGCTGATCGGCGAGCCCGGCGTCGGCAAGACCGCGATCGTCGAGGGCCTGGCCCAGCGGATGGTCGCGGGCGACGTCCCCGAGAGCCTCAAGGGCAAGCGCCTGATGGCCCTGGACCTGGCCTCGATGGTCGCCGGCGCCAAGTACCGCGGCGAGTTCGAGGAGCGGCTGAAGGCGGTGCTGCAGGAGATCACCGACTCCGAGGGCCAGATCGTCACGTTCATCGACGAGCTGCACACCATCGTGGGCGCCGGCGCCAGCGGTGACTCCGCCATGGACGCCGGCAACATGATCAAGCCGATGCTCGCCCGCGGCGAGCTGCGCATGGTCGGCGCGACCACGCTGGACGAGTTCCGCGAGCACATCGAGAAGGACCCGGCCCTGGAGCGCCGCTTCCAGCAGGTCTTCGTCGGCGAGCCGAGCGTGGAGGACACCATCGGCATCCTCCGCGGGCTCAAGGAGCGCTACGAGGTCCACCACGGCGTCCGCATCACCGACGGCGCGATCGTCGCGGCGGCCACCTTGTCGGACCGGTACGTCACGGCCCGCTTCCTGCCGGACAAGGCGATCGACCTGGTCGACGAGGCCGCGAGCCGGCTGCGCATGGAGATCGACAGCCGTCCGGTCGAGGTCGACGAGGTGGAGCGCGCCGTCCGCCGCATGGAGATCGAGGAGATGGCGCTGTCGAAGGAGGACGACGAGTCCTCCCAGCAGCGGCTCGCCGCCCTCCGCGAGGACCTGGCCAACCGCCGGCAGGAGCTGGCCGAGCTCACGTTCAAGTGGCAGCAGGACAAGACGGCGATCGAGCGGATCCAGCGGATCAAGGAGGAGCTGGAGACCGTCCGCCTCGACGCCGAGCGCGCCGAGCGGGACGGCGACCTGGCCCGGGCCGCAGAGCTGCGCTACGGCCGGCTGCCGGAGCTGGAACGCTCGCTGACCAGCGCCGAGGAGTCGGTGCAGACCGGCGAGTCGATGCTCAAGGAGGAGGTCGGCCCCGACGACATCGCCGAGGTCGTGCAGGCCTGGACCGGCATCCCCGCCGGCCGGCTGCTGGAGGGCGAGACGCAGAAGCTGCTGCGCATGGAGGACGGGCTGACCCGGCGGGTCGTCGGCCAGCCGGACGCGGTGCGAGCAGTCTCCGACGCCGTCCGCCGGGCCCGCTCCGGGGTCTCCGACCCCGACCGGCCCACCGGGTCGTTCCTGTTCCTGGGCCCCACCGGCGTCGGCAAGACCGAGCTGGCCAAGGCGCTGGCGGAGTTCCTGTTCGACGACGAGCGGGCGATGGTCCGCATCGACATGAGCGAGTACTCCGAGAAGCACTCGGTGGCCCGCCTGGTCGGTGCGCCGCCCGGCTACGTCGGGTACGAGGCCGGTGGCCAGCTCACCGAGGCGGTGCGACGTCGTCCGTACACCGTCGTCCTGCTCGACGAGGTGGAGAAGGCCCACCCCGACGTCTTCGACGTCCTGCTCCAGGTCCTGGACGACGGCCGGCTGACCGACGGCCAGGGCCGCACGGTCGACTTCCGCAACACCATCCTGATCCTGACGTCGAACCTCGGCTCGCAGCTGATCGCCGACCAGTCGGTACCGGAGGAGCGGCGCCGCGAGGCGGTGCTCGAGGTCGTGCGCACGCACTTCAAGCCCGAGTTCCTCAACCGGCTCGACGACGTCGTCGTGTTCCGTGCGCTGGGCAGCGAGGAGCTGACCGGGATCGTGGACATCCAGGTCGGTGTCCTGGCCCGGCGCCTCGCCGCCCGCCGCCTCACGCTGGAGGTGACCGATGCCGCGCGGGAGTGGCTGGCGCTCAACGGCTTCGACCCGGTCTACGGCGCCCGGCCGCTGCGGCGGCTGGTGCAGTCCGCGATCGGCGACCAGCTCGCCAAGGCGCTGCTCGCCGGCGACATCCGCGACGGCGACGAGGTCGTCGTCGACGCGCCGGAGGACTTCACCGGCGCCGGCGAGGGCGGCCTGACGGTTCGGAAGGGGTGACACGCCGGCGTCCCGGTGTGGGGGCCGGAGGCTCCCCGCCGGGATGCCATGACACGCTCGTCGCAACGAGAGTGGGCTCGTGAGGGCGGTGTCGGCCGGAGGCCGACGATGTGAGGAGCACGCGAATGACGTCAGGACAGGGCGGCAACCCGTACGGCCCGCCGGAGGGGTGGAACGCACCGCAACCTCCGCAGTACCCCGGCTATGCGCCTGCGCCGTCCGCCCCCACGGGCTACGGCGCTCCGCAGCCGATGGAGCGGCCGACCACCGTCCGCGCGGGTCTGGGGGCGTTCATCGCCGTCCTGATCCTGGGCCTGGTCTCGTCGATCGTGACGTTCGCCGACTTCGACAACATCATGAACGCGGCGCTCGCGGCGCAGGGCACGAGCACCGCCGACCTCGGCGTCGACCAGGAGAGCTTCGTCCGCATGGTGCTGATCGTCGGAGTGGTGATCGGGCTGGTCATGGCGGCACTGCAGGTCATGTTCATCTGGTTCGCCTGGAACGGGCGCAACTGGGCGCGCGTCGTGCTGTGGGTGCTCGGCGGGCTGGGTGTCGCGAGCGGGCTGATCGGCATCGCGACACCGCGGGCGGGGCAGCCGGGATTCCTGGTGGGCCTGAGCCTCTTCAGCTTCCTGCTCACGCTGGCCGGCGTCATCCTGCTGGCCCTCAAGCCGTCCAACGAGTGGTACCGCTTCCGGAAGTGGCAGCTGGCCAACGGCCAGCGCTGAGTTCACCGCGCTCCGGGGTGCGGGGCTCCGCCGCGAGCGCGCGCGGCCGCCTCGGCTCGGTCCCGGACCTGCAGTTTGGTCAGGATGGCCGAGACGTAGTTGCTCGTGGTCTTCGGGCTCAGCCCCAGCCGCGCCGAGATCTGCGGGTTACTGCGCCCCTGGGCGATCAGGTGCAGGACGTCGCGCTCGCGCGCGGTGAGCATCGGGAAGTCGTCCGGCGCCACCGACGGACGGCGGCGGGCGAAGAAGTCCAGCACGCGACCGGCGATCGAGGGACTGAAGATCGCCTCACCCTCCGCCACGGCCCGGATGGCGCGGAGCAGCCCGTCCCGGCCGGAGTCCTTGAGCACGTATCCGCGGGCGCCGGCCCGTAGCGCGGCGAACACCGAGGCGTCGTCATCGAACATGGTCAGCATCAGCACGGCCACCTCGGGCCTCGACGCCGTCAGCCGGGCCGCGGCGTCGATGCCGTTCAGGCCCGGCATGTTGACGTCGAGCAGGGCCAGGTCCACCTCCAGGCCGGCGATCGCGCTGACGACGTCGGTGCCGTCGGCCACCTCGGCCACCACCTCCACGTCCTCGGTCGCCGCGATCATCATCCGCAGGCCGTCGCGGAACATGGGGTGGTCGTCGGCCACCAGCACGCGGATCACCGGCGCTCGCCGTGCGGGTGCAGGGGCAGGGTGACCCGGACCGTCGTCCCGCGGCGGCCGTCGTCCCAGGCGCCGTCCTCGACGACGCATTCCCCGCCCACCTCGCGCGCCCGCTCGCGCATGGAGGCCAGCCCCACGCCGCCCGGCCGCACCCGGCGCACACCCACGCCGTCGTCCTCCACCCGGAGTTCGAGGGAGGACCCGGCGGAGAGGCCGACCCGCACACGGTGGGCCCCCGAGTGGGTGCGCACGTTCATCAGCGCCTCCTGGCAGATCCGGTAGGCGGCCACCTCGATCGCGGCCGGGAGCGGGGGGAGCGGGGCGTCGGCGTCGACGGTGACCTCCATGGCGGGGCCCAGTTCCTCGGCGCGGTCGCGGACCGCACGGACCAGACCGAGCTCGTCCAGCGCCGGCGGGCGCAGGCCGTCGACCAGCGCCCGCACGTCGGCAACGGCGGACTGCAGGGTCCGCCCGAGATGCTGGAGCACCCGGTCGCCCGCCTCGGGGTCGCGCCTCCGCAGGTCCGCGGCGGTGGAGAGCTGCAGCCCGGCCGAGGCGAGCGTCGGCGCCAGGCCGTCGTGCAGGTCACGTCGGATCCGGCGGCGTTCCTCCTCGCGGGCCAGCACCAACCGCTCCCGCGCCGCCTGCAGGTCGGCGGCGCCCCGGCGCAGACCCTCCGTCAGCTGCACGCCGTGGATCGAGCTGCCCAGCTGGTGCGCGAGATCGGAGAGCAGCCGGCGGTCGGCGGCCGGCAGCGGCCGCCGGTCGTCATGACCGATCAGGAGCAGCCCCACCTGCTTGCCGCGGTGCAGCACGGGAACGCTGACCTGTCCGGCCGGGCGCACCCCGCTCTCCGCCGCGATCGGGAAGTCGCCGTCGGCACCGATGCCCACGGCGACCCAGGGCACCCGCAGCGACCTCCGCACCGTGTCCACCAGCCGGGCGGGGACCTCCTCGCTCGGCATGCTCTCGCTCAGCCGTCGGCCGAGCTCGGTCAGCGCCGCGTAGGGCTCGGCGCGCAGGCCGTAGACCAGCCGGCGGGTCCGCTGCTGGAGCCACGAGCGCAACGGGCCGAAGAGCACCGCGATGACGGCCACGGCGATCAGCGGCGAGAGCTGGTCGCCGCGCCGGTCGACGAGCAGGCCGAGGCCCGAGACGATCGCGAGGTATCCAGCGGTGACGGCCAGGGTGAGTCCGCCGTACACGAGCGTCCGGGAGATGACGACGTCGACGTCGAACAGCCGGGCCGACAGCATGGACGCGGTCAGGCAGACCGGGATGACGAGCAGCCCGAGGGTGCTCGCGGCGTCCTGGAAGCGGTCGTACGGAGAGCCCGGGTCGACGAGGTGGTCGGACCAGCCGGGGAACAGGTAGGGCAGCGAGACGAGCAGCTCGATGGCGATCGAGACCGTGAGGCCGTAGACCACCCACTTCATGCGCTCGCGCATCGCTGGATCAGTCATCCGCCGGTAGCGGTGGACCTGCGCGCCGATCGGGACGCCGACGCCGGCGAAGAAGACGAAGCCGCCGACGACGTCCGCCGTCCCGTGCAGCGGGCCGAGGACGACGGTGGCCAGCTCCCAGACGACGAAGGCCCCCGTCGTCCAGCGCAGCCAGCCCGGCACGAACCGCCCGTCGGGAAGGACCGCCAGGGTGAGGACGGCGAGGCTCAGCGCCACGGCGGTGGCGAGCCGGCCCAGCCAGGCGGACGGGCCACCGGCGGTGCCGGTGTCGACGGCGGGCGCCAGGCCCTGAGCCAGGAGCATCGCGCCCGTCAGGAGCACCAGACCCGACGGGCGGGCCCGCAGCACGAGGAGCGCGCCGGACCCGATCCAGACGGCGGCCGAGATCATCCGCAACGTCGCCGCGTAGCCCGCCACTCCCTCGTCCGCGACGAGCGCGGCTGCGCCGGTCAGGCACAGGGCGGCCAGGGTGGCCCACGCGGCGCGGACGGGGCCGCCGTACGTGGGTACGGCGGCCCGGTCCGCGCCGAGCGAGTCGCTCTCCTGGGTGCGGGCGGGCACGGGAGACAGCATGGATCAGACCACGGCCTCTGCTGCGGTGTTCACGCCTGGGACTGACGACTCGCGCCGGTCGGCCAGCCGGATCATCGCCGTCCCCAGGAGGCCGAAGAGCAGGTAGTTCGGCGCCGGGATGCGGATCCAGTCCGCGAGGCCGGGCACCACCTGAGAAGCCACCGAGAGCGCGGCATCGAGGAAGATGATCCCGGCCGCCCAGCGCGGATAGACCCGCGCCCGCAGCATCGCGACGGCGAGCACCAACTGGCCGACCGCGACGGCGATGATCGCGTAGAACGCGGCCTGGCCGAAGAAGCTGGCGTGGTAGCCGTCCAGGTCCTCCAACCGATCGATGTCGACCAGGGCGAGGATGCAGTGCGGGAACTCCAGCAGCACGATTCCCGCGGCCAGCACCCCGGCACCGATCCAGCCGTTCACGGCGGCGCGTTCGGACTGCCCTCGCTGCAGCGCGAACAGGCCCGGAATGAGCAGCAGCAGCCCGACGAGGACGCCTGCGGCGCACACCGGCAGGAGCGGGTCGTTCGCGGTGGAGGGGAAGAACAGGTAGGAGACGAAGATGACGACGCCACCGGAGATCAGGACGACGCCCCAGCGGCGCAGGGAGTGAGTGGTCATGGGGACAGCCCATCGCCGCGGCCGCCCAGGCTGCAGAGGGAGTGTTCCCGGGAAACCGGGAGGTTCTGGTTCCCGAGGCGTCAGCGCCGGGCGCGCAGCGAGGGCACCCAGCCGGCGGTCGAGCCGCGGAGCAGGCTCCGGACGGCGACCGCGGCGAGGAGGAACAGCACCAGCGGCAGCAGGGTGATCCCGCCACCGGCCACCATCGAGAAGAGCATCAGCAGGGCGAGCACGCCGCTCGCGGCGAGCCCGATCCAGCGGGCCCAGGCCTGCCGGCGCGGCAGGAACCAGGCGGAGAGCGCCAGCAGGACCCCGATCAGCAGGCAGGGGATCAGCAGGGTCAGCACGAATTGGCGGGCGGCGTCCACGGTGATGCCCTTCGCGGCGTCCGCGATCTGCGCGACGGAGTCGTCGAAGCTGTACCAGAGCAGCCCGGCGTAGGTGAGCAACAGCGCGGCGAGCACGCCCATGACGATCGCGCCCACCCGCACGGACGGGGGCATGACCGGCGGGGCGCTCGGCGTGGGCTGGGACTCGGACTCGGGGGGCATGGTCGACACCCGGCAAGCCTGACAGACCGGCCGGCGCGTGTGGTTTCGCGCTCCTCCGCGACAATGCGTCGACCGGACCGGACAAGGAGCCCCATTCCCGTGAAGCGTTCCCTGCGCCACCGCGGCGTGCTCGTTGCCGCTGCCACCGTCCTCGCCCTCGCGCTGACCGCCTGCGGTTCGGACAGCCCGCCGGCGAGCGACGCGTCCTCGAGCACGACGGCCGGCGCGAGCGAGACCGCCGCCAGCACCGCCACCGCGGCCGCGGACACGCCTTTCGGTCCCGGCTGCGCCGCCGTCCCCGCCACCGGCCCGGGCAGCTTCGCCGACATGGCCGCGGCGCCGGTCGCGACCGCGGCCAGCAGCAATCCCGCGCTGAAGGCGTTCGTGCAGGCGCTGACGACGGCGAACCTGATGGACCCGCTCAACACCACGCCGGAACTCACTGTGCTGATCCCGGCCGACCCGGCGTTCGCGGCGGTTCCCGCCGACCAGCTCCAGGCGTTGACGGGCGACACGGCGAAGCTGACCGCCACGCTCCTGCACCACGTCATCCAGGGCCGGCTGACCCCGGACCGGCTGGCCGGCGCGCACACGACGCTCAACAACGACGACCTCACCATCGCGGGCTCCGGGACGAACTTCACGATCGCCGGCGAGGGCACGCTCGTGGGGACGGCGGCGTCGGTGGTCTGCGGCAACGTGCGGACGGCGAACGCCACCGTGTACGTCATCGACCAGGTGCTCAAGCCGACGTCCTGAGGCGGTCGACCCTCAGCCCGACGGGTTGCGCCGCGCGATCGCGACCGTGAGCGCCGTGGCGTACGCCGTCCAGGCGGCGTACGGGGCGAGGACGGCGGCCGCGGCCGGGGAGACGTGGCGGGCCCGGCGGACGAGGTCGGCGGTGGAGGCGGTGAGCAGCGCGCTCTCGGCCGCGGCGGCCCAGGGGCGGTGGGCCCGGAAGAACACCGGCGTCCAGGCGGTGTTCAGCACCAGGTTGGCGGCATACGCCGGTCGGAAACCCGGTGCGCCGCCCCGGGCCAGCACCTCGCCCGAGGCCCAGGCGAGCCCGGCGTACAGACCGGTCCAGACGATGCCGAAGGCCTGCGGCGGCGGGTACCAGGAGGGCTTCTCCAACTCGCGGAACCAGCGGCTGTCCGGGTCCGTGGCCAGACCCCCGAGCGCTGCGGCGGCGGGCGGTCCCGCGGCTGCCAGGAGGCGGGTCCGACGGGTCGACATGGGCCGATCCTGCGCCTCAGTAGGGTTCCGCGCTATGGAGAAGGACCCCGTACCCCCCCACCCCTCGTCCCTCGGGGCGGGCCCCTGGCACGGGGCCGTCCTGCCCGACCGTGACCGGCTGCTCGAACTCATCGTCGAACTGGCCGTCGTCCACGGGAAGGTGACGCTGTCCTCCGGCCGCGAGGCCGACTGGTACATCGACATGCGCCGGCTGACCTTGCACCACGAGGGCGCCCCGCTGGTGGGCCGCGTGATGCGCCAGCTGACCGCCGACCTGCGCTACGACGTCGTCGGCGGCCTGACCCTGGGCGCGGACCCGGTGGCGACGGCGATGCTGCACGCCGCGGCCGACGGCGAGGGCTTCCTCGACGCGTGCGTCGTCCGCAAGGCCGGCAAGGCGCACGGGCTGCAGCGGCGGATCGAGGGCCCGGACGTCGCCGGCCGCGCGGTGCTCGTCGTCGAGGACGTCTCCACCACCGGCGGCAGCCCGCTCGCCGCCGCGGAGGCGCTGCAGGAGGCCGGCGCAGAGGTGATCGGGGTGGCGGTCATCGTGAACCGCGGCGCCCAGGAGGCCGTCGAGGCCGCCGGGTTCGAGTACCGCGCCGCCTTCGAGCTCGCCGACCTCGGTCTGGCCTAGCGCCGCCTGCCCCAGAGGAGGTAGCCGAGGGGCACGGCGCCCGCCGAGTTGGCGACCGTCAGCACGATCGCCCAGACCCACTTGCGGCCGCGGACCTCGGCGGCCGGCCGTCGCTTCAGGTCGACCAGGGCCACGATCTTCAGGACGGCCTCGACGGCTCCGACCACCACGATCCGCCTGCGGGTGTCCTCGCTGAGGTCGCTCCACCGTCGTCGCTGAGCCATGGCGCCATCCAACCAACCGCGGACCCGGAACGGGCAGACTCGGCGCCCGCTACCGTGGGAAATGTGACGACGACCACGACGCGGTGGGCGACCGAGCTGCAGGACGCGCTCGGTGCCGACAGCGTGCTCCTCGATCCGGACGTGACAGCGGCCTACGCGCGGGACCAGGCGATGCTCGCCCCGGCGGGCGTCCCGGCCGCGGTCGTGCTGCCGCGGAGCACCGCGGAGGTGGTCGCGGTGATGCAGGTGGCCTCGCGCCACGGCGTCCCGGTCGTGCCGCGCGGCGCCGGATCGGGGCTCGCCGGCGCGAGCAACGCCGTCGACGGCGCGATCACCATGGTGATGACCCGGATGGACGCCGTCCTCGAGGTGGCGCCGGCCGACCGGCTGGCCGTCGTCCAGCCGGGCGTGGTCAACAAGACCCTGCGCGACGCGGTCGCCGGCTCGGGGCTGTTCTATCCCCCGGATCCCTCCAGCTACGACTGGTGCACGATCGGCGGCAACCTCGCCCAGAACTCCGGCGGTCTGTGCTGTGTGAAGTACGGCGTCACCACCGACTACGTCCTCGGCCTGGAGGTGGTCCTCGCCGACGGCCGGGTTCTGCGGACCGGACGCCGCACCGTCAAGGGCGTCGCCGGCTACGACCTGGCGCGGCTGTTCGTGGGCTCGGAGGGAACGCTCGGTGTCATCACCGAGGCCACCCTGGCCCTCCGGCCTGCGCCGCAGCGGCCGACCACTCTCGCCGCCGCGTTCGGCACGACCGCGCAGGCCGGGCAGGTCGTCGAACGGGTGGTCACCTCCGGCCTGGTGCCCAGCCTGCTCGAGATCATGGACCAGACCTGCATCCGCACGGTCAACGCGGCGCTGAAGACCGACCTGGACCCGAACTCGCGCGCGCTGCTGCTCGCCCAGTCCGACGCCGGCGGGGCTGCCGCGGCCGAGGAGATCGCCGTCCTCACCCGGCTGTGCGAGGAGGCGGGGGCCGACTTCGTCCACTCCACCGACGACCCGGCGGAGGGCGACCTGCTGCTCGCCGCCCGGCGCATGGCGCTGCCCGCACTGGAGGCGGTCGGCGGGGCGGTGCTGATCGACGACGTGGCCGTGCCGCGGTCGCGGATCGCCGCCTTCCTCGACGGCTGCGACGACATCGCCGCCCAGCGGGACGTCACGATCGGCGTGGTGGGCCATGCCGGCGACGGCAACATGCACCCCACGGTCTGCTTCGACGGCGGCGACGACGGTCAGCGGGAGCGTGCCTACGGCGCCTTCGACGACATCCTCGAGCTGGGCCTGTCCCTGGGCGGCACGATCACCGGCGAGCACGGCGTCGGAAACATCAAGGTCGACTGGCTGGAGCGGGAGATCGGGCCGGTGGCGCTCGACGTGCACCGGGCCATCAAGGACGCCCTCGATCCGCAGGGCCTGCTCAACCCAGGCAAGGTGTTCCGCCGGGCGGGGGTGCGGGACCTGGCGGCGGTGGACGCCCTGACGGGTGGCTGACCTCCCCACGGACCGGCCCGCGATGACAGGCTGGGCGCCGTGAGCACCCAGCGGCTGGTCGTCATCGGTGGGGATGCCGCGGGCCTGTCGGCGGCCGCCCAGGCGCGGCGGCTGCGCGATGCCGCGGACCTGGAGATCGTCGTCCTCGAGCAGGGGCCGGAGATCTCCTACTCCGCCTGCGGCATCCCGTACTGGATCGGCGACCAGGTGTCCGACCGCGACAGGCTGCTCGCCCGCACGCCGCAGTCGTTCCTCGAGCAGGACATCACGGTGCGCACCGACACCCGCGCCGAGGCGATCGATCTGGCGGCCGGAAAGGTCGTCGCCGCCGGCGGGGAGACGATCGGCTACGACAACCTGGTCGTCGCGACCGGCGGCCGCCCGCTGCGCCCGAAGGTGCCGGGGCTGGACGCCGCCGGCGTGTACGGCGTGCACCGGTTGGCCGACGGCGCCGAGATCCGCGCGGCGATCGCGGCCGGGGCGAAGCGGGCCGTCGTCCTCGGCGGCGGCTACATCGGCCTGGAGATGGCCGAGGTGCTGCAGACCCGCGGGCTGGAGGTCACCGTGGTGCTCGCCGACCCGCTGCCGATGGCCCAGTTGGACGACGACATGGGCGAGCGGGTGTGCGCGGCCATGTGCGACATGGGCATCGATGTGCAGACGGGCCAGCCGGTCCGGGAGATCGAGACCGATGCCGACGGCGTGGTGCGGGCCGTGCGCACCGATCAGGGGAGCTACGACGCCGATCTCGTCGTCCTCGGCCTCGGCATGGGCCCGGAGGTGGAGCTCGCCCGCGAGGCCGGGCTGCGGCTGGGTGCCACCGGCGCGATCGACGTCCGGCAGACCCAGCGCAGCCGCTCGCACCCGGAGGTCTTCGCCGCCGGCGACTGCGCGCAGACCGTGCACCGGCTCACCGGCGAGGCGATCCACGTGGCGCTGGGGACGCACGCCAACAAGCAGGGCCGGGTGGCGGGCTCGGTGATCGGCGGGCGGCCGGCCCGGTTCGACGGTGTCCTGGGCACGGCGATGACGAAGGTCGGCGACCTGGAGGTGGCGCGCACCGGGCTGTGCACCACCCAGGCCACGGACGCCGGCTACGACTTCCGGTCCGAGCTGATCGAGTCGACGACGAAGGCCGGCTACTTCCCGGGTTCTGCGCCGATCGCGGTGAAGCTGATCAGCGAGCGCGGCTCCGGGCTGCTGCTCGGCGCCCAGGTCGTCGGCGGCCCCGGCAGCGGCAAGCGCATCGACGTGTTCGCCACCGCGATCTGGGCGCGCATGACCGCCGAGCAGCTCTCGGGCTCCGACCTGTCCTACGCGCCCCCGTTCTCGCCGGTCTACGACCCCGTGGTGGTGGCGGCCCGGGTGGCCAGCCGCGTCGAGCACGGCTGAGCAGCCGCCCGACTCCCCGCGGCGACCGGCGCAGCGGATACTGGACGCGAGCCAGCTGTCGAGTCCCCACGTCAGGAGTGCCCCGCATGCCCATCGCGACCCCCGAGGTCTACGCCGACATGATCCGCCGGGCCAAGGAGGGCGGGTTCGCCTACCCGGCGATCAACTGCACGTCCTCGGAGACGGTGAACGCCGCGCTGCGCGGGTTCGCCGACGCCGGCAGTGACGGGATCATCCAGTTCTCCACCGGCGGTGCCGAGTTCGCCTCCGGCACCAAGGTGAAGGACATGGTCACCGGCGCCGTCGCCCTGGCCGAGTTCGCGCACGTCGTCGCCGAGAAGTACCCGGTCAACGTCGCGCTGCACACCGACCACTGCCCCAAGGACAAGCTCGACGGCTACGTCCGCCCGCTGGTCGCGCTCTCGCAGGACCGCGTGAACGCCGGCCAGGAGCCGCTGTTCCAGTCGCACATGTGGGACGGCTCGGCGATCGACCTGAACGAGAACCTGCAGATCGCCGAGGAGCTGATCGGCAAGGCGTCCGCCGCCAAGATCGTGCTCGAGGTCGAGATCGGTGTCGTGGGCGGCGAGGAGGACGGCGTCGCCCACGAGATCAACGAGAAGCTGTACACCGCGCCCGGCGACTTCGTGGCCACGGCGAAGGCGCTCGGCCTCGGTGAGAAGGGCATCTACCTGCTCGCGGCGACGTTCGGCAACGTCCACGGGGTCTACAAGCCCGGCAACGTGAAGCTGCGCCCGGAGATCCTCAAGCAGGGTCAGGACGTCGTCGCCAAGGAGTTCGGCCTGTCCGAGGACAAGCCCTTCAACCTGGTCTTCCACGGCGGCTCCGGCTCCGCGCAGTCGGAGATCCGCGAGGCGCTGTCCTACGGCGTCGTGAAGATGAACGTCGACACCGACACCCAGTACGCCTTCACCCGGCCGATCGCCGGGCACATGTTCAGCAACTACGACGGCGTCCTGAAGGTCGACGGCGAGGTCGGCAACAAGAAGACCTACGACCCGCGCAGCTACCTGAAGGCCGCTGAGACCGGCATGGCCGAGCGCATCGTCACCGCGTGCGAGGACCTGCTGTCCGCCGGCCAGTCGACGGCGGGCTGAACGGCGTGACCCACACCCACAACCTGCTCGGCGAGCCGCCGGCCACCCTGCTGCCGGCCAATCCCGAGGCCGACGAGGAGCTCGCCGAGGGCACCCCGCCCGCCGAGGTCGCCTCCCGGCACCCGACCGTGAGCGCCGCCTGGGCGGCGCTGGCCGAGCAGGCGCTCGGCCGGTCCGAACGCGTCCTCAGCGACACGATCGAGGGCTACGCCTACGCGCGCACCGGCTACCACCGCGGCCTGGACGCGCTGCGCCGCAACGGCTGGAAGGGTTTCGGGCCGGTGCCGTGGTCGCACGAGCCGAACCGGGGCTTCCTGCGCTGCGTCACCGAGCTGGCCAAGGCGGCGGAGGCGATCGGCGAGGTCGACGAGCACGAGCGGTGCGTCCAGCTGCTGCGCGACTGCGACCCCTCGATGGCGCCCTGAACCTCAGGTCCGCCGAGACAGGAATTGCGGTTCACGAACGGTTCCGGAACAGATCGTCCCGTTCCGCGGGTTTGGACGCGCCGTCCGTCCGGTCGATTCGCGAATCGCGGTTTCGGTGAGCGCTGCGGTGATCACTAACAACTGTGCATGGCGCCACACCGGCGCTCGTCCAGATGGGAAGTGTTGCCATGGTCACGCTTCTGTGGATCCTCGCAGTCGTCCTGGTGGTCGCGGGCATCTTCGCGATCTTCCGAGGCCAGATGCTCTGGGGGATCGTGCTGATCATCGTGGGTCTGCTCGTCGGCCCCGGTGGGGTCAGCATCTTCACCTGACGAAGGACCGGGACGGCGTCCGCCGCGCACCCGCGTGGGGACGCCGCCCGGACGGGGGCGATCAGCGGTCGCCCAGCTCCGAATGCAGATCGGTCAGCGCCGAGGTCAGGGCGCTGAACTCCTCCCCGCCGGCCATGAGCCGCATCAGGTCCGCGGCGTCGACGTCCTCCCTGGTGAGCGAGCCGGCCACCGACCCGTGGGCCAGCAACAGGAACCGGTCGCCGACCAGGTGCGCGTAACGCGGATTGTTCGTCACCAGGAGCACCGCCAGTCCGTGGCTCCGGGCCGCGACGATCGCCTGCAGCAGCAGCGTCTGCTGCGCGACTGTCAGCGGCGCCGTCGGCTCGTCGACCACGAGGACGCGGGCGCCGAAGTGCCGGGCCCGGGCGATGGCGAGACTCTGTCGTGCCCCGGCCTGCAGGGTGCTCGCCGGCTGGTCAGGGTCCAGCCCGGCGACCCCCACGCGCTCCATCTCCCGCACGGTGATCTCCCGCGCCCGCTCGACGTCGAGACGGCGCAACGGCCAGAACCCGCGGGTGGGCTCGGCGCCCAGGAAGAAGTTCCGCCAGATCGACAGCAGCGGCGCGACGGCGAGGTCCTGCCAGACGGTGGCGACCCCGGCGGCACGGGCCTGCCGGGGGGAGCGGAAGCGCACGGGCTCGCCGCGCATCAGGAGCAGGCCCTCGTCGTGCCGTTGCAGCCCCGAGACGACGGCCACCAGCGTGGACTTGCCGGAACCGTTCTCGCCCAGCACGCAGGTGATCTGACCGGCCGGCAGCGTGGCGCTGACCCGGGACAAGGCATGGACGCTGCCGTAGCGGACGCTCAGCCGCTGCAGTTCCAGCTCGGGCACCGTGGCGGGGGAGGGAGCGGTCACGAGCGCGGCACCGCCTTCAGCCGGTAGCGCACGACGCCGTTGGTCAGCAGGGCCAGGAGCAGGAGCACCCCGAGGAACACCTGGAACCACGGCGGGTCCCAGCGGGCGAGCGCGATGCCCTCGCGCGCCACCGCGTAGACCAGGGCACCGATGGCCGCCCCGATCGTGGACCCGTAGCCGCCGGTCAGCAGGCAGCCGCCGATGACGGCGACGACGACGAAGTCCACGGCAGTGCCCAGACCCGGTGCACCCACCTGCACGCCGTCCAGCCGGACCAGGCCGAGGGTGCCGATCAGCCACCCCGCGGTCGCGGTCAGGCAGAACAGGGTGAGCGTCGTCCGCTGGACCGGCACACCCAGCTGGCGTGCCGCCCGGCGCGCGCCGCCGCTGGCGAACACGGCGTTGCCGAACCGGGTCCGCCACAGCGCCCAGCTGGCCACCGCGGTCAGGACCAGCCACCACAGCAACGAGACCCGGAACCGCCCCTCCCCGAACCGCATCGTCGACGCGAACACCGTCTCGGCCGCGGCCCAGCCGGGATTGCCGTCGAGGCCGCTCACCCGGGCCGAGCCCGCCAGCGCCTGGACGCCGACCTGCGACGCGCCCTGCAGCACGAGGAACGTCGCCAGGGTCACCAGGAAGCTCGGCAGTCCGGTGTTGACCACCAGGAAACCGTTGACCAGGCCCACCAGGACCGCGGCCGCCAGCGAACCGAGCAGGGCGGCCCAGGTGTTCCAGCCGGCCTGCTCGATCAGCAGCGCGGTCACCAACGACGTCGCGACCGCGGTGACGCCGATGGACAGGTCGAACTGTCCCGCGATCAGCAGCAGGGCGACCGCCACACCGCCGATGCCGAGCAGCGCGGCCGGGTCGAGCACGCTCGCGAGCCCGCCGGTCGTGAGCAGCGAAGGCGTCCGGATCCCGAAGAACACCACCACGACGACGAGGCCGAGCTGCGCCGGGAGGCTGGGCCGCGCGAGGGCCTCGCTGACCAGTCGACGGCCGCGGGAGAGGGCGACCGGCGACGCACCCAGCAGGGGCAGGCGATCTCCGATCACCGGCGGGTCCGCCCGGTCGGGGCGCAGGACGGCGGCAGCGGGACCTCCTCGACGGGCCGGGTGTGGTCCAGTGTCCATGACACGGCCCCGGCGGGCAGGTCCCGGCACATCAGGGCTGCAGGAGCCAGCGCAGCCGGTGGTCGGCGTACCACGTCCAGCGGGTGATCGGCCGTGGGTACGGGACGCCGTCGCGCACGATCCGGGCGGGATCCGAGGCGACCTGGAGGGCGCGGCCGCTGGTCTGCCGGGTCGGCCGCAGCGGCTGCAGCATCACCGTCACACCGATCGTGTCGACGGCACGCCAGTCCGGGCGGACGTCGATGCGGGTGATCTCGCCGTCGGCCACCTTGATGTCGTCGTGGTGGGCCTGCAGACCGATGCGACGGCTCAGCGACCGTCGTCCGTCCCCCGCGGCCTCGATCCGGCCATGGTGCAGCAGGACCCCGCCGTGGTCGTCCCGGACGAGGCCGAGCTCGCGCTGTTCGCCGGTGCCGACGCCGATGTCGCGGGCCAGGCCCAGCGAGTCCTTGTCGCCGGTCGGCTCCCAGGCGACCGGAACCGTGGCCGAGCGCTCCGCCTTGAGCAGCACGGTGAGGACGGCGGCGAGCGCCGGCACCGGCCCGCGGACGGCCAGCGCCTCGGCGTCCTTCGCCGCGGCGACGTCCTGCGGCCGGGGTGCCTGGCCCGGTTCCAGGCGGCGGAGGTCCAGACGCACCGACGGCATGCGGATACCCTGCCACCTGACCCGCCGGGGACCCTCCGGCCTGCCGAATCGACGAGGAGATCCAGGACCCGATGCCGGCTGTCGTGCTGATCGGCGCCCAGTGGGGCGACGAGGGGAAGGGAAAGGCCACCGACCTGCTCGGTGGTCGCGTGCCCTACGTCGTTCGCTACCAGGGCGGCAACAACGCCGGTCACACGGTGATCACGCCGGACGGCGAGAAGTACGCGCTGCACCTGATCCCGTCCGGGATCCTCACGCCGGGCTGCACCCCGGTGATCGGCAACGGCGTGGTCATCGACCCCGAGGTGCTGATCGGCGAACTCGCCGGCCTGGAGGAGCGCGGCGTGGACACCTCGCGCTTGGTGATCTCCTCCGACGCGCACCTGATCATGCCGCACCACCGGGCCCTGGATAAGGTCACCGAGCGATTCCTGGGCAATCGCAAGATCGGCACCACCGGCCGCGGCATCGGCCCGGCGTACGGCGACAAGGTCGCCCGGGTCGGCATCCGCGTGCAGGACCTGCTGGACCTGGGGATCCTGCGGCAGAAGCTCGAGGGGACGCTCCAGGAGAAGAACCAGATCCTGGTCAAGGTCTACAACCGCAAGGCGATCGACGTCGACGAGGTGGTGGAGGAGTACACCGCCTACGCCGAGCAGCTCAAGCACCGCATCGTCGACACCCGGCTGCTGCTGGGCAACGCGCTCGACGCCGGCGAATGGGTGCTGCTGGAGGGGTCGCAGGGCACGCTGCTCGACGTCGACCACGGCACGTATCCGTTCGTCACGTCGTCCAACCCGACCGCGGGCGGCGCCGCCACGGGCTCGGGCATCGGGCCCACCCGCATCGAGCGGGTGGTCGGCATCCTCAAGGCGTACACGACCCGCGTGGGATCCGGCCCGTTCCCGACGGAGCTGTTCGACGCCAACGGCGAGTACCTGCGCAAGCAGGGCGGCGAGGTCGGTGTGACCACCGGCCGCGACCGGCGTTGCGGCTGGTTCGACGCCGTCGTCGCGCGGTATGCCAGCCGGGTCAACGGCATCACCGACTACTTCCTGACCAAGCTCGACGTCCTCTCGGGCCTGGAGACGGTGCCGATCTGCGTGGCCTACGAGGTCGACGGCGTCCGGCACGACGAGATGCCGATGACGCAGACCGACTTCCACCACGCGACGCCGGTCTACGAGGAGATGCCGGGCTGGTTCGAGGACATCCGGCACTGCCGCACGTTCGGCGAGCTGCCGCCGAACGCGCAGGCCTACGTGCGTCGGCTGGAGGAACTCTCCGGTGCCCGGATCAGCGTGATCGGTGTCGGCCCCGGCCGCGACGAGAACGTGCTCATCCACGACCTGATCGAGTAAGGACCCTCCTGCCCCCACCGCTCGCAGGCTCGCGGCGGGACCCTGCGGGAGGGCCGTCAGACCAGCGTCGAGATCCTCAGTTCTCTCACGGCTTGGACGGCGTAGTCCGGTGCGTCGGTGATGAGACCGTCGACGCCGAGCGCGAGCAGCCGGCGGGCGTCGGCGAGCGCGTCGCCGAGCCCGTGGGGGGCGGTGCCCACGCGCAGGTCCTCCGGCAGGAACGCGTTCTCCGCGCGCAGGGTCCAGCAGAACACCGAGAGAGCGGCGCGGTGTGCCTCGGCGACCAGGTTCGACGTCCGTCGTCCGTGGCCGCCGAGGATGCGGTCGCGGCTGGGGCCGACGCCCTGGGCGTAGGTGGAGATCTCGCGCAGGCCGGGGCGGCTGACCATCCGGTCTCCCACCGCGTCGTCGTCGACGAGCTGGACCATCTGCGGCCCGTGCTCGCCGAGCAGCGCGCGCACGTCGCGCAGCACCGCGGGATCGAAGGACTGCACGACCACCGGCCCGTCGGTGCCGGCCGCGTCGAGGCGGCACAGCTCGGCGGCGACCAGCTCGGCCATCGGCAGCCCCTGCGCGGTGGTCCAGTCGGCGTGCTTGAGTTCGGCGAGCACCCGGATCGGACGGTCGTCGGTCGAGCGGCTGCGGGCGAGTGACACCACCTCGCCGAGCGTGAGGATGCCGAAGTGCCCGTCGTAGGCGGTGTTCATGGGTCGCAGCTCGGGCATCCGCTCGACGGCGCGCAGGGTGCGCAGCTCGGCGAGGGTGAAGTCCTCGGCGAACCAGCCGGTGCAGACGGTCCCGTCGACCTCCTTGGTCGTGCGGCGGCCGGCGAAGTCGGCGCGGCCCGCGACGTCGGTCGACAGCGACAGCTCGCTCTCGTGCCGGACGACGAGCACGCCGTCCCGGCTGACCACGACGTCGGGCTCGATGAGTTCGGCGCCGAGGTCGATGGCGAGCTGGTAGCTGGCGGCGGTGTGCTCCGGACGGTAGGCCGGGGCCCCCCGGTGGCCGATGACCACGGGCTGGGCAAAGCGGGTCGCTGGTCGCACTGCCAGCGACTCGGTCGCGCGCATGTCCCTCACGAGACATGAATCGGATGGACGGACGGCGAACTGAAGCGAACGTGTCGGGGTCAAATTCACGCGACAGTGCGTTGACCAGCGAGCCACCATGCCCGTCGTGATCGATGTCTCAGAGCTCGGGTGGACGGCGACCCGGGCCGGCGCCCTGCCGGCCGGCAGCGAGCCGGGCCGGGTGTCCCGCGTCGACCGCGGCCGGCTGACCGTGCTGACCGCCCGGGGGGAGCGCCGGGTGCACCCGGCGGCCGCCCTCCATGACGGGAGCGGACTGTCCGGGCCGGCCGTGGGGGACTGGGTGGCGCTGCGCGGCGAGCTCGCGGTCGCCGTCCTCCCGCGGGCCGGCGCCTTCGTGCGGACGGTCGCCGGCCGGACCTCGGCCGCGCAGGTCGTGGCGGCGAACCTCGACGCGGTGCTGGTGGTCGACGCCCTGACCGGCGAGACGCGGCTCCGGCGGGTGGAGCGCTACCTCGCCGTCGCGTGGAGCAGCGGGGCGACGCCGGTGGTGGTGCTGACCAAGGCCGACCTGTGCGACGACGTGGCCGCGCTCGTGGAGCAGGTGCGCGAGGACGCGCTCGGCGTCGACGTGCTCGCGGTGAGCTCGGTGACCGGGGAGGGGCTGGACGCCGTCCGTGCCCTGGTGCCGCCCGGACGCACCGGCGCCCTGGTCGGACCGTCCGGCGTCGGGAAGTCCAGCCTGGTGAACGCGCTCTGCGGGGACGTGATCGCGGAGACCGGCCGGATCCGGGGGAGCGACGGGCGCGGCCGGCACACGACCACCGCCCGCGAACTCCACCTGCTGCCCGGCGGTGGACTCCTGGTCGACACTCCGGGCATGCGTGAGCTCTCGCTCTACGACGACGCCGAGGGGGTCGACACCGCCTACGCCGACGTGTCCGGTCTCGCGGCCGACTGCCGCTTCCGCGACTGCCGGCACCGCACCGAGCCGGGCTGCGCGGTCGCCGCCGCGATCGACGACGGCTCGCTCGACCCAGCCCGCTACTCGGCGTGGCGCAAGCTGCAGGCCGAGGGGCACCGCCAGCTGCTGCGCGTCGACGCCCGCGCGCGGGCGGCGGAGAAGGCGAAGATGCGGTCGTTCCACCGCGCGATCCGGGAGCAGCCCAACAGGCAGCGGTGACCGTCCCCTAGATTCGACTCCCGTGCGCGTGCTGGTGATCGGCTCCGGTGCCCGGGAGCACGCCCTGTGCGTGGCTCTCTCCTCCGACCCCGCGGTGACCGCGCTGGCCTGCGCCCCCGGCAACGCCGGCACCCGCGCGCTCGCCGAGCCGCTCGCCGTCGATGCGGCCGACCCCGATGCGGTGGCCCGGGTCGCCGTCGACTGGGGCGCCGAGCTCGTCGTGATCGGGCCCGAGGTGCCGCTCGTGGCCGGCGCGGCCGACGCCGTCCGGGACGCCGGCATCGCCTGCTTCGGGCCGTCGGCGGAGGCCGCGCAGCTCGAGGGCAGCAAGTCCTTCGCCAAGCACGTGATGTCCGCCGCCGGGGTGCCGACAGCGCGCTCCTGGCCGGTCGGCGGGCCGGCGGAGCTGGAGACGGCGCTCGGCGAGGCCGGCGCGCCGTACGTGGTGAAGGACGACGGGCTGGCCGCGGGCAAGGGCGTGCTGGTCACCGACGACCGGGCCGCCGCCGTGGCGCACGGCCATCGGGTGCTCGACGCCGGCGGGGCGGTGCTGGTCGAGGAGTTCCTCGACGGGCCGGAGGTGTCGCTGTTCGCCGTCACCGACGGGACGACGGTGCTGCCGCTGGTGCCCGCGCAGGACTTCAAGCGGCGGGACGACGGCGACGGCGGCCCGAACACCGGCGGGATGGGCGCCTACGCGCCACTGCCCTGGGCGCCGCCCGGGCTGGTCGACGACGTGCTGGCCACCGTGCTGCAGCCGACCGTCGACGAGATGGCGCGCCGCGGCGAGACCTTCAGCGGTCTGCTCTACGCCGGGCTGGCCCTCACCTCCCGCGGCGTCCGGGTCGTGGAGTTCAACGCCCGCTTCGGCGACCCCGAGACCCAGGTCGTGCTGCCGCTGCTGGAGACGCCCCTGGCGGGCCTGCTGCACGCGGCCGCCACGGGCACGCTGGCCGACCACCCGCCGCTGCGCTGGCGCCCCGGTGCGGCGGTGACGGTCGTGGTCGCGGCTCCGGGCTACCCCGAGTCGCCGCGCACCGGATCGCCGGTCGCCGGGGCCGACGGCGACGGTGTGCTGCACGCCGGCACCGCGCTCGCAGCCGACGGCTCGGTGGTCTCCGCCGGCGGACGGGTGCTCTCGGTCGTGGGCGTGGGCGCGGACCTCGCGGCCGCCCGGCAGGCCGCCTACGAGCGGGTGGCCGGCGTCCGGCTGGCCGACGCCCAGTGGCGCACCGACATCGCCCTGGCCGCGGTGGAGGGACGGATTACGCTGTCGCGGTGACCGCCGGTTTGGCCCGGTCGGGCCTCGGTTCCGGCGGCCGCGGCCCGTCGTGCCGTCGGCTGAGATAGGTGCCGGCCACGTTCGCGCACGCCACGACGGGGACGGCGATCAGCGCGCCGAAGATGCCGCCGACGAGCAGCCCGGCCGCGATCGCCAGCACGACGGCGAGGGGGTGCACGCGCACCGCGCGGCCCAGCAGCAGCGGCTGCAGGATGTGTCCCTCCACCTGCATGACCGCCACGACGACCGCGAGCGCGATGAGCGCGGTGATCGGGCCCTTCGACACCAGGGCGACCAGGACGGCCACCGACCCGGCCAGGAACGAGCCGAGGATCGGGACGAACGCCCCGAGGAACACCAGCGCCGCGAGCGGGATGACCAGCGGCACGCGGAGGATCGCCAGCCCGATGCCGATGCCGATGGCGTCGATCAGGGCGACGGCCGCGGTCGCGCGCACGTAGGAGATCAGGGTGCGCCAGGCCCGCCGGGCGGCCTCGTCGAGGTAGGCCCTGGAGTCGCGCGGGAACAGCCCGACCAGCCACAGCCAGATCGACCGGCCGTCCTTGAGGAAGAAGAACAGCGTGAACAGGGCGAGGAAGAAGCCGGTGATCACCTCGCCGACCGTCGCGGCCGTGGTCAGCGCGCCCGAGGCGAGCGAGTCCTTGTTGTCGACCAGGGTGTGCTGGAACTGGCCGACGGCGTCCTCGAGCTGGCCCTTGGTGATCGGGAACGTGCGGACGACGAGGCTCTCCACCCGCTCCAGGCCCTTGCTCACCTGCGCGGCGAGGTCGGCGAACCCCGCGGTGAAGCGCTCCACGACCAGCGTGATGATCCCGGCGACCACGCCGAGGCCGACGACCAGCATCGTGAACGCCGCCAGGGCCCGCGGCCAGTGGTGCCGGACCAGGTAGGCGGCGCCCGGCTGGAGCAGCGCGGCGAGCAGCAGCGCGACGATCACCGGGACGACGACCACGGCCACGTACGCGGCGGCGTAGAGCAGCACGTAGAAGCCGGCGATCACCACGATCAGCCGCCAGGACCAGGACGCCGCCGTCCGCAGGCCGTTCGGGACGGCCGCCTCCGGCGACGAGTCCCGCCGCGCACCGGTCATCAACCGCCGGGTGCGTTCGCCGGGGCGGTGCGGCCGGCCACCTTCCGGGGGTCCGCTGACGCCGCCCGGGCCGACCGCGCCGTCGACGTCCGGCGCTCCCGGCTCGGGGCTGCCCAGGGGCGGTCGCGTCGCGCCGTCGTCCTCGTCGTGCTCGGTGGGGTCCTGGACGAAGTCGATCGGCGCGGGATCGTCGTGGACGAGGATCACGCGGTCGGGATCGAGCTCCGGCCAGGCGTGCGGATCGTGCTCGCGGGCGGCGCGGATGCGGGCGCGCGCCCGTTCGGTGAGGTCGTTGGCCCGTCGCAGCATCAGGCACCTCCGGCGGGGACGGTAGGGGCCGTCCATGATCACGTTAGCCCTGCGGGAGGATGTCCTCGTGGTGCGACGAGCTGAGCCGTGTCTGGCGATACCCGCATGATCGAGCGCTACACGCTCCCCGAGATGGGTCGGGTCTGGAGCGACGAGCACAAGTACGAGCTGTGGTGCCGCGTGGAGACGCTGGTGCTGGAGGCGCACGTGGCGGCCGGTCGGGTGCCGGCCGACGTCGTGGAGCCGGTGCGCAACGCGCCGCCGCCGACGCCCGAGCGGGTCGCGGAGATCGAGGAGACGACGCAGCACGACGTCATCGCCTTCCTCACCGCGTGGGCCGACAACACCACGCCCCGCTCGGCCGCCGCGTACGTGCACCACGGCATGACGTCGTCCGACCTGCTCGACACGGCGCTGGCCGTGCAGCTCACCGACGCGACCGACGTCCTGCTCGCGAAGGCCGACCGGCTGGTGGCGGCCCTCCGCGACCACGGGCTGGCGCACCGGAACACGATCAAGGTGGGCCGCACGCACGGGGTGCACGCCGAGCCCGACGTGTGGGGTCACCGGGTCGCCGACCTGGCCTTCGCCGCCGCCAGGTCCCGCGACCGGCTGCGGGAGGCGCGTGCCCGCGTCGGCGTCGTGGCCATCTCCGGTGCGGTCGGCACGTACTCGCTCATCGATCCGTCGGTGGAGCAGCACGTCGCCGCCGCGCTGGGGCTGCGGGCGGCCGACGCCTCGACGCAGGTGGTCATCCGCGACTCGATCTCCGAGTGGGTCTCGGCGCTGGCGATCCTCGCGACGGTCTGCGAGGCGGTCGCCCTGGAGGTCCGGCACGGGCAGCGCACCGAGGTGCGCGAGCTGTCGGAGGCGTTCGGGTCGGGCCAGAAGGGCTCGAGCGCGATGCCGCACAAGAAGAACCCGATCCGGTCCGAGCGGATCGCCGGGTTGGCCCGGGTGGTGCGGGCGGCGATCGTGCCGATCATGGAGGGCATCCCGCTCTGGCACGAGCGCGACATCTCGCACTCCTCGACCGAGCGCGTCTTCCTGCCCGACGCGGCGATCACCACCGACTACCTGCTGAACCTCACCGCGGGCCTCGTGGAGAACCTGGTCGTGGACGCCGACCGGATGCGGGCCAACCTCGAGTCGACCGGCGGGCTGATCTACACCTCGTCGGTGCTGCTGGAGCTGGTCGAGGGCGGGCTGTCCCGCGAGGACGCGTACGCGCTGGTGCAGGGCGCGGCCATGGAGACCTGGAACAGCGGGACGCCGTTCCGCGCCACCCTCCGCTCGCGGGCCGAGGCCGACGGCGTGGTGCTGGACGAGGCCCGGCTGGACGAGATCTGCCGCCCGGAGCGGTACGTGGCGAACCTGGGCCCGCTGTTCGACCGGCTGGCTGCGCTGTCATGACCCTGGACCTGCCCCTGGTCGCTCGGGGCAAGGTGCGCGAGATCTACGACGCCGGCGACGGCCGCCTGCTGCTGGTCGCCTCCGACCGCATCTCGGCCTACGACCACGTGCTGCCCACTCCCATCCCGGACAAGGGGCGGGTGCTCACGCAGCTGTCGGTGTGGTGGTTCGAGCAGCTGACGCCGGTGCTGGCCGACTTCGGGGCGTCCCACCACCTGATCAGCGCCACCGACGTGCCCGCATCGGTGGCCGGCCGCGCGATGCTGGTCCGGAAGCTCTCGATGCTGCCGGTGGAGTGCGTGGCGCGTGGCTACCTGTCCGGCTCCGGGACCGTCGAGTACTCGCGGACCGGGTCGATCCGGGACGTCGTCCTCCCGCCCGGGCTGGTCGAGGGGTCGCAGCTGCCGGCGCCGGTGTTCACGCCGTCCACCAAGGCCGAGGTGGGCGAGCACGACGAGGCGATCGACTTCTCCGCGGTCGTGGACGCCGTCGGAGCCGGGCGCGCCGGCGAACTGCGCGACCTCACCCTGGCGCTCTACGCGCGAGCGGCGGAGATCGCCACGGGCGCGGGGATCGTGCTGGCCGACACCAAGTTCGAGTTCGGGCTCGCGGGGGACTCCCTGGTGCTCGGCGACGAGGTGCTCACGCCCGACTCGTCGCGCTTCTGGCCGGCTTCCTCGTGGGCTCCGGGATCGGTGCAGCCCTCCTACGACAAGCAGTACGTGCGCGACTGGCTGACGTCGTCCGGCTGGGACCGCGTCTCGCCGCCGCCGGAGCTGCCCTCCGAGGTCGTCGCCGCCACCCGCGAGCGCTACATCACCGCCTACGAACAGCTGACCGGCCGCGCCTTCGCCTGACCCGTCCCGCCGAGTGCGACGAAGTGGTGGCCATCGGCGTCTGATCACCACCAGTTCGTCGCACTCGCCGCGCCTGTGGACAGCCTCAGCGGTGGGGAGGCACTTCGGGCCAGGCTCTCGCGGTGCCCACCCCACCGGTCCCGCCGCGTGTGCGCCGACCGACCGATCGCCGTCGGGCTCGGGCCGACGGCATCTCGGAGTGGCAGTTGCGCCACCGCGAGATCCTCCGGACCTCGCGGGACACCTATCTTCCCGCCGCTCTGGCCCCGAGCCTCCGGCCGCGGATCGATGCCGTCCTCCTCGGCGCCCCCTCCGGAGCGGTACTGAGCCATCGGACCGCCGCGGAGCTGTGGGGGTACGACCTCCCGCTGCTCTCCGCGGACGAGCGGGTGCATCTCACCGTCCCTCCCGGTTCGCGGGTGCGTTCCCGTCGCGACCGCCACATCCACTGCTCGGTCGTTCCCGAGCCCGAGACACGCGTGGTCCGGGGGCTCACGGTGACGTCACCGAGCCGGACCTGGATCGACCTCGCCGCCGACCTGCCCGCCGGTGCGCTCCTGGCCCTCACCGATCAGATGCTCGCGCAGGGGTTCCCGGCCGGCGGGTTTCCACGGATCCTGGCCCGGTCGAAGGGACGGCGGGGGGTCGCCCGGGCTCGGTCGGTCCTGCCGTGCGCCGATGCGCTGGCCGGCTCGCCGATGGAGTCGGTTCTGCGATGGGTCCTCCACGACAACGGCCTGCCACGTCCGGTGCTCCAGTACGTCATCCGCGACGCCGGGGGCGACTTCCTCGGTCAGGTGGACCTCGCCTGGCCCGAGCGACGCGTCGTCGTGGAGTTCGACGGCGACCTTCACCGCGACCGCCGGGTGTTCGTGAAGGATCTGCGCCGGCAGAACGGCCTGGTGCTGGCCGGCTGGCAGATCCTGCGGTTCACGTCGGCCGACGTACTCGGTCGGCCGGCCGCGACGGTGCGAACCATCGCGGCCGCGCTCGGGCTGGGCTGATCAGCCGAGTGCGACGAAGTGGTGGTCATCAGGCCGCCATGGCCACAACTTCGTCGCACTCGGCGGATGGACGGCGGTCGGAGGAGACGAGGGTCACCGGGACCGCGGCGGGCGCGTCGGCGTGGGCCGGTACCCTCGCAGGCGTGTCCCGGGTGGTCGTCGACGTGGTCCTCAAGCCGGAGATCTCCGACCCCCAGGGGCAGGCGGTACTGGGCGCGCTGGGGCGCCTCGGCCACGACAGCATCTCGAGCGTCCGCCAGGGCAAGCACTTCGTGCTCGAGGTCGTCGGCACGCCCGACGAGGCGGAGCTGAAGCAGATCGCGGAGACGCTGCTGGCCAACCCCGTCATCGAGGACGTCGAACTGCACCTCACCACCGACTGAGAGAGACCCCGTGCGTATCGGTGTGCTGACCTTCCCGGGATCGCTGGACGACGTCGACGCCGCTCGCGCGGTGCGCCTGGCCGGAGGCGAGCCGGTCGCGCTCTGGCACGCCGACCACGACCTCAAGGACGTCGACGCCGTGATCCTCCCCGGCGGCTTCTCCTACGGCGACTACCTGCGGGCGGGGGCCATCGCGGCCCGCGCACCCCTGATGCGTGACGTCGTCGCCCGCGCGCAGGCCGGCATGCCGGTCCTGGGCATCTGCAACGGCTTCCAGGTGCTCTGCGAGGCGGGTCTGCTCCCCGGCGCACTGACCCGCAACAGCCACCTGCACTTCCGCAACCGCGACCAGGTGCTGGTCGTGGAGCGGGCCGACACCTCGTGGACGTCGAACTACGCGGAGGGGCAGCGCATCGTCATCCCGGTCAAGAACGGCGAGGGCCGCTACGTGGCCTCGGGCGCCGACCTCGACCGGCTCGAGGGCGAGGGCCGGGTGGTGTTCCGCTACGCCGGCGGCAACCCGAACGGATCCAGCCGTGACATCGCCGGCGTCACCAGCGAGAACGGCCGCGTCGTCGGACTCATGCCGCACCCGGAGCACGCCGTCGAGGACCTCACCGGCCCGTCGACCGACGGCCTGGGCTTCTTCACCTCCGTTCTGAAGGCGGTCGTGAACGCATGATCGACACCGTCGAGATCGCGGCGAAGACTCCCGACGACGAGCAGCCCTGGGCCGAGCTCGGGCTCAAGCCCGACGAGTACCAGCGGATCCGTGACATCCTCGGCCGCCGTCCCACCACCGCCGAGCTCGCCATGTACAGCGTCATGTGGAGCGAGCACTGCTCCTACAAGTCGTCCAAGGTGCACCTGCGCCGGTTCGGCGAGCTCCCGCACAGCGACGCGCTGCTCGTCGGCATCGGCGAGAACGCCGGCGTGGTCGACGTCGGCGACGGCTACGCGGTCACCTTCAAGGTCGAGTCGCACAACCACCCGAGCTACGTCGAGCCGTACCAGGGCGCCGCGACCGGCGTCGGCGGCATCGTCCGCGACATCCTCACCATGGGGGCCCGCCCGGTCGCCGTCATGGACTCGCTCCGGTTCGGCCGCGCCGACGCGCCCGACACCGCCCGCGTGCTGCCCGGAGTCGTCGCCGGGGTCGGCGGCTACGGCAACTGCCTGGGCCTGCCCAACATCGGCGGCGAGCTGCTCTTCGACGACTGCTACGCCGGGAACCCGCTGGTCAACGCGCTGTGCGTCGGTGTCATGAAGCACGAGGACGTCCGCCTGGCCAAGGCGGAGGGCCTGGGCAACAAGGTGATCCTCTTCGGCGCCCGCACCGGCGGCGACGGCATCGGCGGCGTCTCCGTCCTGGCGTCGGAGACCTTCGACGAGCACGGCCCGGCCAAGCGGCCGTCCGTGCAGGTGGGCGACCCGTTCACCGAGAAGCTGCTCATCGAGGCGTGCCTGGAGATCTTCGCCCAGGACCTGGTCACCGGCATCCAGGACCTCGGCGGCGCCGGCCTGTCGTGCGCGACGTCCGAGCTGGCCAGCGCCGGCACCGGGGGCATGCACGTCGACCTGGACGCCGTCCCGCTGCGGGACTCGACGCTCACCCCGGCCGAGATCCTGATGAGCGAGTCGCAGGAGCGCATGTGCGCCATCGTCGAGCCGGCCAAGGTCGAGCAGTTCCTCGCCGTCTGCCGGAAGTGGGACGTGCTGGCCACCGTCATCGGTGAGGTCACCGAGGGCGACCGGCTCACCGTCGACTGGCACGGCGAGCGCATCGTCGACGTCCCGCCGCGCACGGTGGCGCACGAGGGTCCGGTCTACGAGCGCCCCATGGCCCGCCCGCGCGACCTCGACGCGCTGCAGGCCGACGACGCGGCAAACCTGCCCCGCCCGACGACGCCGGAGGAGCTCCAGGCCCACTGGCTGGCCGTCGTCAGCAGCCCGGACGGCGCGGACAAGACGTGGGTCACCGAGCAGTACGACCGCTACGTCCGCGGCAACACCGTGCTGGCGCAGCCCGAGGACGCCGGGGTCGTCCGCATCGACGAGGAGTCGCACCGCGGCATCGCGCTCGCGCTGGACGGCAACGCCCGCTTCGCCCGGCTCGACCCGTACGCCGGCGCCCAGCTGAACCTGGCCGAGGCCTACCGCAACGTCGCCGTCTCCGGCGCGAAGCCGCTCGCCGTGACGAACTGCCTGAACTTCGGCTCCCCGGAGGAGCCCGAGGTGATGTGGCAGTTCGCCGAGGCCGTCCGCGGCCTGGCCGACGGCTGCCGTGAGCTGGGCCTGCCGGTCACCGGCGGCAACGTCAGCCTGTACAACCAGACCGGCGACGTGCCGATCAACCCGACGCCGGTGATCGGCGTCCTGGGCGTGCACGACGACGTCCGGAAGCGGATCCCGGGCGGCTGGCGGGCGGACGGCGAGACGGTCCTGCTGCTCGGCGAGACGCGTCCCGAGTTCGGCGGGTCGGCCTGGGCCGCCGTCGTGCACGGCCACCTCGGCGGGCGGCCGCCGGTCGTGGACCTCCCCGCGGATCGCGCGCTGGGTGAGCTGCTCAGCGCCCTCGGCCGGGACGGACTGGTCACGTCCGCCCACGACCTGGCCGACGGCGGGCTGGCCCAGGCGCTCGCGGAGTCGGCCCTGCGCCACGGCGTGGGCGCGCGCCTGCGGCTGGACGGCGACCCGTTCACCGCACTGTTCAGCGAGTCCACCGCCCGCGCCGTCGTCACGACGGCGGACGCCGCAGCCGTCCGCGCCGCGGCGGAGCGCGCCGGTGTGGCCGTCACCGAGCTCGGGACGACGGGCGGCGACAGCCTGAGCGTGGAGGGACTGCTCGACCTGGGCATCGCCGAGCTGCGGGCCGCCTGGTCGGCCACGCTGCCGGCGCTGTTCGGCACCCCGGAGGCCGCCGTCGGCGCCGTTCCCGCGGGCGCCGTCCCCTCGAGCTGATGCCCGCACCGATCGCGGCCGAGCAGCTGCGGGCCGCGCTCGACCCGGTCCGGCCGTGGCTGGCCGGCGAGGCCGAGCAGCCGCCGCGCGCCGTCGTCGGCGCCGCGGTGAAGACGTCGGCCCGCTGGCTGGCCCAGCACGTGCCGGGCCGGTCGGTCGAGCTGCGGGTGCCTCCGCACGTCGCCGTCCAGTGCGTCGAGGGCCCGCGCCACACGCGGGGGACGCCCCCGAACGTGATCGAGACCGACGCCGCCACCTGGTTGTGCCTGGCGTCGGGGCAGGTGGCCTGGGCTGACGCCGTCGCGGCGGGGAAGGTCAGCGCCAGCGGCAATCGTGCCGACTTGAGCGCCCACCTCCCGCTGCGCCCGCTGCGCTGAACGTCAGCGGCTGACCTGAGCCGTCTCCCGGGTCCGGCTGGGGATCTTGGTGATGAGGGTCAGCACGACCGAGACCAGGGCGATGATGCCGATGGTCGTGTACCCGAGCGTGTACTTCCCTTCGCCGCCGATCAGGGCGGAGATGAGGATCGGGCCGATGACGCCGCCCAGGCTCCAGCCGACCAGCATCAGGCCGTAGATGGCGCCGGCGTACTTCACGCCGAAGTAGTCGCCGGCGGTGGCCGGCATGGTGCCGAAACCGCCGCCGTAGCAGAGGTAGACGACCGCGGCGAGGATGAAGAACAGCACCGAGTTCGACGCGTGCGGGAGGATCAGCAGGCAGATGCCCTGCAGCCCGAGCATGAGGGCGAACGAGGGCATGCGGCCGGTGAAGTCCGAGGCGGCTGCCCAGATGATCCGGCCGCCGCCGTTGAAGACCGCGAGCACACCGACGATCGCCGCAGCCCCGGTCGCCGTGTAGCCGGCGATGTCCTCGGCGCTCGCGGCCGCTTGGGAGATCAGCGCGATGCCCGCCGTGACGTTGAGGGTGAGGATCGCGGTGAGCAGGTACCACTGCGGCGTCCGCAGCGCCTCGCCCTGCGTGTAGTCGTTCCCGCCGTCGGTCGCCGAGCCGCTGGCGGCCGGCTCGTAGCCGGGCACGGTGTAGCCCGCCGGGGGATTGCGGAAGATCGACGCCCCGACCAGCGACATCACCAGGTAGGCGATGCCCAGCCAGAGGAACGCGCTGGTCGGACGGCCCGGGTCCTTCGCGATCAGCCAGTGGGCGACCGGCGACGTCAGCACGGCACCGAACCCGAATCCGCCCACGGCGAGGCCGGTGATCAGCCCGCGCTTGTCGGGGAACCACTTCAGCAGCATCGCGATCGGCACGATGTAGGCGAACCCGAGGCCGAATCCGCTGATCACGCCGTAGCCCAGGATGATCAGCCACAGCTGGTCGCCGTTCTGCGCGAACGAGGCGAGGACGACGCCGACGGCGTAGATGACCCCACCCACGATCGCGACCGGCCGGGGGCCTCTGCGGTCCTGGATCCGGCCCCCGAGGTAGCTGCCGATGAAGATCATCCCGATGGTGACGGTGAACGGGAGTGACGCCTCCACCGTGGTCAGCTTGAAGTCGGGAGCCTCCTTCAGCGCCTTGGCGAAGACGCTCCAGGCGTAGACGGCGCCGATGGAGAACTGGAGGAGCAGGGCGGCTGCCACCAGCAGCCAGCGATTGCCGCCGGGAGTGACCTTTTCGGTGCTGTCCTCTACCTGTGCCATGGTCCCGTCCTTCCGCCGCGGTCCCCCACTGCGGAGAAGGTTCGGCCCAGCCGCATCCGGTGGCAACTCGAGGGCGCCGGGAACCTAGGCTCGGGTCATGGCTTACGAGGTGAGGGGCGTCGTCGCCCGCAGCAAGGGTGCGCCGGTCACGATCGAGACGATCCACGTGCCCGATCCGGGCCCCGGCGAGGCCGTGGTGGACGTGCAGGCCTGCGGGGTCTGCCACACCGACCTGCACTACCGCGAGGGCGGGATCAACGACGACTTCCCCTTCCTGCTCGGCCACGAGGCCGCCGGCGTCGTCTCGGCGGTCGGCGAGGGCGTCACCAACGTGGCGGTGGGCGACTACGTGATCCTCAACTGGCGCGCGGTGTGCGGGCAGTGCCGCGCGTGCGCCAAGGGCAAGCCCTGGTACTGCTTCAACACCCACAACGCCGCGCAGAAGATGACGCTGGCCGACGGCACGGAGCTGTCCCCGGCGCTGGGCATCGGCGCGTTCGCGGAGAAGACGCTGGTGCACTCCGGGCAGTGCACGAAGGTCGACCCGGCCGCGCCGCCGACCGCCGCCGGTCTGCTCGGCTGCGGCGTCATGGCCGGCATCGGCGCGGCCATCAACACCGGCGGCGTGGACCGTGGCGACACCGTGGCGGTGTTCGGCTGCGGTGGCGTGGGCGACGCGGCGATCGCCGGCTCCCGGCTGGCGGGTGCGTCGAAGATCATCGCGGTCGACATCGACGACCGGAAGCTCGAGTGGGCGAAGGGCATGGGCGCCACCCACACCGTCAACTCGAAGGACGCCGACCCGGTCGAGGCCATCAAGGCGCTCACCGGCGGGTTCGGCGTCGACGTGGCGATCGACGCCGTCGGTCACCCCGCCGTCTACGAGCAGGCCTTCAACGCGCGCGACCTGGCCGGCACCGTCGTGCTGGTCGGCGTCCCCAACCCGACCATGACCATCGAACTGCCGCTGATCGAGGTCTTCGGCCGCGGCGGGGCGCTGAAGTCCTCCTGGTACGGCGACTGCCTGCCCAGCCGTGACTTCCCGATGCTGATCGACCTGTACCTGCAGGGCCGCCTCGACCTCGACGCCTTCGTCTCCGAGACCATCGGCCTGGACGACGTCGAGTCCGCGTTCGAGAAGATGCACCACGGCGACGTGCTGCGGTCGGTCGTCGTCTTCTGATGGCCGCGCGCATCGAGAAGGCCGTCGTCAGCGGGGTGTTCAGCCTCGACGGCCAGGACTTCGACGTCGACAACAACGTCTGGCTCGTCGGCGACGACGACGAGGTGCTGGTGATCGACGCGCCGCACGAGGTGGCGCCCATCGTGGACGCCATCAGCGGACGACGGGTGACCGCGATCGTGCTCACCCACGGACACAACGACCACATCACCGCCGCGGTCGCCCTGCGCGAGGCCACCGGCGCGCCGATCTGGTTCAACCCGGCCGACCGGATGCTCTGGGACGTCGTCCATCCGGATGCGCAACCCGATCACGAGCTGACCGAGGGGACGACGTTCGACGTCGCCGGGACGACGCTCGTCGCGGTCGCCACCCCCGGGCACTCGCCGGGGAGCACGTGCCTGTACGCCGAGGGCCTCGGCACCGTCTTCACCGGCGACACGCTGTTCTCCGGTGGCCCGGGCGCGACCGGACGGTCCTACAGCGATCACCCGACGATCGTCGAGTCGATCCGCACCCGGCTGCTGACGCTGCCCGCCGACACCGTCGTCCGCACCGGGCACGGCGACGACACGACGATCGCGGCGGAGAGCGCGAACGTGGCCTGAGTTCAGTCGCCGTCGGGCGGCGGGCTCGTGCGCTCCATGCGCTGCCGGATGGCGGCGACGTTCAGCGCGAGGTCCTCGAGGGCCTCGACCGCGCGGGTCGCGAGCGCGAACGTGAGGTTCTCGCGCTGCTGGTCGGGGCTGGGCTCGCGGGGGCGGGACTCGCGCGCCGAGCGGGTCGCCTCCCCCCAGGGGTCGTCGTCGCTGTGCGCGTCCCCGAAGAGGTCGCGCAGCATGCGCTGGGCGGCTGCCAGGAACTCGCTGGGGTCGGGTCGGTCGGTCGCCATCCCGTTTCTCCTGTCGCTAGGTGGAGCACGGCGATCGACCTGAACGACCGATCGCCGGGTGGGTCAGCCCGCCGTGCCACGCTCGGCAGCCGATGCGAACCCGAGCCAGGTGTGCCGGTTCCCCGCCCAGCACCAGCCGACCTTCGGCGCGTTCTTCCGGTCGCGGCCATCGCGGCCGGTGCCGTTGCTGATCCAGAGGGCCGGGGTACGGGAGTCGAGGGCACCGGTCGACTTGCGCAGCCGCGAGCCGATCGTCATGAAGCAGTGGTTGCGGTCGAGCACCTGGGGGACCTGGAGCAGCCAGTGGAGGCCCTCGGTCAGCGTCAGCGGTGTCCGCCCCTCCGCGGTGATGGCCGGCAGCGCCTCGTTCGGGCTCCAGTTCGCCATCTCGTCCCCGCGCCGCACGTCGTCCACGGCATAGATCGGCGCCTCGGGGAGCTTCACGTCGTCGATCGGAGTGAACGCGTCCACGTCGGTCATGTCGACGACGACGAACCCGCGTTTGCCGCCGAGATCCACCAGCGGAGCCAGCGCCGAGGCAGGTGCCCGGTCGGGGTGCACCACGAGAAGTGACCCGGGCGGCGTGCTCGTCGCTGCGCTGCGCAGGGCGGCCGCCGGGAGACCGGCGATCTCGTGGACGCCGAGTGCGATCAGCCGGTCGGCCTGATCGACGGGGGAGGGCAGGGGTGGCAGGACGTCGGGCACGCAAGACCTCCGCAGAGAGGACGGACCACGCTACAACGTCCGCGCACTCCCCCACAGTTCCGGCAAGCGGATCGAACAGTGGCCACCTTCACCACACCGGCACCCGGGATCGTCGTCCGCGCCGGTACCCTCGGTCTGTGCCTCGCGGTGATGGACGGCTGACGCACGACCTCGACCCCTCGAATCCCGGACCTCAGGACGCCTGTGGCGTCTTCGGCGTCTGGGCCCCGGGGGAAGAGGTCGCGAAGCTGACCTATTTCGGCCTGTACGCCCTCCAGCACCGCGGTCAGGAGGCGGCCGGGATCGCGGTGTCCGACGGCAGCTCGGTCGTGGTCTACAAGGACCTCGGCCTGGTCAGCCAGGTCTTCGACGAGGCCACGTTGGGGAGCCTGCGCGGCTTCCTCGCGGTCGGCCACACCCGGTACTCCACGACGGGCGCCTCCACCTGGGAGAACGCGCAGCCCACCTTCCGGACGACGGAAGCGGGCACCGGACTGGCGCTGTGCCACAACGGCAACCTGGTCAACACCGGCGAGCTGGCCGCGAAGGCCGCCGACGCCGGCGTGCCCGGGGCGTTCGTCGCCACCAACGACTCCGACCTCGTCACCGCGCTGATCGCCGCGCGCCCCGACCTCTCGGTCGAGGCCGCCGCCATGGAGGTCCTGCCGCAGCTGCGCGGCGCCTTCAGCTTCACGTTCATGGACGAGGACACCCTCTACGCGGCCCGCGACCCGCAGGGCGTCCGCCCGCTGGTGCTGGGCCGGCTCGAGCGCGGCTGGGTGGTCGCCAGCGAGACCGCGGCGCTGGACATCGTCGGCGCCTCCGTCGTCCGCGAGGTCGAGCCCGGCGAGCTGATCGCGATCGACGAGAACGGCCTGCGCAGCCAGCACTTCGCGGTCGCCGAGCCCAAGGGCTGCGTCTTCGAGTACGTCTACCTGGCCCGCCCCGACACCACGATCTCCGGCCGGGGCGTGCACGCCGCCCGGGTGGAGATCGGCCGCCGGCTGGCGAAGGAGCACCCCGTCGAGGCGGACCTCGTCATCCCGGTGCCCGAGTCGGGTACGCCCGCCGCCGTCGGCTACGCCGAGGCCAGCGGTATCCCGTACGGCCTGGGGCTGGTCAAGAACTCCTACGTCGGGCGCACGTTCATCCAGCCGTCGCAGACGATCCGGCAGCTGGGCATCCGGCTGAAGCTCAACCCGCTGCGCGACGTCATCCGCGGCAAGCGGCTCGTCGTCGTCGACGACTCGATCGTGCGCGGCAACACCCAGCGGGCGCTGATCCGGATGCTCCGGGAGGCCGGCGCGCTCGAGGTGCACGTGCGCATCGCCTCGCCGCCGGTCAAGTGGCCGTGCTTCTACGGCATCGACTTCGCCAGCCGGGCCGAGCTGATCGCCAACGGCCTGGAGGTCGACGGTGTCCGCGCCTCGATCAACGCCGACTCGCTCGGGTACGTCTCCGAGCAGGGCCTGATCGCGGCCACCGAGCAGCCCGCCAGCCGGCTGTGCACCGCCTGCTTCACCGGCCAGTACCCGATCCCGCTGGGAGAGTCGGAGCTGCTCGGCAAGAACGTGCTCGAGGGGCTCGGCCGGACGCCGCTGCCGATGGTCGGTGTCGGTGCCGAAGACGCCCTGACCCGACCGTGAGCAGCGAGTTCACCTACGCGGCCGCCGGCGTCGACATCGACGCGGGCGAGCGGGCGGTCACCCTGATGAAGGCCGCCGTCGAGAAGACCAACCGGCCCGAGGTGGTCGGCGGGCTCGGCGGGTTCGCCGGCCTGTTCGCCCTCGACGTGCAGAAGTACCGTCGCCCGCTCCTGGCGTCCTCCACCGACGGCGTCGGCACGAAGATCGCCCTGGCGCGGCAGCTCGACCGGCACGACACCGTCGGCATCGACCTCGTGGCGATGGTCGTCGACGACCTGGTCGCCTGCGGTGCCGAGCCGCTGTTCCTCCAGGACTACGTGGCCTGCGGCAAGGTGGTCCCCGAGCGGATCGCGGCGATCGTCACCGGTATCGCGGCCGGCTGCACGCAGGCCGGGGCGGCGCTGGTCGGCGGGGAGACGGCCGAGCACGGCGACCTCATGGACGCCGACGAATACGACCTGGCCGCCACCGCGGTGGGCGTGGTGGAGGCCGACGCCGTCCTGGGGCCGGAGCGGGTGACCGACGGCGACGTGGTGATCGGGATGGCGTCGTCCGGGTTCCACTCCAACGGCTACTCGCTGGTGCGTCGGGTGGTGAGCGCGGCGGGCCTCGACCTGTCCGGCACGCCGGCGGGATTCGACCGCACGCTGGGTGAGGCACTGCTCGAGCCCACCCGCATCTACGCCCGTGACTGCCTCGCGCTGGTCGAAGCGCTCGGCGTCGAGCAGGTGCACGCCTTCGCGCACATCACCGGAGGGGGACTGGCGGGCAACACCGCGCGCGTGGTCCCCGACGGGCTCGTCGCCGTGCTCGACCGCGGCACCTGGGCGCTGCCCGCGGCCGTGCGGTTGATGGAGGAGCACGGCGTGCCGCGGGAGGAGTCCGAGCGCGCCTTCAACTGCGGGGTGGGCATGGTCGCCGCCGTGTCCGCGGACGTCGCCGAGGCGGCGCTGGCCCAGTTGGCGTCGTCCGGCGTCCCCGCCTGGGTGGCGGGCACGATCGGTCGGCGCACGTCCGACGACCCCGCCGCCTACCTCGTCGGCTCCTACCGCTGAGCAGGGACCCCCTGCTCCCCACCGTGAAAGGACCCCGTCCTCCTCACCCCTCGCACGCTCGGGATGAGCCTCTGGACGGGGCCGGCGGCGGGACCCGGCAGGGGGCCGACAGCGCACGGCGACACCGCAGCGCCTCGCGGCACTGCGGTGTCGGTCGTTCAGAGCGCGTGCGTCATCGAGGGCTGGCGGCCCAGTCGTCGTCCGCGTCGTCGTCCGCCCACTTGTCGGCGTACTCGTCGTCATCGTCGTCGTCCGTCGCCCGTGCGGGGGCGGTGTACGACGACGGTGCGCCGGTCAGTTCCTTCTGCAGCGCAGAAAGGTCGGTGTTCGGTGAGCTGTACTTGAGCTCACGGGCCACGCGTGTCTGCTTGGCCTTCGCTCGGCCGCGCCCCATCGGCTCGACCCCCTCGCTACGGAGTGCGGGAGCTCAGCCCCCGGGCTGAAAACGGCCCGCGTGGCGACCCCGACTGAGTGACAATGTCTTGGACAACCTTACGACACGGATCGAGCCCGAGCACACGTCCCTCCCCCGGGAGGGCGGATGGGCGTGCCCGCGGCCGGTCAGTGCGGCAGCCGGATGGTGGCGAGCCGCCCGACCGACCGGATCCGCTTCTCCGCGAGACGGTCGGCGGCGACCGCGGGCGAGACGTCCTCCGCGTCCGCCGCCTGGAACACCCGGAGGGCGACGTCGAAGATCGTGGTGGTCTTCGACTGCGCCCGGGCGAACGAGAATCCGTGCCGTTCGTCCTCGACCTGGATGACGCCGCCGGCGTTCACCAGGTAGTCGGGCGCGTAGAGGATGCCGCGGCCGCGCAGCTGCTCGGCGACCTCCGGGGTGGCCAGCTGGTTGTTCGCGCCGCCGCACACGATGCTGCCGGGCAGCATGGCCACGGTCGCCTCGTCCAGCGCGCCGCCGAGCGCGCAGGGTGCGTACACGTCGTGCGGCGTCGCGAGCAGCTCGGCGGTGTCGGCCGCGGCCTTCACTGCCGGGTAGCGGGCCTGCAGCCGGGCGACGGCGGCCGGGTCGACATCGGTGACCAGCACGTCGGCGCCGTCGTCGACCAGGTGCCCGACCAGCCAGGACCCGACCTTGCCGACGCCGGCGACGGCGACCGTGCGGCCGGACAGGGTCGGCGCGCCCCAGGTGTGCTGGGCGGCCGCACGCATGCCCTGGAAGACCCCGAAAGCGGTGAGCACCGACGAGTCGCCGCAGCCGCCGTAGGCCTCGGACCGGCCGTGCGCGTAGCGGGTCTCCCGTGCGACGACGTCCAGGTCGGCGTTGTAGGTGCCGACGTCGCAGGCGGTGAGGTAACGCCCGCCCAGCGCCTCGACGAACCGGCCGTAGGCGCGCAGCAGCACCTCGGTCTTGTCGGTGCGCGGATCGCCGATGATCACGGCCTTCCCGCCGCCGAGGTCGAGGCCGGCGAGGCTGTTCTTGTAGGTCATCCCCCGGGAGAGGGCGAGGACGTCGGCGAGTGCGTCGGCCTCGCTCGCGTAGGGGTAGAAGCGGGTGCCGCCGAGCGCCGGACCGAGCGCCGTGGAGTGGACGGCGACGATCGCCTTCAGCCCCGACTCCGGGTCCCTGCAGAACACGACCTGCTCATGGTCCGAGCTGAAGATCTCCACGCCGACCAGCGTAGATCGATCTGCGACGTCGCCCGTCCGGTGGGCGCGGGCGCGGGTCCGGCCGCGCCCGCGGGGCGGGCCAGGCATGATCCTGGGGCGAAGACACAGCGGACCAGGGCTGCGTCCGCGAGCACAGGAGGACCTCGATGGCCGGACCCAAGCGACTGCTGGCACTCGCCCTGGCCGTACCGCTCTTCCTCGCCGCGGCGTGCACGACCGACCACTCGTCGGACGGCGGCAGCTCCGGCAAGAAGAGCGGCGGCGGCAGCGGTGACCTCAGCTTCGCCGTCATCACCCACGGTTCGGCCGGTGACGCGTTCTGGGACGTCGTCCAGCACGGCGCCGAGCAGGCCGGCAAGGACCTCGGCGTCTCCGTCGACTACCAGAGCGACGGCGACCCGCAGCGGCAGGCGCAGCTCATCGACGCGGCGGTCAACCAGCGCGTCGACGGCATCGTGGTCTCGATGGCCAACCCGGACGCGCTGAAGGACTCCGTCGAGGCCGCCGTGCACGCAGGCATCCCGGTGGTCACCATCAACTCCGGCGGCGACCGGTCGGCGGAGTTCGGGGCCATCGGCCACGTCGGCCAGGACGAGTCGATCGCCGGGCAGGGCGCCGGCCGTCAGCTCGCCACCGAAGGCGCCAAGAAGGTGCTCTGCGTCGTGCACGAGGCGGGCAACATCGGCCTCGAGCAGCGGTGCTCCGGCGCGTCGCAGGGACTGGGCACCGAGGTGACGCCGCTGCAGGTGGACATCAACGACCTGCAGAGCGCGCAGTCGACCATCGCCTCGCAGTTGCAGAGCGACCCGAGCATCGACGCCGTGCTGACGCTGAACTCCGCCGTCGCCGCGGTGGCGGTCAGCGCCGTGAAGGACGCCGGCTCGAAGGCGATCGTGGCCACGTTCGACCTGAACTCCGACGTCATCAAGGGCATCCAGAAGGGCTCGATCGCCTTCGCCGTCGACCAGCAGCAGTACGAGCAGGGTTACCTGCCGATCGTGATGCTCCGGCTGTACGCGAAGAACCTGAACACGGTGGGCGGCGGCCAGCCCGTCCTCACCGGTCCCGGGATCGTCGACAAGAAGAACGTCGACGAGATCGCGGACCTGGCGTCGGCCGGCACGCGCTGAGCGGCACGGGCACCGGCACGGACGCCGGGGCGGACGCCGGAACGGCGCAGCGTGTGGCCGACGAGCGGCTGACCACGCGGGGGCCGCTGCGCCGGTTGCTGGTCACGCCCGAGCTCGGAGCGCTGGTCGGCGCGGTCGTCGTCTTCGCGTTCTTCGCCGTCCAGTCACCGGTGTTCCGGTCCGCCCGCGGCGTGGCCAACTGGCTGGACCCGGCGTCGACGCTCGGCATCATGGCCGTCGCGGTGGCGCTGCTGATGATCGGCGGCCACTTCGACCTGTCGGCCGGCGTGCTCACGGGGACGACGGCGCTGACGGTGGGCATCGTGGCCGTCGAGTTCCACCAGAACCTCTGGGTCGGGATCGCGGTCGCCCTGGTCGTCGCGCTCGGGGTCGGTTTCGTCAACGGCTGGCTGGTCACCCGCACCGGCCTGCCCAGTTTCATCATCACGCTGGGCATGTTCCTGATGCTGGAGGGCCTGAACGTGGGCCTGACCAAGCTGTTCACGAACACGGTGACCGTCGGTGGCATCGACGAGGTGCCCGGCTACGCCGTCGCGGAATGGATCTTCGCCTCCAAGCTCGCCGTCGGGGGCACGCAGTTCCGGATCGCCATCTTCTGGTGGCTGCTGTTCACCGCGCTCGCGACCTGGGTGCTGCTGCGCACGCGGTTCGGCAACTGGGTGTTCGCCACCGGCGGGGACGAGGTGGCCGCCCGCAACGTCGGCGTCCCGGCCCGGCGGACCACGATCACCCTGTTCATGACGACGGCGACGGCGGCCTGGTTCGTCGGGACGACGCTCGCCGTCCGCCTGACCTCGGTGCAGGCCAACACCGGGGTCGGGCAGGAGCTCATCTACATCGTCGCCGCCGTCATCGGCGGGTGCCTCCTCACCGGTGGATTCGGCTCGGCCGTCGGAGCGTCGCTCGGCGCGCTGATCTTCGGCATGACCCAGCTGGGCATCCCGTACCTGCACTGGGACGCCGACTGGTTCTACTTCTTCCTCGGCGCGATGCTGCTGCTCGCCGTGCTGGCCAACCGCCTGGTGCGCCGCTACGCCGAGGCGGCGCACAGATGACTCCCCCACCCACCCCTCCGGTGATGACCACCCCACTGCTGGAACTGCGCGACGTCGGCAAGGACTACGGCGCCGTGGTCGCCCTCGACGGCATCACGACGACCGTGCGCGCCGGCGAGGTCACCTGCGTGCTGGGTGACAACGGCGCGGGCAAGTCGACGCTGATCAAGATCCTCGCGGGGGTGCACCAGCCGACCCGCGGCGAGGTGCTGCTGGACGGCGAACCGGTCACCTTCGGCGCACCCCGGGAGGCGCTGGACGCCGGCATCGCGACCGTCTACCAGGACCTGGCGATGATCCCGCTGATGGCGATCTGGCGGAACTTCTTCCTGGGCGCGGAGCCCACCCGCGGCTGGGGCCCGTTCCGCCGGTTCGATGCCGGGCGGGCGCGGCAGGTGACCCGTCAGGCGCTGGGCGAGATGGGCATCGACATCCGCGACCCCGACCAGCCGGTGGGCACGCTGTCGGGAGGCGAGCGCCAGTCCGTGGCGATCGCGCGCGCCGTCCACTTCGGTGCCCGCGTGCTGATCCTCGACGAGCCGACGTCTGCGCTGGGGGTCAAGCAGGCCGGCGTCGTGCTGCGGTACGTCGCCGCGGCGCGCGACCGTGGGGTCGGCGTCGTCCTGATCACGCACAACCCGCACCACGCCTACCCGGTGGGCGACCGCTTCCTCGTGCTGAACCGTGGGCGCAGCCTCGGCAGCTTCGGCAAGGCCGACGTCACCCGCGACGAGCTCACCCGGCTCATGGCCGGCGGCGCCGAGCTCGACCAGCTCGCCCACGAGCTGGAGCGCCCCACCAGCTGATCCCGCCGGGGACTTTCTGTACATAAAGTCCCGGTTGTCGACATGTCTCTCCGTAGGGGGACGGTCACTTAGCGAATTCAGTTGTGTGTGTCGGATGTGCCGCGTGTTGCCTTTGTGACTCCGGGTGACGCTGGGACTCTTCGTGGGCTGCACCGCCCACCGCGCCACCCTCTTCCCCAGGGAGCGAGCACATGTCCTCTCGCCGTCCGTCCGGACCGGCGATCTCGCGTCGTCCCGGCTCTCGCCGGCCCTCCGCGGGCCGTCCGCTGCGAACGCTTCTCGCCGGCGTGGTCTCCGCCGTCGTCCTCGTGGGAACCGCGGGCCCGGCCCTGGCCGCTCCGCCGCCGCCCAACCCCACCGACAGCCAGCTCGGCGCCGCAAAATCCGAGCAGGATGCCGCCGCCGCCGAGGTCGGCCGGATCGCCGGCCTCGTCGCCACCGCCGAAGCGGAGCTCGAGAAGGTCGGCGTGCAGGCCGAGGCAGCCGGCACCGCCTACGAGGCCGCCCAGGAGGCGCTGGAGATCGCCCAGGAGAAGGCGGCGCGGACCGCCGCCGACCTCATGGCCGCCGCGGCGGCCGTCGGCGCGGCCGAGGCCCGGATCGCGACGTTCTCGCACGACAGCTACATGAACGGCTCGAACCTCAGCAAGACCGCCGCGCTGCTCGACTCCGCCGGGCCCGGCGAGCTGATCCAGCGGGCGGCGCTGCTCGACTACGTGGCGGCGAACCAGGTCGACGTCCTGGGTGCACTGGAGGTGGCGAAGGTCGCCCAGGCCAACGCCGACTCCTCGGCCCGCGCGGCACGCGACGCGATGGCCGCCGCCGAGACCGCCGCGCACTCCGCGAAGCAGCGGGCGGACGCGCAGCTGGCCGCCCAGCAGACGGCCTACCAGCAGGTCTCGGCGCAGAAGGCCGCGTACGACCAGCAGCTGCAGGCCGCGCAGATCCACCTGCTCGAGCTGCAGGGCGCGCGGAACGCCTACGACCAGTGGGTCGCCCAGAAGGCGGCCGAGGAGGCGGCCGCCCGGGCCGCGGCCGAGAAGGCCGCCCGTGACGCGGCCGCCGCGGCGGCCCGGGACAACGCCAGCAGCGGGGGAGGCGGCGGCGGGGGAGGTGGCGGCGGGAACTACGTGCAGCCGGCCTACGGCCGCGTCTCCAGCTGCTTCGGTGCCCGGTGGGGCGTCACCCACTTCGGCGTCGACATCGCCGCCGCCATCGGCACGCCGATCTACGCCGCCACGTCGGGCGTGGTCAAGCGCGCCGGGCCGGCGACCGGCTTCGGGCTGGCCGTCTACATCCTCGGCGACGACGGGGCGGTGACTGTGTACGGCCACGTGAACCAGTACTTCGTGAACGCCGGCGAGCGTGTCCGGGCCGGCGAGCAGATCGCCGAGGTGGGCAACCGCGGTCAGTCGACCGGGCCGCACCTGCACTTCGAGGTGCACACCGGTGGCCAGCTCTACAGCAACCAGATCAACCCGGTGCCGTGGCTCAACGCCCGCGGCATCTTCCTCGGGGGCTGCGGCGGATAACCGCGCCCCGCCACAGCTACGGCCCGCCACTTCGGGGATGAGTGGCGGGCCGTTGCTGTCGCTGCCGACCTCAGCTGGTCGGGGCGGCGGACTCGGTGGACGAGGTGATCCCGCACTTCTCGGACAGGTACTTCTGGACGTTCGCCGACGCGCCGCTGAGCTGCGTCTCGAGGTTGCTGGCCGTCTGCTGGAAGGTCGCCACCGCGGCCTGGTCGTTGAAGTCGACGCCGGCGAAGGCGGTGGCCAACTGCTCGAGACCGTCGGCCAGGGCGGACCAGTCGGAGGCGATCTCGCTGGGCGGGTCGATGGTCCGGATCTGGGTGACCGCCGCCTGCAGCCCCTTCTGGAGGGACGCGGGGTCGGACTGGTTGCCCACCGCGGATGTGACGCTCGACTGGATCGCCGCGGCCTTGGTGCAGAACTCCGAGCCCGCCGCCTGTGCAGTCGTCTCCGAGGCGCTGGAGCCGGCCGTGGTCGAGGAGGAGGCGCCGTTCCCCTTGTCCGAACCGCTGCACGCGGTGAGCAGGACGAGGGCCGCGGCCACGGCAAGTCCGGAGCGGACGATCGGGAGGGTTCGGAGCATTCCGCGAGGCTAGCGGCCGGGCGCGCAGCGCAGAACCGGTCGGGCTACGGTGCCGGACGTGACCGCGCCCGTCGACCCGCGCGCCGGCTGGCAGCTGCCCCCTCCGGGGCGGATGGCACCGACGGTGCACCTCGAGCCCCTGGTCACGCGCGTGCTCGCGCCGAACCCGGGCAGCATGAGCCTGGACGGCACCAACACCTATGTCGTCGGCGACCCGGGCAGCGGCCAGGCGGTCCTGGTCGACCCCGGTCCGGACGACGCCACGCACCTGGCCGCCGTGCTGGCGGTCCTGGCCGCGCGCGACGCGGAGTGCGTGGCCGTGCTCGTCACCCACCACCACATCGACCATGCCGAGGCGGCACTGCCGTGGGGCGTCCACTTCGGCGTCCCGGTCGCCGCCGCCAGCGCTGCCGTCGCCGGGCCGCGCGGGCGGGTGCTGGAACCGGGGGAGCGGCTGGCGCTCGCCGGCACCACGATCGGCGTCGTCCCCACCCCGGGCCACACGCACGACCACCTCGCGTTCCGGCTGGAGTCGGGAGCCGTGCTCGTGGGTGACCACGTGCTGGGCCGCGGGACCTCGGTGGTGACGCATCCGGAGGGCGACGTCCTCGCCTACCTGGAGTCGCTGCGCAGGGTGCACGACCTGGGTCCCAGCGCGCTCTACTGCGGCCACGGCCCCGAGCTGACCGAGGACCCGGGCGCCGTCCTCGACTTCTACCTCGCCCACCGGGCGTACCGGGAGCGCCAGCTGCTCGATCTCCTCGCGCAGGGAACGGCGACGGTCGACGAGCTCGTGGCGTCCGTGTACGCCGAGGTGCCGCGGGAGGTGTGGCCGGCGGCCGCCCAGTCGACCCGCGCCACCCTGGACAAGCTCGTCCGGGAGGAGCGCGTCGTGTGGTGGGGCACCGACGAGTCCGACGTCGACCGGGTGCGCCTGGCGTGAGCGTCCCGGCGGTCACCAGCGCGGACAGCGAGCGCGACCAGCGTCGCGCGGCCGCCGGACTGGCGGCGGCCGGTCTCTTGGCGGGCGACCGGCTGCTGGTCTCCGCGGCCGCGTCGCCCGAGCTGATCGCCGTCGTCCTCGGCGCGCTGCGCACCGGAATCGTCCCCGTCGTCCTGGACCCGGGTATGCCGGCGGGCGAGCGGGCGGCCCTCGCCGAGGACGCCGACCCAGCTCTCGACCTGGCCGGGGATCCCGGCCGGCTGCTCGGCGACGACGAGGCGGAACTCGCCGACGTGCCGCTGGCGCGGCCGATGCACTACACGTCGGGGACGACCGGCCGGCGGAAGGGCGTGTGGTCCGGGCTCCTGCCCGAGGACGACGCCCGGCGGCTGGCCGCCGAGGAGATCGAGCTCTGGGACTTCGGGCCGGGCGACCGTCATCTCGTGCTCTCCCCGCTGCACCACAGCGCTCCGCTGCGATTCGCGATCCACACCCTGCTGGCCGGCGGCGAGGTGCTGCTGCCCGGCCCCTTCGACGCGGCCCGTGCCGCGGCGGTGATCACCGACCAGCGGCCGACGACGACGTTCTGCGTGCCCACCCACCTCCAGCGCCTGCTGGCCCAGGGCCCCGACTGGTCCTCGTTCCGGCGGCTCGTCCACGCAGGCGCACCGTGTCCCGAGCCGCTCAAGCGGGCCGTGCTCGAGGCCCTGCCGAGCGGCAGCGTCTGGGAGTTCTACGGCTCCACCGAGGCCCAGTTCACCGTCTGCTCGCCCGACGACTGGCTCGCGCACCCCGGCAGCGTCGGCCGGGCCCGGCCGGGGCGGCGGCTGGACACCGACGAACGCGGGCAGCTCTGGTGCGCGGTGCCCCGGTGGGCCCGGTTCGAGTACTGGCGGGCGCCGGAGAAGACGGCGGCCGCCTGGCGCGGGGACCGGGTGACGGTCGGCGACCTGGGCCGGGTCGACGACGAGGGCGTCGTGTGGCTCGACGGGCGGCGCGCGGACCTCGTCATCTCCGGCGGCGTGAACGTCTATCCGGCCGAGGTCGAAGCCGTGCTGGACGCACACCCCGACGTGGTCGAGAGCGCGGTGTTCGGGATCCCGGACGAGGAGTGGGGCCAGCGGGTGGTGGCCGCCTACGTCGGCAGCGCGGCGCCGGACGACCTGGGCCGCTGGGCCGGGGAGCGGCTGGCCGCGGCGAAGCGGCCGAAGAGCCTGCACCGGCTCGACGAGCTGCCCCGCACGTCCACCGGCAAGGTGCGCCGGCTCGACCTGCCCGAGGTGCTCGGTCTCGACGGTGGCTGACTGGGACGTCGTGGTCGTCGGGGCCGGGACGGCGGGCTGCGCCCTGGCCGCGCGGCTGGCCGACGCCGGACGCCGCGTGCTGCTCCTGGAGGCGGGGGGCGACCATCGGCGACCGTCCGACTTCCCGCCGGAGCTGCGGGATGCCGCGAGGATGCGGGCCGCGGTGCCCGGGCACCCGGCGAACTGGGACCTGACCGGCGAGCTGACCGACGGGCGCACCGTGCCGGTCCCGCGGGGCCGGGTGGTCGGCGGCTCGAGCACGCTCAACGCGGGATCGTTCATCCGGGCCACCCGCGCCGATCTCGACGGCTGGGCGGCGGACGGCAACGACCTGTGGTCCGCCGACGTCGTCCTGCCGGCCTTCCGCCGTCTGGAGGCCGACCGGGAGTTCGGGGACCGCCCGGAGCACGGCTCCCACGGGCCCGTGCCGGTCACCCGGGTGCAGGAGGGCCATCCGCTCGCCGACGCGTTCGCCGCCGCTGCCGCCGAGCTGGGACACCCGGACGAGCCCGACAAGAACTCCGGCGGCACGACTCCGGGCTACGGCCCGGTGCCGATGAACGTGGTCGACGGCGTGCGGGTGAACACCGCGATGGCCTATCTGTCGCCCCGCCGCGACCTGGCGACGCTCACGGTCCGGGGCGGCGTCACCGTCCGGCGGGTGGTCGTCGAGCACGGTCGGGCGGTGGGCGTCGCGACCGCAGACGGCGTGGTCCGGGCCGCCGAGGTGGTGCTGTGTGCCGGCGCCGTGGAATCGCCCCACCTGCTGCTGCTGTCCGGCATCGGTCCGGCCGCGGACCTGCGCCGGGCCGGCATCCCCGTCACCGTCGACGTGCCCGGCGTGGGCGCCCGGCTCAGCGACCACCCGAACGTCTACGTCGGCTATCTGCCCGCCCGCGCGCTGCCCGTGCCGGATCTCCCGCTGCACGGCGTCCTGCACGCGACGGCCTGCGGATCGGAGCTGCCCGGCGACTTGGAGATCCTGCCCTGGCTCACGCCGTTCGACCGCATCACCGGCGGACCGGACGGTGCACACACGGCCGAGCTGATGATCGGGGTCGGCCTGCAGCGCCCGGACAGCCGCGGCCGGCTCAGCCTGGACGACGGCGACCCCGAGCGTCAGCCTCGGCTGGCCTACGGCTATCTGGCCGAGGCCTCCGATCGGCGCCGGCTGCGCGACGGCGTCCGGTTGGCGGCCGCGCTGCTGCGGTCGGCGTCCCTCGCCCCACTCGTCGGAGAGCGCACCGGCCTGCCGGACGACGTCCTGGGTGACGACCGCGAGCTGGACGGCTGGATACGGGCGCACCTGACCACCGCCATCCACCTGTCCGGCACCGCCCGGATGGGACCGGAGTCCGACTCCGGGGCCGTCGTGGACCAGGAGCTGCGCGTCCGAGGGGTGAGCGGCCTGCGCGTGGTCGACACCTCCGTGCTGCCCCGGGTGCCCTCGCGCGGCCCGGCAACCACCGCCGTGATGCTCGGGGAGCGCGCCGCCGAGCTCATGACCTGACACCGGTCGCGGTCACGTGCCGTTCCGTGGCCGGTGACGCGGGCCGCGGGGGCGGTTCTGCGGCTGGTCCTGGGGACTCGAGGGCGGTTCGGCCTGCTGCTGGGCCGGCTGCTGGGCCGGCTGGTCGGACGGCTGGTCGGTCTGCGGCAGGTCGAGCGGGGCGCTCTCGGGCGCCGGGCGCGGAGGAGGGGTCGGCCGCGGGTTCTCCAGCGGGATGCCCGCGGGCGGGAACGGGACGTCGGGCTGCCCGGCCAGGATCGGCGCCATCGCGTCGTGCCAGATCGGTGCGGCGCCACGGCCGCCGTACGCGCCGACGTCCTGGTTGTGCTTGGGATTGAGCACCATGACGCTCGCGGCGAACTGCGGGGTGTAGCCGACGAAGGCGACGGAGAACCGATCCTGGCTGGTGCCCGTCTTGCCCGCGATGGTGTGCCCCGGGATCGCGGCGGCCGTGCCGGTGCCGATGGACGACCCCACGTCGCCGATCAGGATCTGGTTCAGCGTGGTGGCGACGGCGGCGGGCACCGCGTCGGGCTTGCACGAGTCGCCGGTGTTCAGCGGCGCCCCGTCCGCGCCGGTGAGGGGCGCCCCGTAGCGGTCGAGGACGGCGGTGACCGGGGTCGGGTCGCACTGCGTGCCGTTCGCGGCGAGGGTCGAGTAGGCGCTGGCCAGGGCGAGGGGGCTGGTCGCCTCCGCCCCGAGGGTGAACGAGCCGCGGCGATCGGCGATCACCTGGTCGGCCACCGGGTCGATGGAGAACAGGCCCATGCGCTGCGCCATGCGCACCGGGCCCTCGACGCTGCCCAGCTGGTCCTCCAGGGCCACGAAGTAGGTGTTCGACGAGCGGACCAGCGCCTCGACCATGGTCAGCGTCGGCGGGTAATGGCCGACGTTCTGGACGACGTAGGGCGCGCCGACGGTGCCGCCGAGCTTCTTGTAGACGTGCGAGACGTAGGGATCGCTGGTCGTGATCGTGTTCCACGGGGGCACGCCCTGCTCCAGCGCGCTGGCGGCGACGAAGACCTTGTAGGTCGAGCCGGCCCCCTGGCTGGCCACGACGTTGAGCGCGACCGACTCCTGGGCCGGGTCGTTGACGTCGAAGCCGAACCGGCGGTTGACGCTCATCGCGAGGACGTGTCCGGTGCCCGGTTCGACGGCGGTGAACATGCCCGCGAGCGGGTCACCCATGGCCAGGTGGTCGAGCACCGCCTGGTCGGCGGAGTCCTGCAGGTCCGGCCGCAGGGTGGTCTTGACGGTCAGTCCGCCGGTCTCCAGCTGTGCCTGCGAGATGCCGAGGTCCTGGGTCAGGTGACGTTGGACGTAGTCGCAGAAGAACCCGGCGCGCACCGCGTTCACGCAGCCGTTCGGCGGGGGGGCCGACGGCGCCACGGCCACCGGTGCGGGCAGCAGCGCGGCGACGTCCCCCGCGGAGGCGTGATGCAGGTGCACCATCCGCTGGAGCACCTGGTTGCGCCGGACCCGCGCCCGCTCGGGATCGGCGAGCGGATCGTCGAGCGAGGGGGTCTGCACGAGACCGGCGAGCGTCGCGGCCTGGGGCAGCGTGAGGTCGGCGGCGTTGACGCTGAAGTAGCGCTGAGCGGCCGCCTGGACCCCGTAGGCACCCTCGCCGAAGTACACCAGGTTGAGGTACCGGGTGAGGATCTCCGACTTCGAGTACCGCTGCTCCAGGGCCAGCGCCAGCCGGGCCTCGTGCAGTTTGCGGCCCACGCTGGACTCGGTGGCGGCCCGGCGCTCCTGATCGGTCGTGGCCGCCTGCAGCAGGGTCTGCTTCACCAACTGCTGGGTGATGGTCGACCCGCCCTCCATCACCTCGCCGGCGACCAGGTTGCGGGCCAGCGCCCGGACGGTGCCCTCGACGTCGAGACCGTGGTGCTCGTAGAAGCGGGAGTCCTCGATGTCGACGATCGCCTGCTCCATGACCGGGGAGATCTGGTCGGCCGCGACCGGCGTGCGGTTGTGGCGGTAGAACCAGGTGATCAGCGAGCCGTCGACGGCCAGGACGGCGGAGTTGCCCGCGGGCGTCTCGTCACTGAGCACCCCCGGGAGCGGCGCCAGCAGGTCGGCCGAGGAGCGCGCCATCAGGCCCGGCCCGACCACCCAGGGAACGAGCATCCCGGCGGTCAGGGCGCCGGCCAGAGGGACGGCGACCAGGAACAGCGAGGCGAACGCACGCAGCCGCGGGTGGGCGCGTTGATTCACCGGCCACCTCGCTCCCCCTCCGCCCCCGGACGCGGGTGGTCGCGGGCACGGACCTGCGCGCCTTCGTCTCCTGTCGGCACGGTCGGCGCAGTTCGAGGATGACCCCCGGCGGCCCGCCCCGGAAGACGAACGCTCGCGCGGGGACCGCCGCCGGGAGCCCCTGACCCGCAGTGCATCATCGGCTGCCCCATGTGAGCGCGGTCACTGCGCGCCCCGGACTCCACACGCAGGAGGAACAGTGCCGCAGGTCCAGACGGTGACCGGCCCGGTCGACACCGCCGAGCTCGGCCAGGTGCTCATGCACGAGCACGTGTTCGTGCTGACGCCCGACGTGCAGCAGAACCATCCCGAGGAGTGGGGCAGCGAGGACGACCGCGTGGCCGATGCCGTCGCGAAGCTCACCGCCCTGGCGGCCACGGGGGTCACCACGATCGTCGACCCGACCGTGATCGGGCTCGGCCGCTACATCCCGCGCATCCAGCGCGTGGCCGAGCAGGTCGACCTCAACATCGTGGTGGCGACCGGCTGCTACACCTACCAGGACGTGCCGTTCTTCTTCCACCACCGTGGGCCGGCGCTCGACGCTGCCCTCGGCACCTCCGTGCCCGACCCGATGGTGGGCATGTTCGTCCGCGACGTCACCGAGGGCATCGCCGGCACCGGCGTCCGCGCCGCCTTCCTGAAGTGCGCGATCGACAAGCCCGGCCTCACGCGCGGCGTGGAGCGGGTCATGCGGGCCGTTGCGAAGGCCCACCACCACACCGGCGTGCCGATCACCGTGCACACCCACCCCGGGAGTCGCCAGGGGCTGGCGGTCCAGCGCGTGTTCGGCGAGGAGGGGGTGGACCCCCGTCGGGTGGTGCTGGGCCACAGCGGGGACACCACGGACGTCGACCATCTGACCGAGCTCGCCGATGCCGGCTTCGTGCTCGGGATGGACCGCTTCGGCATCAACCTGGACACGACGTTCGAGGCCCGCGCCGACACGGTGGTGGAGCTGTGCCGCCGGGGATACGCAGGGAGCATGGTGCTGTCGCAGGACGCCGCCTGCTACATCGACTGGGTCGACCCGTTCGTCATGTCACTGCTCACGCAGTGGCACTACACGCACATCCACGAGGAGGTGCTGCCCTACCTCCGGGAGCACGGGGTCAGCGAGGAGCAGATCGAGACGATGCTGGTGACGAACCCCCGGCGCTACTTCGAGTAGTAGAAGGACCCCGTCCTCCCCACCCTTCGCAGGCTCAGGGCGGGCCCCGGGACGGGGCCTCAGCGGATCGCCGGGATCTCGCTGGTGCTGGTGGTCGACAGCGGCGACCAGGCGTCCGGGTGCGGCCGGCCGGCGTCGGCGGCCCAGGTGCGTGCCGGCCGGGCCGGGGCATCGCCGACGGCGTCGCGTCGGGGGCCGGCCTGCGGCCGGGCGCTCAGGCTCACGATCAGGGCGAGCAGGACGAACAACCCCACGAGGACTCCGCCGAGAACCAGGAACTCCGAGAGCATGCACTGAACGTAAGTGAGAGGAACGGTCCGTGTCACCCGGCGGGTACGGGCAGATGTGACCGAACATCCGCGCTCAGTTGCACAGACTTCGCCGATTCCTGCGCAATGTCGAGGACACCCGTTCCGACACATGTACACAGTCGTCCCACAGGCCTCACCAACCCCCTGAGCTGCGGTGCAACCGCTTCGTGGGTGCGCTCGGTCACCCGTTGGAGTTGTGTCACTGGTTCAGCGTCAGGGGCACCGGGTAGGACGGACGGACCAGGTCGGCTCGAAACGCGCGGCCGCATCGCCGACGTCCGAGGAGCCGAACCACCGCGTGAGCGCAGAACCCCCGCCACCCGGGCCGCCCGAGGGCGGCCCGATCCGGGTGGCGACCATCCCGCACGACGACGCGTACGTGTCGGCCGTCCTGCCGCCGGACGTCGTCCACCTGCAGCCGGCCACGCCGTCCCCGTGGCTGGACGTGTCGCGGCTGGAGGCCGACGCCGACGACATCGACGTCCTGCACCTGCACACCGGCGACGCCGGGGTGGCGGCGCTCGCGGGGGAATGCTGGGCGGAGACGGTGCGCCGGCTCGGGGTGCCCCTGGTGGTGACCGTGCACCGGCTGCCGCGGGCTGCCGGCGCTGTTCCCAGCGCGCTCGAGGCCCGGCACGACGCGCATCTGGAGGCCGTGCTCGCGACCGCCGAGGTGGTGCTGACGCTCACCCCGGGCGCGGCGGACGAGATCGCCGACCGGTTCGGGCGGACGGCGATCGTCGTGGCCCATCCCTCCGTCGCAGCGCCCGACCCGGAACGGGGCGCGGAACGCGGCTTGGTCGGGCTGCGGCTCGGGCCGCCCGCGCCGGGCATGCCCGAGGCCGGGGCGCTCGTGCGGGCGACGCTCTCCGGGGCGGTGTCCGGCGGCGGTCGGCTGCGGGTGCTGGCCGCGGAGGAGCGCTGGGTCGGCTCGACCGTCCGCGGCATGGCGGCCCGCGGGGAGCTCGAGCTGGTCGTGCACTCAGCTGATGACCTGGCGGGGCAGCTGCAGGAGCTGCACGTCGCGGTGCTGCCCGAGCCCTGCGGCACGCACTCACGAGACCTCGAGGCCTGCCGCGACGTGGGCACGCGGGTCGTGGCACCCACCTGCGGCTGGTTCGCCGAGCAGTGGTCGGAGGTGGTGCCGTACGCGACCGATGTGCGGGGCCGGCTCGACCCGCTCTCGCTGACCGGTGCGGTGGCCGCGGCCCTCGCCCGGCCGATGCCACGCCCGGCCGACCGCGCATGGCGCGCCGAGCAGCGTGCCGCCGTGCAGGAGGTGCACGCGGCCGTCTACCGGCAGGTCGCCGCGGACCGGGTCCGCACCTGACCGAGCCTCACTCCGCCGCGACCGCGGACGGCGAGCGTCGTGCGTCCGGGTGATGCTCACGGCTGACCGGGTGCAGGCCGCTCGTCGCGAGGTGCCTGCGGGTGCGATGTCGCACTGGCGATGTCGTGCTGTGGGCAGGGGCGGGGTCGAACCGCCGACCTCTCGCTTTTCAGGCGAGCGCTCGTACCGACTGAGCTACCTGCCCCGGCCGGTGACGAGCACCGGGCGGCGACCCTGACGGGACTCGAACCCGCGACCTCCGCCGTGACAGGGCGGCGCGCTAACCAACTGCGCTACAGGGCCTTGCTGTGGAACCGCGTGCTGTGGAACTGCATTGCTGTCGTGCGTGCCCCCAACGGGGTTCGAACCCGTGCTACCGCCTTGAAAGGGCGGCGTCCTGGACCACTAGACGATGGGGGCTCGTAGTTCGCCGGGGGCGGAAGAAACAATACATGCCGTCCTGGCGCACTCCGGCCGGGGGCCTGACGGGGTCAGCCGAGCGACGCCGTGATCTCCAGCGTTCCGTCTCCCACCGTGGTGCAGGTGACCGACAGGGGACCCGCGCTGACGCTCTCTCCCTCGGCGCAGGACACGCTCGTGTCCCCGACGCCGAGGGTGGCGCGCCCGTCCTTCGTGCCGGCGAACTCGAGCTTCTGGCCGAGGATCTCGGCCGATGCTCCCTCGCTGCTCAGGCTGGCGGTGCACTTCGTGCCGGAGCAGGAGACGTTGTCCGAGCTGAGCGAGCAGCCGGTCAGCACGAACGCCCCCGCGAGCAGCCCGACGGCTGTCCGGACGGCACGGGCACGCGAAGAGGACATGGGCGCGAGAGTAGGGGGCGCACGGCGCCGGAACGGGGAGGCCGGGTCAGCCGGTCGGGGACGACGGCGCGCCGTCCGCCGGGGAGCCGGTGCCCACCGTGGCGTCGTCCTTGGGCACGACGGTCCGCTGGATGGTCACCTCGGTCACCCCGAGGCCGCCGAGGGTGATCTCGTCGTAGGCCCGCAGCGCCCCGGTCGTCGGGTCGAGGTAGAGAACCGTGCAGGTGAGCGGCGTGGGCTTCTCGCCCTGCAACCCGCGCAGACCGGCCCCGCCGGTGGAGCCCTCGACCATCAGCCGGGTACCGCCGTCGAGCACGGAGACCTTGCGCTTGTGGGTGTGCCCCGCCAGCACGAGCGGCACGTCACCGTCGAGCGGGACCGCCTGCTTCGGGTCGTGCACCATCGCGATGGCCGGTGCCTCCGGAAGTTTCTTCACGACGGCGTCCAGGGCCTGCCCGGAGGCGGTGAGCACCGAGTCGCTGGCCGTGTCGTCGCCTGTGGTCTTGTCCGGGGTGAAGCGCGGATCCTTGGTGCCGACGATCTCGATCCCGGCAACCGTCATCGCGGAGTCGTCGAGCACGGTCGCGTTCGGCTGCGCGGCGATGAGGGCAGCCGTGGTCTCGGAGTCGTGGTTCCCGCGGATGTACACGTAGGGGACGCCGAGGCTGCCGACCGATCCGATCAGCTGGTTCTCCGGTGCGCTGCCCCAGTCGGTGATGTCGCCGGTGTCGAGGACGCCGTCGACCTTGAACTGCTCCACCACCTGCCGCATCAGGTCGAACCCGGCCGGGTTGAGGTGGAGGTCGGACACGTGCAGGAGGGCGACCGTGTCGTCGGTGCCGCCGGGCGAGGGTAGGGCGGAGATCGTCGCGTAGAGCGTGCCGACGTTGGCGACCAGATCCTCGAGGGAGGCGCGGTAGGCGTCGAAGCGCGCCACGATGTCCTGCGCATTGCCGATCAGGCTGTTGGCGTTCACCAGCAGCCCGGTGTACTTCGGCTGGGACAGTGCCTCGGGCCGCCAGGTCGCGGCACCGAGTCCGGCCGTGGCGACGAGCAGCACGGCGGTGAGGCCGCCGGCGATGGCCGTCTCCCGCCACCGGCGAAAGGTGAGGAGCGAGGCCGCCGCGGCACCGAGGATCGCCACTCCGGTGGTCACCAGTGCCAGGCGGACGACCGCGCTGCGCAGGTCGTCGGACACCTGGTTCACCACGCCGGCGAGCCGGACCGGGTCGCTCGCGAGGGCGCGGGCGCGCTCCGGGTCGACCCGCTGCAGCCCGATGTCGAGGCGCAACGGCCCGTCGTAGACGTCGACGGACAGCGCGCCGAGCGGGGGGACGGCGACGGCGGCCCCGCCGCCCACCGGCCGGAAGGCGAGGGAGGCGTCGAACGGGCCGATGGGTGCCGATATCCGGCCCAGCAGCAGGACGGCGATCACGGCACCGGCCACGGCGACCGCGAGGCGCAGCGCCCAGCGGCCGGCGACGTGCGCCCGGTGCGGCCACACCGCGGGCGGGGCCGCGGTCGGGTCGCTGCCGGTGGTGCCGGCTTCGGTCGACGCGCTCACCCGCGCCAGGCTATCGAGCGGCGGGCAGACCCGTCGGGCGGAAGATCCAGCGCAGCGCGATGAACCGGATGAGGCCGATGGCTCCGGTCACCGCCGTGACCAGTGCGATCTGGAGGCCGGCCGGGACGTCGTCGGCCGCCGAGTGCACCCAGCCCAGGGCGGCGGTGGTGGCCAGCAATCCGACGACGGCGACACCGCCGGCCTCGACCTGGGCGCTGAGCCAGCTCACCCGGTCCTCGGCCCGGAAGGTCAGCCGGCGGTGCATCTCGTTGGCGAGGACTGTGGACGCCACGGTCGCCGCGAGGTGCGCCGGCAGGTAGCCCAGAGCACTGAGGGCGAGGAAGACGAGTCCGTACACGAGGGTGGCGGCGCCGCCGACGATCACGAACCGGCCGAACTGCGCGGCGGCGTCGTCCCGTCGCAGCCGCGCGACGATTCCGCGAACCGCCGCCCGGAGGTGTCGCGCGCGCGACACGTCGCCGAGGAACTCGGCGGCGGGCCGGTAGCGCTGCAGCAGCGACGGGCAGGTCACGGTCATCCTCTCGGTCCTCGGGTGAGCGGGTTCAGGGCTCCTCACCTCGGCAAACAGGTCTTCGGCACGAACATGCCCGACGGATCGGACAATCCCCCGTGTCCTTGATCACGTCCGGTGCCTTCTCCGGGCGTCGCGGGGGCGTGACGGGGGTAGGGGTGGGCGCATGAGCCTCATGGGGATCCTCGATCGGGTGGCCGACGCCTCCGCGATCGACAAGGTGGCCGAACCGGTCCGTCGCGTCGTCCAGGGAGCGCTGAGGGCACAGCCGGTCAAGGACCTGCTGCACGGCACGTGGCTGGGGCATCCGGTGCACCCGGTCCTGGCGCAGGTGCCGGTGGGGACGTGGCTGTCCGCCGGCCTGCTGGACCTGGTCCCGCCGCTGCGGCCGGCCGCCACCACGCTCATCGGTGCCGGCGTCGCCGCCGCGGTGCCGACGGCGCTCGCCGGGGCCGCGGACTGGTCGGAGGCGGGGCCGGGGGTCCGGCGCCTGGGTATCGTCCATGCCGCCGCCAACACCACCGCGCTCGGCCTCTACGTGGGGTCGCTGGTGGCGCGCCGGAAGGGCCACGGGGCGCTCGGACGGGGGTTGGCCTACGTGGGCCTGAGCATTGCCGGCACGTCTGCGGCGGTCGGCGGCCACATGTCCTACTCGCAGTCGGCGGGGGTGTCCCACTCGGCGACCACGGCGCGGGCGCTCACGTCCGACTGGATCGACCTCGGGCCGATGGACGACCTGCCCGAGGGGCGGCCGACGCTGCGGACCGGCAAGGGGAGCAGCGTCGCCGTCCCGCTGGCCGTCGTCCGCCGGGGAAGCCGGGTCGACGTCTTCGTGGCGACGTGTTCGCACCTGTCGGGACCGCTGGACGATGGGTCGGTCGAGGTGGTCCGCGGGGCGGAGTGCCTGGTCTGCCCGTGGCACGGATCGGCGTTCGACCTCGACTCGGGTGAGCCGCGGCGCGGGCCCTCGGCCGTCGCGCAGGAGAAGCTGACGGTGCGGATGTCCGCGGGCCGGGTGCAGGCAAGGGTGGAGCCGCGCAACCGCTGAGAAGAAGCCGGCCCGGCCGCCCCGGGGGGAACGGGTCAGCCGGGCCGGGGTCGGTACCGCGGGCGCTGGCGCCGCGGACACTTCCGTGGGCCGGGGGCAGGACGACGTCGTCCGCCACCCGACCGGACGGTGATGACGGTACGTAGTCGGTGACTACTCACGGCATCCCCTGATCGGGTGGAAGAGCCGCCGAGGCGGTGACTCACCGCACACCTGCACCGTTCCGGGTGTCGTCCGCGGGGCCCTCGCGCGGGAGGAAGATGGCGGCGCCGTGCGTCATCGCCCGGGGGGAGCGCCCGTCGTGTCACATCCCCGATTCCTGCCCTCCCTGGGAGGTGACGGCGACGTCATCGACCTCACCAAGTGGCGGCTCAACGACCTGCCCGACGAGAACTCGGACGAGGACTGGGACGACGACCGGGAACTCTTCGGCCCCGACGGGCAGCTGGTCCAGACGTGGCGCGAGGGCTACCCATACGACGACCGCATGCAGCGCCGGGAGTACGAGATCGCCAAGCGGCGGCTGCAGATCGAGCTGCTCAAGCTGCAGGGCTGGGTGAAGGAGACCGGCCAGAAGCTGGTCGTGGTCTTCGAGGGCCGGGACGCCGCGGGCAAGGGCGGCACGATCAAGCGATTCACCGAGCATCTCAATCCCCGCGGAGCGCGCGTCGTCGCCCTCGACAAGCCCACGGAGCGCGAGCGCACCCAGTGGTATTTCCAGCGATATGTGCAGCACCTCCCCTCGGGCGGGGAGATCGTGCTGTTCGACCGGTCCTGGTACAACCGCGCCGGCGTGGAACGGGTGATGGGGTACTGCACCGAGGAGGAGTACCAGCAGTTCCTCCGCCAGGCGCCGGTCTTCGAGCAGATGATCGTCAACAGCGGCATCCACCTGATCAAGCTGTACTTCTCGGTGTCCCGGGGCGAGCAGCGGACGCGCTTCATCGTGCGACAGATCGACCCGGTGCGACGGTGGAAGCTGTCGCCGACCGACCTCGCCTCTCTCGACAAGTGGGAGGACTACACCGAGGCCAAGGAGGCGATGTTCCTGCACACCGACACGTCGCACGCGCCGTGGACGGTCATCAAGAGCAACGACAAGAAGCGGGCCCGCCTCGCCGCCATGCGGCACGTGCTGTCGCAACTGGACTATGAGGACAAGGACCCGGCCAAGGTCGGCGTCCCCGATGCGCGGATCGTCGGATCGGCCGCCGATGTGCTCGAGGAAGACGCAGGCCCGATGGCTTCCGGCACGGTCCGGGCCTGATCCAGCTCAGCCGGCCTTCTTCTTCGCCTTCTTCCCGTTCTTGCCGGTGGCCTTCTTCGTCGCCTTCTTGCCGCCCTTCGCGGGCTTCTTGGGCTTCTCCCGGACGGCGGGACCGGATACGACAACCGGCGGTGCGACGGCCGTCGCTGTTTCGCTGACCGCCGTGGTGGCGCCATCCGGCGTGAGCAGCGACCGGAACCCGGCGCCAGGACGAAACGTCGGTGCGACCGATGCGGCGACCTGGATCGCCACTCCCGTCCGCGGGTTGCGTCCGGTCCTCGCCGCCCGCTCGCGGCGATCGAAGGTGCCGAACCCGACCAGGGTCACGCGCTCGCCGCGGGCGACGCTGCTCGAGATCTCCTCGAGGACGCCGTTGACGGCGGCCGTGGCGGTCGCCCGGTCGCCGCCGAGCCGATCGGTCAGCCTGGTGACGAGTTCGGACTTGTTCACGGATCTCCTTCGCGGGCAGTGGTCTTCGGCACGGGCGACTTCCAGGCTCACCTAAGCCGCCCCGCCGACCAGGCACAACGGGACGCGGCCCCGCGCAGGGCCCGCTCGCCGCAGGTGTGAACGCGCCCGGCGGTAGCCTCGGCCCGGGCCGCGAGGCATCCGGACGTCGCCTGCGTGGTCCGGAGCGTCCTTGTGCACCCACCGGGCCTCTGGTGGATGCAGAAACCCTTCTGCCTGCGTTTTCGTCCTGACTCCGAACGGCCCGGTCGGGTGTTCTCGGTACGCCCGCATGGTCGCCGGGGAATGCGCCGCTGCGTCTCCTGGAACGGCTCGCCGCGGTCCACCCAGGCAGCTCGGCGTATGACCGGTACCGCGCCGTGGCCACCAGGACACTCGTTGTGATACACCTGTATCACAACGAGCGGGGGGCGTAGCCGTGACCGAGGACCAGCAGCTGTCGACCTTTACCAGCGAGGCCGCACGAACGCGATTCTGGTCGGCCTACGACCGCACGCTGGCGCGCCTGTGGCCGCTGCCCGTGGAGGCCGACGACGTCGACACCTGGGCCGGTCGAGTGCGGGTCTACCGCGCCGGCGGTCGTGGACCGGACCCTGTGGTGCTGCTCAGCGGCGCCGGCGGGAACGCGCTGGGCTGGTACCGGTACGTGGCTCCGCTGGCCCGGCAGCGGCCCGTCGTGGCGGTCGACCCCCTGGGTGAGGCCGGCCGGTCGGTGCAGACGCAGCCGATCACCGACGGTGCGGCGGCCGCCCGATGGCTCGAGGACGTCCTGGCCGCGCTCGGCGCCGAGCGCGCCCACCTGGTCGGCTCCTCCTTCGGCGGCTGGCTCGCTCTGGAGCTCGCGCGCCGTGCTCCTGGTCGGGTCGCGGCGGTGACGCTCGTCGACCCGGCCGGGCTGTCGTCCGTGACCGGTCGCTTCTACCGCTGGGTCATCCTGGGCGGCCTCACCGTCCTGCTGCCTGCCCGGCTGCGCCACCGCGCCGCCCGGCGGCTGGTCAACGGCACGCTGCTCGAGGACGACCTGATGCGCCTCGGATTGGCCGCGCGAGGCTTCCGCCGCCGCCTGCCGAACCCCCCGGTGTGGTCCGACGAGGAGCTCGCCGCCGTCCGGACGCCGGTGCAGCTGCTGCTCGGCGCCCGCAGTGCCCTGCACGACTCGACCGCCGTCGCCGCGCGGATCGCCGCAGTAGCGCCGTCCTGGCGGGTCGAGATCGTCGAGGGCACGGGCCACGCGCTGCCGGTGGAGGCACCTGATCTGGTCCTCGACCGCGTGCTCGCCTTCTGCCCGACGACCGACGCCTGACCCGCCGGCACCCACCCAGGAGGAACATGCTGCTGCAGATCGTCGTCCTGTCGCTCGCCGTCGGTGGGCTCGCCCTCGCCGGTGGCCGGGCATCAGCACCCGAGGAGCCCTGGTCCCACGTGCTCGTGTGCCTGGTGCCCCTGTCACTCATCGCCGGGACCGTGCTGACCGTGGCGGCATCGGCGGACTGATGCCCCGACACGTCGACCACGAGGAGCGCCGCCGGCACATCACGGCGGCGCTCCTGACGGTCGCCGGCACCCGCGGTCTGCAGGCGGTGACCATGCGGGAGGTCGCCGCGGAGGCCGGGGTCTCGCTCCGGCTGGTCCAGTACTACTTCACTGACAAGGCAGGGCTGCTCGCCTCCGGCCTGGCGGAGCTGGCTGCGCGGCTCGACCGGCGGGTGCGGGAACGTGCGGCGGCACTCGGGGAGGGACTCCCGCCGCGCACCGTGCTGGAGGTGGTGCTCGGCAGCATCGTCCCCGACGACGACGCGTCGCTGGACGACCGCCGGGCCTGGGCCGCCTACTTCGCCGTCGCCCTCACCGACCCGGCGCTGCTCGGTGGCGCGACGAACTACCCCGAGGCCCTCGAGGGGTACCTCGCGGGGGTGGTGGCCCGAGGGCAGGAAACCGGCGATGTCGCGGCCGAGCGGTCCCCCGTGATGGAGGCGGCCACCCTGCTGGCGTTGACCAACGGCCTCACCGACGGCGTGGTCGCGGGACAGCGCAGCGCGGAGGAGGCCCTGGCCCTGCTGGCGTACCGGCTGGACCGGCTCTTCAGCAGCGGCGGGCGCGGGTGACCAGCGTGCGGGCGGCGAGCTCCTCGTCCAGCGGGTAGTCCGCCCGGACCAGGGTCAGCTCCGCGGCCGGGGCCACCGGCACCTCGCTGGCGGTCGGCGAGTAGCTCGCGGCGCTCCTGTCGGCGAGGCCGGGTGTCGGGAAGCGGGCGGTAGCCTCGCACCGGGCCGCAGAGCCCCGGATGTCTCACGCGTTGTCTGGTGAGTTGTCTGGAGGATTTTCTGCACCCACCGGGCCTCTAGCTCAATTGGCAGAGCAGCGGACTTTTAATCCGCGGGTTGTGGGTTCGATCCCCACGGGGCCCACCACCAGCGAGTTCGAGTTCCGGTTCGTCCGGGCCCGGTTCGGCTGATGCTTGACACCTGCTCCGGCTGACCCTCGACACTCCTCCGATGGGGAGTCGGTTCTGATCGTGGCGGTGATCGCGGACGTCCGGCCGCTGGGCGCCGAGTTGGAGCGCTCGTACGAGGTGTACGTGCGCGGCAGGCTGAAGTTCCGCGTCAAGCAGATCGTCTACGTGGCGTTCTCCCTCGACGAGACCACGATGGGGTTCGCATACCCCAAGGAGGAGCGGGACGCGCTCGTCCTGGGCGAGCCGCGCAAGTTCCAGCTGCCGGCGGCGTCCGACCTGCGCTTTCACTGGGTCCACGCAGACCTCGCCGCCCTGGATCGGACCGAGGCCCGGGAGCTCGTCGTCGACGCCTGGCGCATGGTCGTGCCGAAGAAGCTCTCCCGGGGGTACGACCTCCTCCATCCCAGCGGTCCGGGCTGAAGCACGGGCCCGCTGGGGCACCTCCGGTCGGCAGCTCCCGGGTGGCTCGTGCTCCGGGCTCTCAGGCGAGCAACAGGACGACGAGGCCCACGGTGTAGGCGGTAGCGAAGAAGGCCGGCACCACTTGCTCCACGTGGCTCAGCGGCCAGTAGCGCGATGGGTCCTCACCGCGACCCAGCGCCTCCCACTCCGCCGCCCAGTACGGGGACGCGGGCAGCCGCTCCTCGAGCGCTCCCACCACGGCGTACTTGGCGGAGTTGAGCTGCCGGTACGACCGAAGCAGCCAGAACCATGCCAGGCACTGGCCCACCAGCACGAGCCAGGGAACGACGACAAGGGCACGCGTGGACTGTGCGGGGTGCTGCCAGAGGACACCGATCAGCGTGAAGATCGCGGTGTTCAAGGTGAGGAAGAACGTGTTGGCCAGCCCGCGTCGCGCGCTGACCCGGTCGGCCATCTCGACGTAGATCTTGTACTGCTCCAGGACGAGGGCGCGGTCGTCGGCACTCTCCTCCGGGCGGACCGGTCCGGACGGGGCCCACAGAGCCCGTCGGACGGAGTCGAGCGCCGGGGAGGGGGCGGTTCGGACGTACCTGTCGAGCGCCCGCTGGACAGGAGAAGGCTTTGCGGGCGTCCGGGACGAACCCTGCGGCGCGGGTGCGGAGGTCACCATCGCCCCTCTCCCCTCAGGATTCTCAGCCCTCTGACCGCGCGCTGACCGATCATGTCCGCGGGGCAGCTGCACCGAAGACATGACCGATCTCGCGGCTGCTGAGCAGGGGCGTCTCCTTGAGACCCGACCGTATGTCGCGCACCGTGGCGATGGCCTCCGCGATGGCCCCCTCTTCGTCGGATCGCGCATCGATCATGGTGTAGGGCAGCTTGTAGTCGTCGAGGTCGCCGCCGCGGAGAGCGACCGGGACGATCCAGGGCTGCGTGAAATTGCCTTCCCTGAAGTCGATCTCCTTCTGAACCCAGTTCTTGTCCTGCTGCTTGACCATCACCTGCGGTGAGATGAAGGCGAGCAGCACCAGGGAGTCGAGCAACGACGTCTGGATGCTGGCCGTGAAGTGCGTCCCAGCCTCCGGCTTGTCGACATAGACGCGGAGTCCGGCACCTTCCAGTCGCTCCTTCCATCGCTCTACGGTCTCGCCGTCGCCGAAGTTGTAAGAGAGAAACGCGTCGTAGTAGTAGCGGCCGGCGAGCTCACGCGTGACCGCGGACACGACCTCGTTCTGGTTCGTCTCCGGCAGGACCTCCAGGGCTGTCGCTCCGATGTGGAGGAACTTCGCCGGCCCCTTGGTGAGGACGTACTCGTGATCGGGGAAGACGACTCTGCCCGGGAGGTTCGCGTACGTCAGCGGAAGTTCGGAGCCACGCAGGTTCTTCTGACTGTTCGAGCGGCTCTCCAGACGGCCCGACACCAGGACGAACAGACCCTCACCCTTCGTCTCCGGACGCGCTTCGGTGAGCCGGCTCAGACTGACGGGGCCGGAAGAGGACTGCCACGTGATGACGCAGCAGTAGTTCCGCATGTCCTGCAGCAGGCTGTCCCAGACAGCTTCGGCCTGGGTCAACGGGCCCTTCTCGCCGGGCCCGACGAGGTATCCGGCCTGCTTCGCCACGTGCTCGAGCGCGCGGGCGGTGATGAACGCATCAACACCCTTGCGAATCTCGTCCTTGCCAGGCGTTCGATCCAGGCGAGCCAGGAACTCCTCGAAGGAGAAGGCCAGCAGAGCGGTGTCGGCAAGAGTGATCAGGTCCGCCGTCCGCTTCCGGTTGAGCGCGAATGCGAGTTCGCCGACAACGTGGCCCTGCCGGAGAATGGCAGCAGGATTCTTGGCGCGGCCTTCGCCGTCGGCCCCGACGTGGAAGACGCCCACCTGGCCGCGCAGGATCACGAACATGGTGTCGCCGTCGTCCCCGTAGTGGCAGATGACCTCGTTGTAGCGTCTCTCCACCAGCTGTCCGACCCGAACGACTTCCCGCAACGCTCTGGCATCGAGGTTCTGGAAGAACGGGTTGAAGTCGTGACCGGGCTTCTCGCCGGTCGACTCGTACCAGAAGTCCATGGGCATGAGCTGACGCAAGACGCGATCGACGTCGCGATCGAAGGCGTTGATCTGCAGGCGCCGCTTGGCGACGTAGAGCGCTTCCCATGCGTTCGCCGCGGCCGTGGTCGGTAAGGGCACCTGCGGTTCCACGGGAGGCGGCCACCGTGACTCGAGCTCGGGTTGTGACAGCGACATCAGATGCACGGGATACGGGCCCTTTCCCTTGTAGGAGAGGGTCCGTGGCTCATGGAAGGTGGCAATGGTCAGCCCCCTCGCCTCGACCGCGGCGCGGAACTCGTCGGAGACGACGATTCCCTCGTCTCCCACCGCGGCGAGGATGGCGCCGGCCTGGTTGATTCCTTGGCCCACCGGCTGCTGACGTCCGTCCGCGCCCGGGAAGTAGGACACCTTGCCGGCGTGGCAGGTGACCCGGAGTGGGACGTGCTCGCGGAGTGCCCACCCCCTGAGCGCTGCCGCGAGGTCGATGGCGTCGGCAAGGGCAGCGCCAGGTATCAGGACGTGACCCCCGTCGCCGCCCGAGGCCCATACCGCGCCACGGAGGGCGGGCTTGGCCATCGCCTCGTGGACGACGGCGTTGAGCCCTTGTTCGCGGGAGACCTGAATGCTGTGCTCCGCGACCCCGGAGTGGCCGACGATGTCGCACGAGACGATCAAGGCGTCGGAGATGTCGGCGGCGATAGCGTCACCCCGCTTCCGCAACGGCTCCTAGCAGTCTCGCGGGAAAAGTATGAGGACGCCCGATCCGCGTGGGAAGGACCCTGTGCCGCGGACGACCGGCGCGCCGGTCATCGCACGCCGCGATCGGGTCCGTACCGCCTTACGGTCGCACGGTGATCCTGCCGAACGTCCGGGACCCACGATTCATCACCGTGCGCCGCGGCGGAACGCTGACCGACGACGACCATCGCCTCCTGGCCCTGTGGGCGGCCGCCTGCGCGGAGCACGTCCTACCTCTCTTCGAGGCGGTGCAGCCGGCGGACCCCCGGCCCCGCCAGGCCGTCGAGGAAATCCGGGCATGGGCGCGCGGCGAGATCGCGATGTCGCAGTCCCGCGCGGCGGGCGGTCACGCGATGGCGGCGGCCCGGGTGCTGAGGGGACCGGCTCGGCACGCGGCATTCGCCGCCGGCCAGGCCGCGGTGGTCGCGCACGTCGCCGCGCACGAGCTGGGCGCGGCGGCGTACGCCATCAAGGCGGTGCGTGCCGCGGTGCCCGCAGCCGAGGCCGAGGACGCCGGACGGCGCGAGTGCCGCTGGCAGCGCGACCAGCTCCCCGACGCCGTCCGTGAACTCGTCCTGGACGACCAGCGCATGCGCAACGAGATCTGCTGGTCGGTCTTCGACTGTTGACGCCCCCGGCGCGAGGGTCGAGCGTGATCCCATGGCTGCTCCCGATCCGCAGATCGCCGGTTTCGCGGTCACCCTCGAGGTGGTCGTGCCGTTGGAGGTCGCGCAGCGGGCCGCGGACCGGTTGGACGCCGAGTGGCACCGGGAGGGCTGGTCCGCCGAGGCGGCGGCCTACGTCGCCGCGGAGAGGGCGCTCAAGGCGGCGGGACTGCACCACGAGGTCCACCTGAGCACCCGAGCGGTGAACGCGGGGGAGCCCGGCTCCTCCGGCTGACCGAGGCGCCCCTACCAGCGGCGATGACACGCCGCCGTGGTCGGTCGTCGACAGAGTCAGCGCAGGTCTTTGGTGGTTTTCCACGCTCGGGAAGGGTCGCCCTGTCGACAAGTAGGCGGGCTCTGAGCGTGGTCGGCGCGCCCGTTCCGGGGCGTCGGCAACGATTCGAGAACGCGCGCGACTCGACGTGTCGAGGGTCCCGGATGTGAGCCCTCGTGCACCTATCTTTCTCGTGTCCGCCATGGCTGGCGGTGGCTGTCGTTCCTTCCCCGGCGACAGTGTGTTCACGGAGTGGGCTTGGTGAGTTTCGTGCGTGGTGTTTCCAGCGGTGAGGTCGTCCTCGACGCCCCCGTCTGTCAGGGCTGGTGGTTGTTCGTCGACGACGAGAACGGCCCCGGCCGGATCGTCGCCGGGCCGTTCCCGGATCGGTCCGAGGCCCGGTGGGCCGCGGATTCCTACGAGGGTGAGCTGCCCCTGGGTGTCCGTTCGGTCTACGGCGTCCGTCGAGCGGACGGCGTCCTCAACCGGCGACCCTCCCCCCAGGACTGGGCGTGGCTCGCCCACCTCGGTGACCAGCTGGAGCGCCTGACCGACGACTGGGACACGCTGCTGTCCGACGAGGACCCGCTGACGACGCTGGTCGTCGAGATCACCGCCTCGCTCGCGGAGGCCGGCCTGCCCCTGCACGACGCCGACGGGGCCGGCGCGGAGATCGGCGGCGCCTGCCTGATCCCGCAGCCCGAGCTCGGCGGCATCGTGGTCACCTGGCGGCAGCACGACCGCATGACCATCGACCAGGTCCACGGCTCCACGCCCACTGCGTCCGTCCAGCACGTGATGAACCGCGCCGTGGCCGATGTGCTCGCCGCCCGCGGATTCGTCGTCGACACCTTCGGGGGTGCCACCGGCCACGTCGTCCGATCGGCCGCCTGACGGTCAGTTCCTCGACGCCATCGGGAGGTGCGCGACTCCCAGGAGCCGGTCGAGGACCCGGAACCGGTACGCGGCGGAGAGGCCGACGAACCAGACCGCCAGCACCGGCAGCACGGTGGTGTACACGGGCGGGGCCGCGCCGGTGAGGTCGAAGTAGGCCGACACCGCCGGGGTGAACAGTGCCCCGGCGAGCACCGCGAGCAGCCCGGCCACGAGGATGGTGGGCCGCTTGTCGCCGGTCGGGCGGGTCCAGGCGGCGAACAACCGCGTCGGCGGAGCGAGGAAGAGGATCAGCAGGATCGACGCGATCGACACGAAGGTGGACAGGCCGGTCTGCGCGCCGATGGTGGCCGCCGCGTCGGTGAAGCCCGGGTCGCCCCGAGTCAGCCCGGTGTAGCGCTCGAACTCGGCGACGACGGCTGCCGGCACGTGGTCGTCGGTGAACGCTGACGCGACCCTCGTGTACAGGGCCGCGTACACGGCGACCCCGCCGCCCGCGGTCAGCAGGGCGGCCGGGACGACGAAGCGGCCCAGGGTGCCGAGCAGGTACGGATCGGGGGCCGTGGGCCGCGCCCAGGCGGTGAGGAAGAGGGTCGGGACGCCGACCGTGAACAAGGTGAGGCCGCCCTGCGCGGGGGCGTACGGGAAGCCGAGCCCGAGCATGGTGACCGCGACGATGACCAGCCCCTGGGTCGCCACTCGCGCGAGGAACACCTGGGTCGACGTGGCGATCCCGGAGATGATCCGGCGCCCCTGCAGGCGGGCCGGCAGGAGGGCGCCGATCGAGTCGTCCAGCAGCACGATGTCGGCGACGTCGCGGGTCACCGCGCTGCCGCTGCGCATCGCGACGCCCACGTGCGCGGCCTTCAGGGCGCGCGCGTCGTTGACGCCGTCCCCGACCATCGCGACGTAGCCGCCCTGACGGCGCAGGGCCAGCACGATCCGCTCCTTCTGCTCGGGGGCGACCCGGCCGAAGACCGATCCGCCGGCGACCACCGCCTCCAGCTCGGTGTCGGAGAGCTCGTGCAGCCCGCCCGCGTGCACCGGAGCGGTGTCGGGCAGCCCGGCGCGTGCCGCGAGGGCGGCGACGGTGTCGGGGTCGTCGCCGGAGAGCACCTTCAGAGCGATGCCCTCCTCGCCGAACCGGGCGAGGGTCGCCGGCACGTCGGGGCGCAGCTCGTCCGCGAGGGCGACCACGGCCAGGGGCTCGAGCGCCGGGAGCACGGCCCGGCCGTCCGCCCCGCGCAACGTCACAGCGGGATCGGTGGCGCGGGCGAACACCAGCACGCGCAGCCCGGCGGCGGTCCGCGCGCGCACCACGTCGGTCAGGTCGACACCGTCCAGTGCAGGGGTGAGGGCTTCGGGGGCGCCGAGCACCCAGGTCGCGCCGTCGGTCTGCAGGGCGCTCCACCGCAGCGCCGAGCTGAACGCCACCTCGTCCCGCACCGGCACCGGATCGCCGGGCAGGTGAGCGGCCAGCGCCGAGCTGGTCAGGTTCGGCGCCCCGGTGCTGCGGGCCATCGCGCCGAGGGCCTCCGTCACCGCTGTGGCGTCCGTGTCCCCGGCGGGGAGCACCTCGGCCACCCCGAGCCGGCCCGTGGTCAGGGTGCCGGTCTTGTCGGTGCACACGACGTCGACGTTGCTGACCGATTCCACGGCGTTCACCCGCTGCACCAGGGCGCCTGCGCGGGAGCTGGTCACCGCCCCCGCGGTGTAGGCCAGCGCGATGAGGAAGAACAGGCCGTAGGGCACGAGTCCGGACAGCACCGCCGAGGTCTGGACGACGCGCAGCAGGCTGAAGCCCTCCAGCGCCGCCTGCAGCAGGATCGCCCCGCCCATGAGGACGACGAGCACCATCGTGAGCCGGATGACGAAGGCGATCCGGCGTTGCAGCGGGGTGATGTCGGTGGAGTCGCGGCGGGCCTCGGCGGTCAGCCGGTTGGCGTAGCTGGACGCGCCCACGTCGCGCGCCAGCTGCAGGCCGGCACCGCCGGCGCAGTGCGACCCCGACAGCAGGCCCTCACCCGGCAGCCGGCGCAGCGCCTCCGACTCGCCGGTGAGCAGCGACTCGTCCACCTCGATCGCGCCCTCGATCAGCGGCCCGTCGACGACCACCTGGTCGCCGGGCCGCAGCCGGACGACGTCGCCGCGCACCACCGCTTCCGGGATCACGTCGGTGTCCCGGCCGTCCCGGACGACGACGACGGTGCCCCGGGCGAGCAGCTGGAGCCGGTCGAGCTGCCGTTTCGCCCGGATCTCCTGCACCGCGCTGATCGCGGCGTTGAGCACGCCGATCCCGACGCTGATGAAGGCGTCGCTGAACCGTCCCATCGCCAGCAGCGCGCCGCCGATGACGAACAGGATCGTGTTGTAGAGGGAGAAGACGTTGGTGCGCAGGATCCGGGCATAGGTCCGGGAGGTGCCGGTCACCGAGACGTTGCTATCGCCGCGCCGCAGCCGGGCCGCGGCCTCGTCGCTGGACAGTCCGGTGACCGGGGCGGCCTGGTCCAGCCGGATCTCCGCCGTCACGCGTCCAGCGTGCCGCAGGAAGCTGTGCGATGGCTGTACATCAGCCGGACGTCGTCACCGGCGCCGGCTGGGGCTGGTCCTGCTCGAGGGCCGGGTCGTAGAACACCGAGATGCCGCGGCCGCCCCGCTTGGCCGTGTACATGGCCAGGTCGGCCCGCCGGATCAGCCCGTCGATGTCGGTGTCGGGGCCGGAGAAGGCCACGCCGATGCTCGCGTCGACCTTCGCCGTCCGCCCGCCGCCGAGGTCCACGTCGAGGGCGAGCGCGGCGCGGATGCGGTCGAGTGCGGTCTGCACGCCGCCGTCGTCGATCGGGCCGTGCAGCAGCACCGCGAACTCGTCGCCGCCGAGGCGGGCGGCGGTGTCGGCGCTGCGCACGCACTCGTGCAGTCGCTGGGCGAACACCTTCAGCAGCAGGTCGCCGGCCTGGTGGCCGAACGTGTCGTTGACCGGCTTGAACCCGTCGAGGTCGATGTACAGCACGGCCGGCCACTGGCCGTTGCGGCCGGCCAGGTGCAGGTCGTGCTGGGTGCGGTCCAGGAACAGGGTGCGGTTGGGCAGCTCGGTCAGCGGGTCGTGCATCGCCGCGTGCCGCAGCTCCTCCTGGAGCTCGACGACCCGCCGCAGGTCGGTCTCCAGCCGTCCCCGGTCCAGGGAGGTGGCGACGTGCCGGGCGAAGGTCTCGAGCAGCGCGAGGTCGCTGCCGGCGAAGGTGCCGACGTCGCCCAGGCGACCGGAGACCAGCAGCAGTCCCTGCACCCGGCCGTCGGTGATCAGCACGGAGATCATCGCGTCCTTGAGCCCGTGCCGGGCGGCATAGCGGTCGAGCTCGGCGGCGTGCGCGGTGCCGGTGCGCAGGGTGAACGACTCGTGCTCGGCGGACCAGGCGACCAGGCGGTCGGCGTCCTCGCGGCGCTCCAGCGGGAGCAGCGCGACGGGTTTCTCGCCGTCCCGGCTGCGGCTCAGCGTGGGGAGGGCGTCGTCCTCGCCGAACAGCACGAGCTCGGCGGACCCGGCACGGAACGCGCCGCGCACGGCGGTGAGGAAGTCGGTGAGCGCGGTCGGGGCGTCGTCGCTGTTGTACAGCAGCGACGTGACCTCGTGCAGCAGGCGCAGGTTGGTCTGCTGCTCGCGTGCCTTGGTGTATGCGCGGTAGGCGGCGATCAGCAGGCCCGAGGGCAAGGCGAGCAGGACCAGCGAGGCGGGGTTCTGGGCCGCGGTCTGAGCCGCGAGCAGCCCCATCGCCGCGATGCCGAGCGCGAAGGGCAGCGACAGGGCGAGCATGCGCGGCAGCTCGCGCAGCGCCAGGGATGCGCCGGAGACCCGCATGACCGCGTACACGCAGGCGGACGCGGTCATGGTCGACACCGCGACGGCGGCCAGGGCGGCGATCCAGGCCCAGGCCCCGGTCAGCGCGGTCGCCCGGGCGAGCGTGCCGAACACGATGGTGCCCAACGACGCGGCCAGCGCGTACTGGGCGGCGTTGAACGCGAGCTTGAGCCCGAACTGGCGCCGGTGCAGGGCCAGGCCGACGGCCGCGCCTGCCACCTGGGCGGCGACCAGCGCGCCCGGTGCGAGGAGGTACAGCCCGGCGACGAACACCAGGTCGGTCATCGAGAAGGAGTGCGAGTCCCGCTGGAGCTGGACGTGCACGACCAGGACCTCGGTGAGCGCGAAGGCGGCGACCCAGGCGATCCACGGCAGGTGCAGCCCGGAGACCGGGCCGGGCAGGTGCGGGACCACGGCGGCACACAGTGCTCCGGCGGCCGTCGCGAGGACGGCCACGAGCAGGACGATCCGATTGCGGACGGCGAGCGGCGCCGAGGTCATCGCCGGTCTCCTTCCGCCCGATGCCGTGGGGTGTTCCTTCTGCATCGGCATCGACCGGCGAAGCTGGAGGGATGATGGGTGGAGTCGCTCCACTCACCCCTGCGGAGGAGAGCAGGGTCCGTCAGACGCGTGCGTTGTACACGTCCAGGCCGAACCGGTCGAGGCCCGGCGTGGCCGCGTAGCCGAGCCTCGGCAGCCCGAAGAGCTCCTCGATGCTGGCCAGCAGGCTGTAGTGGTTGTACGGCGTCGTCGACCAGGTGCCCGGGCGGACGAAGGGGCTGATGACCAGGGCGCCGACCCGGCCACCGCCGAGTCCGGTGATCCCGGGCAGCGCCGAGTTCGGGGCCGGCCCCTCGCCGCAGCAGGCGGCGGAATCCGACTGCGGACCGTCGGACTCGTCGAAGGTGATGACCAGGACGCCGTCGCTCCGGAAGGCCGGTGACGACGTGATCAGCGGGATCCACTGCTCCAGCCATGCGTCGGCGCTGACCAGGCCGCCCGGCTGCCCGTCGACGCAGGGCGCGTCGTGCCCGTCGTGGCAGAGGTTCGGCGTGATGTAGGAGAGCGACGGCGTCGTCGACGCTGAGCGCAGGTCCGTCGGCAGCGCGGACAGGTCGACGACCCGCTGCGCGCAGGACGGCGAGTCGATGATCGAGTGGAAGTAGACGAACGGGTTGTGCCGCGCCGCGTACTGGTCGCCGACCTCGGCCTGCTGGGTGTCGTCCTGGGTGTCGAGGACCGGATGGCGGCACGGCGTCCCCATGTCCTCCATGTAGCCCTTCCAGCTCAACCCGGCGGCGGTGAGCTGACCCGCGACGGTCGGCACCGTGGCGGGGTAGACGCAGCCCTGCCCGACCGCCTGGCCGGGAGCCACGGTTCCGCCGCCGACGAAGTCGGTGTAGAGCTGGCAGTCGCCCCGCGTCTGCGGGTTCGGCCCCTGCCCGGAGATCTGGCCGAGGTAGTTGGGCAGCGAGTTGTGCGCCGTCCCGTAGTACTGGGTGAGGAGCACCCCTTGCCCGCGCAGCGTCTGCGCGAGGTACGGGGCCTTCGAGTCCGGTCCCCAGGTCTCGTCGTAGCCCTTGTTCTCCAGGTTCACCACGAAGACGTGGTGCGCGGGCGGCAGGTAGGCCGACGCGGGGCCGGGGCGCGCGGTCGCCGAGCCGGTGAGACCCGTGACCGCCAGCGCCGCCGCGGTGAGGATCAGCAGCAGCCGGCGTCGTCCGTGTGTCATCCCAGGTCCCATCCGGCCGCCACGGCCAGGTCTCGGAGCGGGCCCCACTCCGCCGACTCCGCCTGGGCCGCCGGGCACGGCACGCCCGCCGGAGCAGGACGGACGACGTAGGGCGCGGGTCTGCGGCGCAGCGGCGCCTGGAAGTCGAGCACCTCGGCGAGATTCCGCGCGTTCGCGTCCCGCGGGGTCAGCGGCGCCAGACCCCAGCGCCACTCGATCGCGCGCAGCACCGAGGTGTGGTCGTACACGCCGTGCGCCACGGCACCGCGGCGGGCCCTCGGCGAGACGACGAGGGCCGGCACCCGGAAGCCGCGCAGTGCGTTCGCGGGGTCGGCGTCCGGCGCCTTCTGCGGTGGCACGTGGTCGTAGAAGCCGCCCCACTCGTCGTAGTTGACGACGAGCAGCGTCCGTTCCCACGCCGGGCCCGTGACGACCGCGTTGTACACCTGCGCGAGGAACTCCTCGCCCGACCGGACGTCGCCGTGCGGATGGTCGTCACCCGACGTGCCGCGGTCCTCGTCCTCGAACCGCGGGTCGACGAAGGACACCTCGGGGAGGTTCCCGCCGGCGCAGTCGGCGAGGAACTGGGGGAACGGCGCGGAGATGCCGAGGTACGTCGAACCCCACAGCGCGATGAACGGGACGTCGGAGAAGTAGTAGCGCCCGGTGAGGCCGGCGTCGGCGAGCCGGTCCCAGATGGTCGGCAGGGTGGTGGTGTCGAAGGAGTTGTGGACGCGGTCGGTGCGGGCCGCGTGCTGGTAGAAGCGGTTGGGATAGGTCTCGGCCATCGTGGCGGCGAAGTACCGGTCGCACACCGTCCAGTCGGTCGCGGCCTGGCGCCAGAAGTCCAGGTCGGCGGCGGTGTAGTAGCCGATCGCGAAGGGATCGTTCCGGCCCGCCCGCAGCCAGCCGTCGCACCTGCCCCGGTTGAACTCGATCCGGCCGCCCTCGTAGGAGTGATCGGGATCGGGGTGGGCGCAGCCCTGGAAGTCCGACAGGTGCCAGGTCGTGTGCGGTACGCCGTAGCGGTCGACGAAGCGCAGCCCGGCCTGCCGGCCGTCGGCCCCGCGCACCCACCCGGTGAAGTGGTCGAACGAGCGGTTCTCCATCATCACCACGATCACGTGGTCGATGCCGCTGCGCGCCGGTGCGGGCAGTCGGCTGCCGGCCGCGGCGGTCCACGGGACGGCGAGCGCCAGCCCGCCGAGGGCGGTGGCGCCGCACGCGGTCAGCATGCCGCGGCGGGTGAGGTCCACGCAGGCACCGTGCCGCGCCGGGCCGTCCCGCGCATGTCGAGAACCAGGTGTTCATCGGCGGTTCAGGCGTCGAGGAACTCCTCGATGACCGGCGCGAGCACGTCGGCCTCGGTGATCAGCGCGATGTGGCCGCCCGGATAGAGGTGCAGCCGGGCGTTCGGCAGCAGGCGGGCCATGATCCGTGCGTTCGCCGCCGGGATGATCGGGTCGTCGTCCCCCATGACCAGCAGCGTGGGCTGCCGGATGAGCTTCAGGAACGGCAGGCTGCTCCAGCCGGTGCTCGCGGCCAGCTGGTAGTAGTAGCCCCGCCGCGGGCCGAGCCGGGTCGCCGAGTGCAACGCTTGCGCGGCGCGCTCCGGGTGCGTGCGCATCGTGCCGCCGTAGATCTCCCCGGCGATGCTGCGCGCGTACTCCGGGTCCCGGTGCCGACGCGGCGTGAGCATGTGGGCCAGCACCCGCGGGTCGGCCGGCACCATGAGCGACCCGGTGGCGGTGGCGGTCAGCACGAGCCGGCGCACCCGGTTCCGGTACTGGACGGCGAAGTGCTGGGCGAGGCCGCCGCCCCAGGACAGCCCGAGGACGTCGAGCTGCCCGTCGAATCCGAGCCGGGTGAGCATGCCGGCGACCACCGGGCTGAACGTGAACAGGTTGTAGGGCACCACCGGCCGCGGGGAGCCGCCCACCCCCGGGACGTCGAAGCGGATCACCGTGCGCCGCGGATCGAGGGCGTCGAGGAAGGGCTGAAGCACCTCGAGGCTGGCGCCGATGCCGTTCATCAGCAGGAACGGCGTCACGCTCGAGTCCGTGCCGGGCCGGACGGATACGCGCAGCGTCCGGCCGGCCGCAGTGACCGTCCGGACGTACTCCCGACTACTTGTCGAAGACATACGTGCCGGGCGCCGCCGCCAGCTCCTCCACATCGGCCGCGACGGATGCCGCCGGCACCTCCTCGCCGGAGCGCTCGCCGAGCCAGGTCATGAAGTCGGGCCACCAGGAGCCCTGCACCGTCTCGGCGTTCGCCAGCCACTTCTCGGCGCTCGGCGGGTTGGACTCCGCGACCTGGAACGTCGACTTCGGGTTGCCCGGCGGGTTGACCAGCGACGCGATGTGCCCGCTGGTCGACAGGATGAACCGGCTGTCACCGCCGAGCAGCTGCGTGGTGCGGTAGCAGGCCTGCCACGGGCACAGGTGGTCGGCGATGCCGGCGGTGACGTAGGAGTCGACGTCGACCGTGGACAGGTCGACCGGGGTGCCGAGCATCGTCGCCTTGCCCGGCTCGGTCAGGGCGTTGCCGATCGCGATGTCGATGAAGTCGCGGTGCAGCCCCGCCGACATCCGCGTCGTGTCGGCGTTCCAGTAGAGGATGTCGAAGTTGGGGGGCCGCTTCCCCTGCAGGTAGTTGTTCACCCAGTAGTTCCACACCAGGTCGTTGGGCCGCAGCCAGGCGAACACCTCGGCCAGCTGGGCGCCGTCCAGGTAGCCCTTGCGGCGCGACTTCTCGGTGGCGGCCTTCACCGACTCCTCGTCCATGAGCGCGCCCACCGTGCCGGCCTTCGACCAGTCCAGGACGGTGACGGCGAGGCTCAGCGCGGCGACCCGGTCCAGCCCCCCGGTGGCGGCCAGGTGGGCCAGCAGCATCGTGGTGATGATGCCGCCGGAGCAGAACGCCTGGAGCGACACCTTCTCCTGACCGGTGACACGCTGGACGGCGTCCATCGCGTCGATGATCGCCTGGCCGTAGGTGTCGAGGTTCCACCCCGCGTGCCGCTCGTCGGGGTTGCGCCAGGACATCATGAAGACCTGCTGGCCGGCCGACACGTAGTGCTCGACGATGCTGCGGCCGGGCGCGAGGTCGGCGATGTAGAACTTGTTGATCGTCGGCGGCACCATCAGCAGCGGGACGGCGCGCACGTTCTCCGTGGTCGGCGTGTAGCGGATCAGCTCGAACACGTCGGTGCGGAAGACCACTGCCCCCGGGGTGTGGGCGAGGTCCTCGCCGACGGTGAACGCGTCCGGGTCGATCATCGACGGCACCCGCGGGGGCGTGGTGAGGTCGCGCAGCATCTGGCGCACGCCGCGCACCACGCTGGCGCCGCCGGTGTCGATGGCCGCCTTGACCGACAGCGGGTTGAGCACGGGCACGTTGCTGGGGGCGAGGGCGTCGACGATGTTGGTGGCGGTGAACCGGATCCGTTCGTCGTCCTGCCAGGAGAGGTCGGCGTCCTCGATCAGCTCCCACGCGGCGCGCGCCGTGGCCAGGTGCGCCTGCATGGCGCGCTTCAGCAGCGGGTTGCCGGTCCACGCCGGGTCGGCGAAGCGCTTGTCCTTCTTCCCGGGCGCGAGCTCCGAGCTGCCGGCGGCCACCTTGCCCAGCTCGCGGACGAACTCGCCGGCCCGCTTGACCACCGTTCCGGGCTGCTGAGCCAGGGCGGACCCGAAGCGCAGGGCGGTGCCCGCCGGGGGCACGAGCCGGCGCAGGGGTCCCCGGGCGGCGTCCACGAGCACCATGTCCAGGCCCATCACGGCCTCGGCGGCGTCCCCGGACGACTCGGCCGGCCCGGGGCGCTCGGGTTCCGGCGCGGCCTTCGCAGCCTTCTTCGGGCGGGTGGTGGTGGCGGGCTGGGCCATCGGGACTCTCCTCCGGACGCGCGGCAGCGGGACGGCTCCCGGGGAAAGGTCCGCTGCGCCGTCCCCCGAGGCGTTTCCGTGACCCCGATCACTCAACCACAGATTGCGGAACAGGGCAGGCCGGTCGCCCGACGGCAGGGCCTCAGCGCGGGTGTCCCAGCAGGAGCCGGACGCACCCGCCCACGGCGACGCCCAGCCCGACCCCGCCGACCAGGTCGAGGGGCAGGTGGGCGCCGACGTAGACCCGGGTCAGGCAGACGACGACCACCAGCGTGACGACGACGATCCGCGCGCGGCGCCCCAGCCATGGCCAGGCCACCGTCGCGAGCCCCGCGAGCGTGGCGGCGTGGCCCGAGACGAAGCCGCGGCCCAGGGCTTCGGCACCGCGGATCACGACGCCGGAGAGCAGGCCGTCCGGCCGGCCGCGGGGGACCAGCCCCTTCACGACCTTGGCCGCCGCGTAGGTGCCCGCGCCCGCGAGGAGCAACTGCACCGCGAGCAGCCACCGGCGCAGGGCCGCGGCGACCACGACCGAGGCGGGCACGACGAGGACGTTGCCGAGCTGCATGACGGTCCAGACGACGGCGAACGGCAGCACGGTGGTGCCGTTCAGCACGGAGAACACGGCGGCCTCCGCCGGCGACACCGAGGAACGGTGGACCGGCAGCGCCGCCAGCACGAGCACGAGCGCCCCGACCGCGATCAGGACGCCGTCCGACCACGACCGGGTCGACCGCCGTCCGGGTGCCGCGATCGCGGTCACACCGACTCCGGCACGAGGGGAGTGCGCGGGGCGGTGTTCGGCGCACGCCGCCAGGAGTGGTTGCGCCGCCAGAAGACGTAGGTGGCCAGCCCGAGCGGGATCGGCAGCACGTACGTCAGGGCCCGGAAGATCAGGACGGCGGCCGCCACCTCCACCCGCTCGCCGCCGGCCGCCGCCAACCCGGTGATGAGCGCGACCTCGATGATCCCGAGCCCGCCGGGCGTGAACGGGACGGCGGTGAGCAGGCGGGCGAAGGCGAACACGGCCAGCGCCTCGGCCAGGTTCACCTCCGCGGCGCCGACCCCGGTGATGCGCAGGGTCAGCAGCAGGACGGCGAACAGCGACAGGTGGCTGACCAGCGTCGCGAGGGTGATCCAGTGCCAGCGGGCGTGCAGCAGCAGCACGGTGCGCTCGCGGAACTTCGCCGTCGCCCGGTCCCAGCCGGTCACGGGACCGCCGCCGAACGGCCGGCGCAGCGCCGACACGACCGCCGCGGCGCCGCGGCCGATGCGTGCCGCGGCCGCTTCGCTGCGCAGGAGCAGGCCGAGCAGCACCACCGCGGCGACCAGCGCGCCGACGCCCAGGAGGCCGGACAGCACCCGACCCGGGGTGGGCGGCGACGAGAACGCCAGCAGGACCAGCGCCAGCACCGGCAGCCCGAGCTTCACGAAGTTGTTCCACAGCCCCGACACCAGCAGCGAGACCGTCGTCCGCGAGCGGGAGAACCCCCACGAGGTGTTCATGGCGTACGTCAGTCCCAGCGAGATCGCCGCCCCGCCGACGACCGTGTTGGACACCGCCGTCGTCGTCTCGGTCGACACCGTCGCCTGCCGCAGGTTCATGCCGGGCGTCGTCGCGACCATGACGAACTGGTAGGTCGCCAGGTTCCAGAGCGCCGCCGCGAGCAGGACGCCGATCTGCAGCCCGCTCATGTCGCGGACCGTCGTCCAGATGCCGGAGATGCTGGTGAACTGCGGCAGGAACCAGAAGAAGACCGCGCCGACGAGCACCAGCGACAGCACCGGCGGCAGTACCCGCCGCCAGGTGGGCCGGCGGCCGGTCGAGGACGACTCGACGGTGGCCACGGCTCACCCGCCGTCCTTCGCACCCGGGTCGAGGGACAGCCGTCCCCCGCTCTCCTGCCGCACCTGCGCGGCGAGGTCGGTGCGGGGGATCACCCCGACCACCTGGGAGGAGAGCGCCAGGGCCTCGCCCGCGTTGTCACCATCGAGGGCGAACACGACCGTGAGGCAGCCGCCGTCGAACAGGTAGAAGCGTTGTCCGGCATAGGCCGGGCTGATCCGGTCGACCCGTTCCAGCCGCGTCATGCCCTCGCGGTCGCTGGGGACCTCGGTGGCGCCCGCGGTGTCGCAGGACTTCTCGAGCCGGACCTCGACGGCCTGCTGGCCGTCCCGGTCGGAGTCCAGCCAGAACCGGGAGACGCCGTTGCGGGCGTCCAGGTGGTGGAACGTCCAGCCCAGGGGCAGCGCACTGCTGATGCACGGGACCCAGGTCGCCGTCGGCACGGACTGGGCCATGAGGATCACGCTGTTGTCGGCTCCGTGGGAGCGCGCCGCGCACAGCGGTGGCGAGGTGATGGCCGTCGAGTCGCTCGCGCAGCCGGTGAGCAGTCCCGCGACGGTCAGGACCGGCACCGCCGCGGCGCGGGCCGCCCTCACAGCGGCTGTCCCAGCACGCTGATCGCGATCATCACGGCCAGCAGCGCGCCGAAGAGGGTGGCGATCGTGAGCATCCCCCGGCGCCAGCTCCACAGCTGGATCCGGACCGGCGGCAGCCGGTAGGGGAGCAGCCCGAGGAACTCCGCGTGCAGGTCACGCCCCTGCTGCCGGAGCATCCGCCGCAGCTGGGTGGGCATCGTCAGCCCACGTGTCGCGGCGAAGGCCTCGGCGATCTCCTCGTCGGTGAACTGCCGGCGGGCCCGCCGGTACACCCGCTCGGCGTCGGTGCGCAGGGCCAGGACCAGCATCATGTTGGCCAGGTCGACCGCCTGACGCCATGGGCTCGGCCGCACCTCGGCGAAGGCGGTGTCGATGATCACGAGCTGCCCGTCGCGCACGAGCAGGTTGGCCGGCTTGATGTCGCGGTGGGCCAGGCCGATCTCCCACATCCGGCGGACGGCGGACAGTCCCTGGTCGATGACCGAGTCGTCCACGTCGGCCTCGCCGATCTCCCGGGAGCCGGCGATGAACTCGGTGACCAGCAGGTACTCCCGCTCCGGCGTGATCTCCACGATGCCCAGCGGGTGCGACACGGGCAGCCCGGCGTCGTTCATCAGGCGCAGGACGTAGTCCTCGTACTGCACCAGCCGGCGGACGCTGTGGAACGGCTGCTCGTCCTCGAGGCGGCCGTACAGCAGGGTGCGGCCGAGCTTGTACCAGCGGTCGGAGCGGACGTGCGTGGCCGCGTAGAGCTTCGCGAACACGTAGGTGTCGCCGTCGTCGGACTTGACGCAGATCCGCAGCGGGGTGGAGCCGCCCGAGCCGGCCAGGTTGAAGGGCTGCACCGACGTCGCGAGCAGGCCGAGCTGGTCCTGCAGCGCACGGACGATCGCCTCGCCGCGCGGCCCGGTGACGTCGAGATGGGCGGTGCGGCCGCGGTGATAGGTGACCGGGAACACGTCGTTGGGGGCCAGCCAGCGGAACGCGGCCAGGGAGACCGCCACCCCGAGGACGACGCCGGCGAGGACGTCGGTCGGGTGGTCCTGGGCGAGGTAGAGCCGGGACAGCGCGGTGACCGCCAGCAGCCCGGCGATGACCCACTTGCCCAACGTCCGGAACCGGCCCGCCGGGACCATCGAGTAGAGCGTGCTCACCAGGAACGCGCTGAGCACCATGAGCGGCAGCGACGGCATCGAGTACCCGGCCCACCGGCCGAGCAACTGGACCTCGTAGGGCCGCGGTCGCTGGAGCAGCGTGAGCAGACCCGAGCCGAGGCTCACGATCAGCAGCCCTACGCCGATCCAGACGAACAGGTGCCGCCACCGCCGCAGCACGATCAGCACGGCGAAATTGGTGACCCAGAGGACGTACACCGCCACAGGGGTGGCCAGGCCGCCGGCGATCAGGGCCACGCGGGTCAGCGTCGGCGAGCGCACCTGCGCGAACGCCTGGAGCACCCGGGTGTCGGCGGCGTCGAACAGTGACGCGCTCCCGGTCACGGCCACGGCGATCCACGCGAGGACGACGGCGCCGAACGCCGCCAGCCACCACTTGCCGGACGCGTTCAGGTGCCGCGGCAGCGGAGGTGGCTCGCCCGAGGGACGGCGGCGCCGGCGGACGCGGCGCAGCGCCGGAGGCTGTGGGCGGGTGACCGTCCCCGTCGCGGTCACTGCCGGGGGCAGTGTCGCCATGGCGATGGATGGTCCTCCGGACCGGGGACGTCCGATACCCCCTCGGGCCCTCCCGGCACGGCTAACCTGGCTCCCTCCCGTCTGGAGGGAGGCGTCGTGCGAGTGCTCCGGGCGATCCGCTGCGCAGTGGCGGTCGTACTGGTGCTGCTGGCCGGCTGTTCCGCGGCTCCCACGCCGGCGCCGGACGGGAGCATCCGGTTCGCCTCCTACGACTTCTCCGAGAACCGGGTCCTGGTCGCCGTCTACGCGGAGGCGGCCCGCCGCGCGGGGCTGCGGGTGACGGTCGACCCCGGCGTCGGCACCCGCGAGATCGTCGTCCCGGCGCTGGAGCAGGGCGTGGTCGACGTCGTCGTCGACTACCTGGGGACGGCGTCGCGGTTCGTCGGCGTCCCGCCGGCGGACGATCCCGGACAGCTCCGGGAGGGCCTGTCGCACGCGCTGGCCGGCCGCGGGGTCACCGTCCTGGGCGCCGCGCCGGCCGAGGACCAGAACGGCTTCGCCGTGGCCACCGCCTTCGCCGCCGAGCACCGGGTGGGCAGCCTGTCCGAGCTCGTCCCACTGGCCCCCCGACTGGTCTTCGGCGGGCCGCCCGAGTGCGCCGACCGGCCGTTGTGCCTGCCCGGCCTGCGCAAGGTCTACGGCCTGCGGTTCGGCCAGGTGCGCACGATGCCCTCGCGGGCGGCAACGGTCGAGGCTCTGGCCGCCGGGGAGATCGACGTGGGACTGCTGGAGACCACCGACGCCCGGGTGGGCTCCGCGCCGGTGCTGTTGCTGGTCGACGACCGTGGGCTGCAGCCGCGGGAGAACGTCGTGCCCCTGGTGCGCACCGCCGTGCTCGACCGGCAGGGACACCGGCTGCGCGACGCCCTCGACCACACCAGCGCCCGGCTGACGACCGAGGAGCTGGTGGCGCTCAACCGGGCAGTGGAGACCGAGGGGCTGACGCCGGCCCAGGCTGCCCGGAAGTGGTGGGACCGCCAGTAATGGCCCCCTCGCGGGGGCCGCCCCGAGCCTGCGAAGGGTGGGGAGGAGGGGATCCTCTTTCAGACGATGGCGCTGGCGCCGGTCACCGCCCGACCCACGATCAGCGTGTTGACCTCGCGGGTGCCCTCGTAGGAGTAGATGGCCTCGGCGTCGGCGACGTACCGGCCCACGTGGTTCTCCAGTAGGATGCCGTTGCCGCCCATGAGCTCCCGTGCCCATCCGACGGTCTCCCGCATCCGCACCGTGCAGAACGCCTTGGCCATGGAGGCGTGCTCGTCCGCCATCCGGCCGGCACCCTGCAGCTGCGAGAGCCGGGCGCACATCGCGGCCGACGCGGTGATGTTGCCGAGCATCCGTACCAGCAGGTCCTGCACCAGCTGGAACTCGATGATCGGCTTCTCGAACTGCGTGCGGTTCATCGCGTACCGCAGGGCGTGCTCGTAGGCGCCGCGGGAGCAGCCGACGGCCGACCAGGCCACCCCGGCCCGGGTCATCCGCAGCACGTTCGCCGTCTCGCGGAAGCTGTGTGCCTCCTGCAGCCGGTTCTCCTCCGGCACCCGCACGCCCTCCAGCGTGATCAGTGCGTTCTGCACGGCCCGCAGCGCGATCTTGTCCTCGAGGTCGACCGTCGAGAAGCCGGGGGTCTCCTTCTCCACCACGAAGCCCAGCACGCGGTCGGTGTCGACGTCCTTGGCCCAGATGATGGTGAGGTCGGCGAAGCTCGCGTTCCCGATCCACTTCTTCTGGCCGTCGAGCACCCACCCGTCGCCGTCGCGGCGTGCCGTCGTCCGCACCCCGCGCGCGATGTCCGACCCGTGGTCGGGCTCGGTGAGCCCGAACGCCCCGATCAGCTCCATGCGCGCCATCGCGGGGAGCCAGCGCTCCTTCTGCTCCTCGGAGCCGCAGAGGTAGATCGTGCCCATCGCCAAACCGCCGTGGACGCCCATGAAGGTGGAGATCGACGGGTCGCCCCGGGACAGCTCCATCGCGATCATGCCGTCGGTCAGCGGCGAGCGTCCGGGGCAGCCGTACCCCGAGTACTGGGTGCCCGCGATGCCGAGCTCGGCCAGCCCGGGGATCAGGTCCATCGGGAACTTGCCGCGCGTCCACCAGTCGTTGATGACGGGCTCCACCTGCGTGTCCATGAAGGTCCGCACCCGGTGGAGCAGCGCCCGGTCGTCGTCGTCCAGGAGGCCTTCGAGGTCGTAGAAGTCCGAGGTGACGATGTTCTCTGCGGCGCTCATGGGCGGCCCCTACCCGCCACCCCGACCATGGAACCAGGGACGGATCGGGGTCTTCCCCGATAGGCGCGGGGCCCGCCGGCACGCAAGCTCGTGCTCATGACATCCGCACCGTTCTCCACCCCGTCGCCCGACCAGCCGACCGCACGTCCGCAGCTGCGCCGCAGCGGCACCGAGAAGATGCTCGGCGGTGTCTGCGGCGGCCTCGCCGAGTACAGCGGCATCGACCCCGTCCTGTGGCGGGTCGGCTTCGTCGGCCTCACCGTCGCCGGCGGCGCCGGCCTCGTCGTCTACCTGCTGCTCTGGGTGCTGATGCCCTCCGGGCCGCTGCGCCCCGGTGACAGCCCCAGCGCGATGGACCGGCTCGTCGACCGGCTGCACTCGGCGGCGTCAGGCGAGCGCGCCGCTCCGCCTGCGTCCTGACGCCGCCGCGTCGCTCACGACGTCTGCTGCGGCTTCGGGTCCTGCCGCGCGTCGAGCTGGATCTCCTTCTCGGCGCGCGGCACACCCTCCTTCAGCTCCCGGGTCCGCTCGATCTCGGCGTCCAGCTCGATGCCGAAGAGCAGGGCGAGGTTGATCAGCCAGAACCAGATGAGGAAGACGATCACGCCGGCGAGCGCCCCGTAGGTCTTGTTGTAACTGCCGAAGTTGCCCACGTAGACCGCGAACAGGCCCGACGCCACGATGGCGACCACGATGGCGACCGCGGCACCCGGGCTCACCCACTTGAACCCGCGCAGCCGGACGTTGGGCGTCGCGTAGTAGAGGACGGCGATCATGAGGGCGAGCATCACCAGCGCGATCGGCCACTTGATGATGTTCCAGACCGTCCGACCGGTCTCCCCGATCCCGAGGGCGGAGCCGATGGCGTCGACGACCGGCCCGCTGAGCACGAGCGTGGCCAGGATGATCGCCGCGAAGAGGATGCCGACCAGGGTGATCAGCAGCTGCAGCGGCTTGAGCTTCCAGATCTTGCGGCCTTCGGGCGTCTCGTACGCGACGTTGGCCGCCCGGGTGAACGCGCCCACGTAGCCCGACGCCGACCATACGGCGCCGGCGAGACCGAGGACGAGGCCGAAGCCGGCGGCCTTGTCGTTGCTGGCCAACTGCTGGATGACGGGAGTGAGCGCGCTGGAGGCGCTACCCGGAACCACCGAGGTGAGCGCGTCGGTGAGGGTCTTCGGGTCGACCAGCAGGCCGATGATCGACAGCAGCCCGACGAGCGCGGGGAAGATCGCCAGCACGCCGTAGTACGTGAGCGCGGCGGCCCAGTCGGTCAGGCCGTCCTCGCTGAACTCCTTGAGCGTCCGCTTGAGGGTGCCACCGGTCGTCGGCTTCGGATCCGTGCCGGTCGGTGCGTAGTCCGCACGGGTCCCGCTGATCTCATCGGTCTCGGGCGCGGGATCGCCGGCGCGGTTCTCCGTGAACTTCGTGTCCGCGGTGCGGCTGTGCGAGCCGGTGGCTCGGGCCATGGGGGTCCTCCGGTCGGGCGATGGGGCGTCGCCGCAGCGGTTCCCCGGAGGATCGTGTTCCATGCCGCTGCCCGTGCGCCCCGGCGTGTCGTGCCCCACACCAGCCGATGTCCAGCGCTCGGGAACCCGGGGGAATCCGCGACGGGCCGCCGTTATCGGGCTACGCCTCGTGACGCTGCTCACACACGGTCAGGTGAAGTACACGATTCGACGATTGAGACCTCGTCCGATGGGGGATGACTCCCTCGACGACGTGCTCCGCCCGTGAACCCGGCGGAGTCATCCGAACAGCAATGGGGGAGCAGACAGATGATGGTGTGGCCGGCCTTGACCCTTCTCGGGTTCCTGGTCCTGACCGCCCTGGTCATCGCGATGGGCACGCAGTCCACCGCCCGGTACGAGCGTGAGCGCGAGGAGCGGAACACCGCCGCGCTGCCCGCGCACGCCGACGCGATGGGCGCCGTGAGCGTGTAGCGCATTCATGGCACGACCTACCGAAGCCCCGCCGCTCCGCCCGGAGCGAGCGGGGCTTCGGTCGTTCGATGGGGCTCAGAACCAGCTGGTCTCGGCGTCCAGCACCGTCCGATCCAGCGACTCGAGCAGGTCGAACCGGTGGTGGACGCGCGGCAGCTCCCACTTCCAGAAGTACCGCGCCGCCTGCCGCTTGCCCTCGTGGAAGTCGCTGCGGTGCTCACCGGTGGCGAGCGCCTGCTCCAGCCAGAGCCAGCCGACCACGAGGTGGCCGGCCGCCTCGAGGTAGACGTGCGCATTGGCCAGCGCGAGGTCCGCGTCGCCGGTGCCCCAGAGCGTCCCTGTCACCGCCGTGAGGCGCGCGAGCGCGGCGTCGAGGTCGGTGGCGAAGCCTGCCCACCCGGTGCCCCCGGCCCGCGCCGTGGTGGCGCCGATCGTCTCCGCCAGCAGCGCGAGCCCTGCGCCGCCCTGCATGACCACCTTGCGCCCGAGCAGGTCCAGCGCCTGGATCCCGTTGGTGCCCTCGTGGATGGGGTTGAGCCGGTTGTCCCGGTAGAACTGCTCGACGGGGTAGTCGCGGGTGTAGCCGTAGCCGCCGTGCACCTGGATGGCGAGGTCGTCGGCGACCGGTCCCCACTGCGACGGCCAGGCTTTCGCGATCGGGGTCAGCATCTCCAACAGCAGGTGCGCGCGGGCGCGATCCTCCTCGGTCTCCGCGGTCTGCTCCTCGTCGACCAGTCGCGCGCAGTACAGGCCCAGCGCCATCCCGCCCTCGGCGTAGGACTTCGCCGCCAGCAGCATCCGCCGCACGTCGGGGTGCTCGATGATCGGCACCGGCGGTGAGGCCGGGTCCTTCGCGCCGGCCGGCCGGCCCTGCGTGCGGGTGCGCGCGTACTCCAGCGCGTGCAGGTAGCCGGTGTAGCCGAGCACGGTCGCGCCCATCCCGACGCCGATCCGGGCCTCGTTCATCATGTGGAACATGTAGGTCAGGCCGCGGTGCTGCTCGCCGACCAGGTAGCCGACGGCGCCGGGCCTCCCGCCGGGCCGGTGCACGCCCTCGCCGAAGTTGAGCAGGGTGTTCGTCGTCCCGCGATAGCCCATCTTGTGGTTCAGGCCGGCCAGCACGACGTCGTTGCGTTCGCCCAGGGAGCCGTCGTCCTGCACCAGGAACTTGGGGACGACGAACAGCGAGATGCCCTTCACGCCGGGCGGCCCACCCGGGATCTTGGCCAGGACGAGGTGGACGATGTTCTCGGTCAGCTCGTGGTCGCCGGCGGAGATCCACATCTTGTTGCCGGTCAGCCGGTACGTGCCGTCGTCCTGCGGCTCCGCCCGCGTGGTGATGTCCGACAGCGACGAGCCGGCCTGCGGCTCCGACAGCGCCATGGTGCCGAACCAGCGGCCCTCCAGCTCCGGTCGGACGTAGGTGTCGATCTGCTCCTGGCTGCCGTGGGCGAGCAGGAGCCGGGCGTTGCCCATCGTCAGGAACGGATAGGACGACGTGCCGACGTTCGCCGCCTTGAACCAGGCGAACACGGCCTGGCCCACGGTGTGCGGCAGCTGCATGCCGCCGTACTCCTCGTCGAAGGACCCGGCCATCAGCCCGGCGTCGGTGAAGACCTTCAGCGCCTTCGCGACCTCCGGGATCATCTCGACCCTGCCGTCGACGAACCGCGGCTCGTTCTCGTCGGCCTTGCGGTTGTGCGGCGCGAAGTGGTCGGTGGCGATCTGTTCGGCCAGATCGAGGACGGCGTCGAACGTCTCCCGGGAGTGCTCGGCGAACCGTGGCCGCTTGGTCATCGACTCGACGTCGAGCCACTCGTGCAGCAGGAAGTCGAGGTCGCGGCGGGACAGGATCAGGGACGACGGCACGGTCGCCAGAGTAGGCCGAGACCGAAACTGTCAGATGTCGAACCTATGTTCGGGTCATGCAGCGGTGGGCGGGTACCTCCCGGGTCGAGCAGATGCTGTTCGACTGGGTGGTGTGCCGGCCGGAGCCGGGTCCGCGGCTGCCTGCGGGCTGGCTGGGCGATGCGGAGGTCGCCGCGGAGTTGACGCGGATCCAGCGCAACCGGGCGCGGGATGCTGCGCGTGAGGCGGAGCTGATCGTGCGGCTGGCGCAGCTGCGCCCCGACGTCGACGACCCGGGCCCGGACAGCCCGGGGGCGCGCAGCCGCACCTGGCGGAAGACCGCCCCGGAGTTTGCCGGGGTGAGCGAGTTCTTTCCCGATGGGCTGGCGCACGTGCTCAACGTGGGTCGGGGCACCGCCGCGTTCCGCACCCGGCGGGCCTACGCCTGGTCGCAGAACCTGCCGGCCACGTTGACGGCGCTGCACCGCGGGGAGATCGACGAGCGCCGGGCCGGGGTGCTGGCCGAGGTGCTGCAGTCCACCAGCCCGGAACTCGCGCAGGCGGTGGAGACGATCCTCCTCCCCGAAGCCTGCGACCTGTCGGTGGCGCGGTTGAAGGCCCGGGCGTTGGAGCTGCTGGCCGAGCTGGACGCCACCGCGGTCGAGCAGCGGCGGGCCGAGGCCGAGCGGAACGCGGACGTGTTCCTGCAGCCGGGCGCCGACGGGCGGGCCACTCTCGGGGCGGACCTGGCCGCCGACGAGGCCGGCGAGGCCTACGCGGTGCTCGACGAGCTGGCGAAGATGGCCAAGGCCGACGGTGACGAGCGGCCGATCCGGCAGCTCCGCGCCGAGCTGTTCTCCCTTCTGCTGCGCCGCCCCGGCGGGCACGGCCAACCCGGGGTGGCCGCGCACCTGACGATCACCGCCACCCTGGACTCGCTGACCGGACCCTCGGTGCAGGCCGGGTCGGTGAACGGGCTGACGATCACCGCCGCGCACGTCCGGGAGCTGCTGGCCCGGATCGGCTCGCTCGGCCTGACCTGTCCCGAGGGCGGCAGCCTGGTGTTCGCGATCACCGACGCCGACGGGCGGCTGCTGGCCACCACCACCGTCGCCGAACTGCTGCGGATCGCGAAAAAGGGCTGTCCCGACCACCCCGACGGGGAGGGGGAGGGTGACTGCGGGTGTCCGGTGCTCGGGATGGCGGCGGACACGCACGCCTACACGCCGACCGGCCGGCAGAAGACGCTCGTCACGACCCGGGACCGCACCTGCCGGACGCCCAACTGCGGGCAGCGGGTCGGCTGGGCGGATCTGGATCACGTGATCGCGCACTCCTGCGGCGGTGAGACCTCGTGCGCCAACCTGTGCTGCCTGTGCCGGTCCCACCACCGGCTGAAGACCTTCGCCCGCGGCTGGACCTTCCGCATGGACCCCGACGGCACCCTGCACGTCACCAGCCCGACCGGGATCACCCGCACCACCCGACCACCGGGCCTGCGACCCCCACCACCCCATCCACCGCCCTACGACCCGCCGCCCTTCTGATCGCAGCCGGCCCACAGCTGTTCCGAATGCGCTGAGGGCTGCCCCTCCGATCGGAGAGACAGCCCTCGGCAGGTGGTGCTCAGCGCGTCAGTGACGCGGGTCCTCCGCCGTGCCGGCCGGCGGGGGAGTGGAGGTCGGAGCCGTAGCGCCGACGGCCTGCGTCGGCTGGTCGGCCGGGACCTCCGGGCTGACCGCTGTTCCTGTTCCGGTGATCTCGCCGGCACCCGACTGCTGGGCCTGGATGCCCGACTGGTTGCGCAGCGGGACCTCCGGGAGGAACCACATGACGAAGAACCCGAGGGCCACGACCACGGCCGCCACCAGGAACACCAGGTCGATCGAGTCGGAGAACCCGGTCTTGAACGGGGTGGCGAGGAACTCGGGCAGCTTCTGGATGAACGAGGTGTCGGACAGGTCGCCGCTCCCCTTCAGCTGACCGCTCTGCAGCGCCTGGGCGACCCGCGGGTCCTTGGTCGCCGCGGAGGCGAACGCGTTGCTGATCTTGTCGGGCAGCGTCGTGAACAGGATGGACAGGAACGCAGCGACCCCGATCGTGCCGCCCATCTGGCGGAAGAACGTGACCGAGGACGTCGCGACGCCCATCTCCTGCGGGCGCACCGCGTTCTGCACCGCCAGGATCACCGGCTGGAAGTTGAAGCCCAGCCCGAGGCCCAGCAGCACCATGAACGGCACGAGGCTCCACACCGAGGTGTCGGCGCCGATGATGAAGGACATCGAGACGAGCGCGACGACGATGAAGACGATGCCGGCCAGCGGGTAGATCTTGTACTTGCCGGTCCTCCCGATGATGATGCCCGAGCTCATCGCCCCGGTCATGATGCCGGCGACCAGCGGGATCATCTGCAGGCCGGCGACCGTGGGGCTGGAGCCGTGCACGATCTGCAGGTACTGCGGCAGCAGCAGGATGCCGCCGAACATGCCGGCGCCCAGCACGATGCTGCCCACGCTGCTCACGGCGAAGCTGCGGTTCTTGAACATCCGCAGCGGCAGCAGAGCGTCGTCCCGGTACGCCCGCTCGGCCAGGATGAACGCGGCCAGCCCGATCACGCCGATGGCGTAGCAGAGCAGCGCGCGGCCCGAGCCCCAGCCCCAGATGCGGCCCTGCTCGGCGACGATCAGCAGGGGCACCAGGCAGGTGACCAGCGCCAGCGCGCCGGGCCAGTCGATGCGGTGGTCGCGGCGGGTGTGTGGCAGGTGCAGCACGCGCATGACGACGACGAACGCGGCGATGCCCAGCGGGACGTTGAGGTAGAAGATCCAGCGCCAGCCGGTGATGCCCAGCAAGGAGCCCTGGCCGGCGAAGAAGCCGCCGATGACCGGGCCGAGCACGCTCGACGTGCCGAAGACGGCCATGAACATGCCCTGGTACTTCGAGCGCTCACGCGGCGGGACGATGTCGCCGATGATCGCGAGCGCCAGCGACATGAGTCCGCCGGCGCCGATGCCCTGGATGGCGCGGAAGGCGGCCATCTCGTACATCGAGTTGGACAGGCCGCACAGCATCGAGCCGGCGACGAAGATGCCGATCGCGAACAGGTAGAACGGCCGGCGTCCGTAGAGGTCGGACAGCTTGCCGTAGAGCGGGGTGGCGATCGTCGAGGTGATGAGGAACGCCGTCGTGGCCCAGGCCTGGAGGTCGTAGCCGTTCAGGTCGTCGGCGATCGTGCGGATCGCGGTGGAGACGACGGTCTGGTCGAGCGCGGCCAGGAACATGCCGAGCATCAGGCCGCCGAGGATCGTCAGGATCTGGCGGTGCGTGAAGACACCGCTGGCGTCCGGTGCGGCGGCGGCCGCACGGGCATCCCGGCGGTCGGTGCGGGTGGACTGGCTCATCGGATCTCTCTCGTGGGGTCGGTGGAGGTGCTGCCCTCGGGAACGCAGGCGTCCGGGGAGGCGGCCGCGAGGCTGGACATGTCGTCCAGGAAGCGGCCGAGCAGGGTCGTGAGGGCCGTGAGGTCCGCGGCGTCCCAATTGGCCGTGACCTGCGCGAAGTGGTTCTCGCGGTCACGGCGGAAGGCGTCGAGAGCGGCGTGGCCGGCATCGGTGACGTGTAGCCGGCTGGCCCGACCGTCGGACTCGTCGGCCACCCGCTGGACGAGGCCGCGCTCCACGAGGGCGGCGACGTGCCGGCTGACGGTCGACGGGTCGGCGTGCACGAGTTCGGCGAGCGCCCCCTGGCGCAGCGGCCCCATGCGGACCAGCGGGAAGAGCAGCACGAGTGCCGCGCGATCGCCGCTGTCGTTCTTGGCCGCCTGGGTCTTGAGGGCGTGCACCAGCCGCATGAACCTCGGCACCTGCTCCGAGAGGACGCGCACGGCGGTCGCGCGGTCGACGGGTTCGACCGCGCCGGTGCTGGCGACGGGGGTGGTCATGACGCTCCGAACAGAGGGTGGATGAAGACAATGCACCGTACAACCCGTTGTACGACGCACGCAATCAGTTGTGCGATACACGGATCGTGATCTGGGCAACTCGGCTGCGCGGCGTTCCTGCAGTGGGATCCTTGGTGCCGCGTCCGACAGTTTCGGCGTACGCGAGCGATCGCCCCACAGCTTTTCGAGAGGATCCGAGCCCTGCCGTGAGCGCCCCCGCCGACGATCTGCGCGCCCGGCTGCCGGACCTCACCATCCTCGACGAGCACCGGCTCCGGCGGCGACTCGACGCGCTGCGGCGCACCCGGGACCCGCAGGCCCGCGCGCGTGCGAAGGAGCGCATCGCGGCGGACGTCGCCACCGCGGAGGCGCGCATCGCCGGGCGCCGGGCCGCCGTCCCGAAGGTGTCCTATCCGGAGGAGCTGCCGGTCAGCGCCCGTCGCGACGACATCGCCGCGGCGCTGCGGGACGCCCAGGTCGTGGTCGTCGCCGGGGAGACGGGGTCGGGCAAGACGACCCAGCTGCCCAAGATCGCCCTGGAGCTCGGGCGCGGCGTCCGCGGCCGGATCGGGCACACCCAGCCGCGCCGGATCGCCGCGCGCAGCGTCGCCGAGCGGATCGCCGAGGAGCTCGAGACCCCGCTGGGCGAGGTCGTGGGATTCAAGATGCGGTTCGCCGACCAGGTGAGCGACTCGACGCTGGTCAAGCTCATGACCGACGGCGTGCTGCTGGCCGAGATCGCCCACGACCGGCTGCTACGGCAGTACGACACGATCATCCTCGACGAGGCGCACGAGCGGAGCCTCAACATCGACTTCCTCCTCGGCTATCTCGCGCAGATCCTGCCGCGCCGCCCCGACCTGAAGCTGGTCATCACGTCGGCGACGATCGACGTGGAGCGCGTGGCGGCGCATTTCCGGGGTGCGCCCATCGTCGAGGTCAGCGGTCGGACGTATCCGGTCGAGGTCCGGTACCGCCCGGTCGTCGACCCCGACGACGAGGACGCCGATCCGGACCGCGACCAGGTCAGCGCGATCGTGGACGCCGTCGACGAGCTGGTCGCCGAGGGGCCGGGCGACATCCTGGTGTTCCTGGCCGGCGAGCGCGAGATCCGCGACACCCAGGACGCGCTGGCCGAACGGGCGCTGCAGAGCACCGAGATCATCCCGCTCTACTCGCGCCTCTCGGCCGCGGACCAGCACAAGGTCTTCACCCCCCACAGCGGACGGCGGATCGTCCTCTCGACGAACGTCGCCGAGACCTCCCTGACCGTGCCGGGCATCCGCTACGTCATCGACCCGGGGACCGCCCGCATCTCGCGGTACAGCCATCGCACGAAGGTGCAGCGGCTGCCGATCGAGCCGGTCAGCCAGGCGTCGGCGCGGCAGCGGTCGGGCCGCTGCGGCCGCCTCGGGCCCGGCATCGCCGTCCGCCTCTACACGGAAGCCGACTTCGAGAGCCGGCCGGAGTTCACCGATCCGGAGATCCTGCGGACCAACCTCGCGTCGGTGCTGCTGCAGATGGCCGCGCTCGACCTGGGCGACGTCGAGGATTTCCCGTTCGTCGACCCGCCGGACCGCCGCGCGGTGGCCGACGGCGTCGCGCTGCTCGAGGAGCTGCACGCGCTCGACGAGCAGGGAAAGCTCACGCAGACCGGGCGGTCGCTGGCGGCGCTGCCGCTCGACCCGCGGATGGCCCGGATGGTGGTCGAGGCCGACCGGCGGGGCGTCCTCGACGAGGTGCTGGTCATCGCGGCCGGCCTGACCATCCAGGACCCCCGCGAGCGGCCGACCGACCACCAGCAGGCGGCCGATCAGCTGCACGCCCGCTTCGCCGACGACAACTCCGACTTCCTGGCGCTGCTCAACCTCTGGCGGTACCTCGGCGAGCAGCAGCGAGCCCTCTCCGGCAGCCAGTTCCGGCGCACGGTGAAGCGGGAGTTCCTGCACTACCTGCGCATCCGCGAGTGGCAGGACCTGCACGGCCAGTTGCGCGGCACCGCCCGGCGCCTGGGCATGACGGTGGGGGAGCCGGCGCCCGAGCCCGACGAGCGCGGGATCACCGCCGCCCTGCTCGCCGGGCTGCTGTCGCACGTCGGCCTCCAGGCCGAGCAGGCGAAGGGCGACAAGCGGCCGAGCCGCGAGTACCTCGGCACCCGCAGCACCCGCTTCGTGATCGCGCCGGGGACGCCGCTGGCCAAGAAGCCGCCGCGCTGGGTCGTCGCCGCCGAACTGGTCGAGACCAGCCGGCTGTTCGCCCGGACGGTGGCGCGCATCGACCCCGAGACCGTGGAGAAGCTCGCCGACCACCTGGTGAAGCGGCAGTACTCCGAGCCGCGGTGGGACGCGAAGCGCGGCTCGGTGGTCGCCACCGAACGGGTCACCCTCTACGGGCTGCCGCTCGTCGTCGGCCGGCGCGTGCAGTACGGCTCGATCGACCCGGTCGTGTCCCGGGAGCTGTTCATCCGCCACGCGCTCGTCGAGGGTGAATGGACGACGCACCACCGCTTCTGGGCCGACAACCAGCGTGCCGTCGAACAGGTGGCCGCACTCGAGGAACGGGCCCGCCGCCGCGACATCCGCGTCGACGAGGAGACGGTGTTCGAGCTCTACGACGAGCGCATCCCGCCCGACGTCGTCTCGACCCGCCACTTCGACCGCTGGTGGAAGGACGTCCGCCGCCGGCAGCCGGACCTGCTGACGTTCACGCCGGAGATGCTCACCAACGCCGCCACCGCGGGGCAGGTGCGCGCCGAGGACTATCCCGACGAGGTCCACCTCTCGCAGGGACTGACCCTGCCGCTGTCCTACGCGTTCGCGCCGGGGGCGGCCGACGACGGCGTGACGGTCGACGTCCCGCTCGCCGTGCTGGACGGGGTCGCGTCGACCACGTCGGGTGAATCGCTCGCGTTCACCGTTCCGGGCCTGCGCGAGGAGCTCGTGACCGCGTTGCTGCGCACCCTGCCCAAGCAGCTGCGGCGCGGTCTGGTGCCGATCCCGGACCGCGTCCGGGAGGTGCTCCCGCACATCGATCCGGGGGAGCCGCTGCTGCCCGCGCTGGAACGCGAGCTGCGCCGGGCGACGGCGGTGACGATCCCGCCGGACGCGTGGGCTCCGGACCAGGTGCCCGACCACCTGCGCGCCACCTTCCGGGTGCTCGACGACCAGCAGCGGCCACTCGCCGTGGGCAAGGACCTCGCCGCCCTGAAGGCGCAGGTGGCCCCGAAGGCTCGCGCGAGCCTGGCCCGGGCGGCCTTGTATGTCGAACGGACCGGGCTGACGGCGTGGGAGTTCGGCACCCTCCCGGCCACGGTCGAGGTGCAGCGGGGGGCCCACACCGTGACCGCGTACCCGGCCCTGGTCGACGAGGGGGAGACCGTCGGCCTCCGCGTCGTCCCCACCGCGGCCGAGGCGAGCCGGCTGACCTGGCGCGGTGTCCGGCGGTTGCTGGTCCTCGTCGCCGGGTCGCCGGCCCGGCAGATCGTCAAGGCGATGCCGCCGCGCACCCGGCTCGCGCTGCAGTTCAACCCCGACGGCGAGATCCCCGACCTGGTCGCCGACTGCGTGGACGCGGCGGCCGACGAGCTGATCGCCGCCGCCGGCGGCCCGCCGCGCGACGAGGCGGCGTTCGCCGCGCTGGTGGCGACCGCGCGCACCGAGCTGCACCGGCTCACCTACGACACGGTCACGAAGGTGGAGGCGGTGCTCACCCAGGCGCGGGAGGTGGCGGTGGCGATCGGCGCCGCACCCGGACGGCGGGTCCCGGAGGCCGCGATCGCCGATCTACGCCGCCAGATGGGCGGGCTGCTGCACCGCGGCTTCGTCGCCGCGACGGGACGGCGCCGGCTGCCGGACGTCGTCCGCTACCTGCGGGCGATGGCGCACCGGCTGGAGAAGCTGCCCGCGAACGCCGTCCGCGACGAGCTCTGGATGCGCCAGGTCGAGGCCGTCACCGCCGAGTACGAGCAGCTGCGGGCGCAGGTACCGGCCACCGGGGCGCCCGACGACCCGGTCAACCGGATCCGCTGGATGGTCGAGGAGCTGCGGGTCGGGCTGTTCGCGCAGGTCATCGGCACCCCACGGCCGGTGTCCGAGCAGCGGGTCTACAAGGCGATCGACGCGCTGATCGCCTGACGCGGAGTTTGCCGCCCCTCGGGAGGGGGGACGGGTGCTCCATGAGCGAACCCACCAACCAGACCGAGGAAGCCGGCGCCGGAGTGTCCGACGAGGAGATGGTCGAGACCGTCGCCGCACAGACCGACAGCGCCTCGGAGAACGCCGACACCGCGGGCAAGGACTGGAACGGCAAGCCGGGCGACGCCCCTGCTCCCGACGACCGCGGCTGACCGGCACGCTGCGGCGGTGGCCCGCATGACGGCCACCGCCCTGCGGCCGGCCCGCACCGTCGTCCGCTGGGGCGTGCGGCACGGGCTGGCGTCGGCCTTCCTCGACCGCGCGGCGCGCAGGGGCGACCCGGTCGGACGGCTGTTGCGCGACACCGAGGTGCGCGACCAGCCGTACGGGGTGCACGAGGAGCTGCGAGCGCGCGGTCCCCTGGCCGGCAGCGGTCTCGGCCTGGTCACCACCTCGCACGCGGTCGCCTCGGAGGTCCTGCGGACCGATCGGTTCGGCGTGGGGTGGGACCGGTCCGTCGCGCCCCGGCTGATCCGCTGGGCCCTGCGCTTCGGCGACGAGCTGGACGCCAGCGGCGTGGCCGAGCCGCCGTCCATGCTGGTCGTCGACCCGCCCGATCACACGCGGTTCCGGCGGCTGGTGAGCCGGTCGTTCACCCCGCGTGCGATCGCCGCCTTCGAGCCGGTCGTCCAGCGCACCGCGGAGGCGCTGCTCGACGCCCTGGAACCGCGCGACGGCACCGTGGACCTCGTCGAGACCTACGCCGCACAGCTGCCCGTCTTGGTCATCGCCGACCTGCTCGGCGTTCCGGCGGAGCGGCGGGAGGACTTCCTGCGCTGGGGCGCCGCGGCGGCCGCCACGCTCGATCCGGGCCTGGGCTTCGGCCGGTACGTGTCGGCCGAGCGGGCGCTGCGGGCGATGCACGGCTTCCTCCGCGAGCACTTCGAGCGGCTGCGTCGCGAGCCCGCCGACGACCTGGTGAGCCGCCTGGTCGGGTTGCCGGACGACGAGGCGCTCAGCGAACGCGAACTGCACGCCACCGTGATGCTGCTGCTCGGCGCCGGGTTCGAGACGACCGTGAACCTGCTCGGCAACGCGGTGGTCCTGCTCGATGCCCACCGCGACCAGTGGCAGGCGTTGCGCGAGGACCCCGCGGGCTGGGACAACGCCGTCGAGGAGGTGCTCCGCAACGACAGCCCCGTGCAGATCACCGGCCGGACGGCGAAGGCCGAGGCGGTCGTGGCCGGCCGCACCGTGCCGACGGGCGGGCGGGTGACCGTCCTGCTGGGCGCGGCCAACCGGGACCCCGAGGTCTTCGCGGACCCGGCCCGCTTCGACGTCACGCGGCCGAACGCCCGCGAGCACCTGGCCTTCTCCGCGGGGATCCACTACTGCGTGGGCGCCGGGCTGGCCCGGTTGGAGGGCGTCGTCGGTCTCCGCGCCCTGACCGAGCGGTTCCCGGAACTGCGGGTCAGCGGCCGGCCGGTGCGGCGGGATCTGCAGACGCTGCGGGGTTTCGAGCACCTCCCGGTGACGTTGCGCTGACCTCGGGGGTCTCGAGGGTCGCGTCGCGGGCGGCGCCCCAGCCGACCCGGATCATGGGGACGAGGACCGCGAGCAGTACGGCCACCGGCCAGGTCCACCCGCCGGTGAGGTCGTGCAGGGCGCCGATCACCAGCGGGCCGAGGGCGGCGAGCAGGTAGCCCAGGCACTGCGCGATGCCGCCCAGTCGGGCCGCGACCAGCGGCGTCGGGCTGCGCAGCACGATGAGGGTCAGCGCGAGCGCGAACCCGCTGCCCTGCGCGAGCCCGAACGCGGCGACCCAGATGAGGGTGCCGGAGGTGGGCGCGACCAGCAGGCCGCCCAGCCCGATCGCGTATGCCGCCGCGACCCCGAGGATCAGCGGCCGCTGGGTGCGCATCCGGCCGGCCTGGGCCGGGGCGAGCAGGGCCCCGGCCGCGCCGACGATGTTCGCCAGCCCGAGCAGCAGGCCGCCTTCCCGGACCGGGACACCCGAGTCCGCCAGAAGCGTCGGCAACCAGGCCGAGACGGTGTAGAACTGCACGCTCTGGAGCCCGAGGTAGGCGGTGACGTGGCGGGCCAGCGGCTGCCGGAGCAGCGACCAGGAGCCGGCGTCGCCGTCGGGCAGCGGCGCGCTGGTGCGATGTGCCCGGCCGGTGCCGGCGACCGGGAGCCAGAGGGCCAGGGCGGCCAGCGCCAGGGCCAGCCAGAGACCCAGCGCCGTCCGCCAGCCGACCCCGAGCGCACCGGCGAGCGGCACGGTGAGGGCGGCGCCCGCGGCGGCGCCGGCGTTGAGCGCGGCCGAGTAGAAGCCCATGACCGCACCGGGCCGGTCGAACTCCCGCTTCACGTAGGCCGGCAGCAGCACGTTGGCGAACGCGATCGCGGCACCGGCGAGCAGGCTGCCGGCGAACAGCAGGGCGACGGGGGAGAGCAGCCGGAGAGCGATCCCGGCCGCGAGCAGCACCAGCGACAGCGCTACCGCGGTCTCGAGCCCGATCCGCCGGGCCAGCCGGGGCGCGGCGGGAGCGAACGCGCCGAAGCAGAGCACGGGCAGCGTGGTCAGCAGGCCGGCCAGCGCCGCCGACATGCCCGTGTCCGCGCGGATGTCGCGCAGGACCGGGGCGACGGCGACGACGGCGGGCCGCTGGTTGAGCGCCACCGCGACGATCGCCACCACCAGGAGGACGGCGGCCGCCCGGGAGCGCGCCATCAGGCCGACGGGATGAGCATCCCGGCGCCGACGGTGGCGTTGCTCGCCTCGTCGATCAGGATGAACCGGCCGGTGACCCGGTTGCGGGCGTAGTCGTCGACGAACAGCGGCTGGGTGGTGCGCAGCCGCACCCGCCCGATGTCGTTGAGCCCCAGCTCCGTTGCCTCCGGCTCGCGGTGCAGCGTGTTCACGTCCAGCCGGTACTGCAGGTCCTTGACCATGCCGCGCACCGTGCGGGTCGTGTGCTTCACGGCCAGCCGGCGACGCGGGTGCAGCGGCTCGTCGGCCATCCAGCAGACGAGCGCGTCGAGGTCCTGGACGACGTGCGGGGCGTTCGCCGGCCGGCAGATCAGGTCGCCGCGCGACACGTCGAGGTCGTCGGCCAGCCGGACGGTCACCGCCATCGGCGCGAACGCCTCGTCGACGGCACCGCGGGGACCGTCGATCGCGGCGATCGTGGTCGTCAGGCCGCTGGGCAGCACCTGCACCTCGTCGCCGGGACGCAGCACGCCGCTGGCAACGGTGCCCGCGTAGCCGCGGTAGTCGTGGTGGGCGTCGGAGTGCGGCCGGATCACGTACTGCACCGGGAAGCGGGTGTCGACGAGGTTCCGGTCGCTGGCGACGTGCACGTGCTCGACGTGGTGCAGCAGTGACGTGCCCTGGTACCAGGGCATGCGCTCGGATCGGCTCACCACGTTGTCGCCGTGCAGGGCGGAGATCGGGATGACCGTCAGGTCGGGCACGTTGAGCTTGGCCGCGAACGCGGTGAACTCGTCGCGGATGGACTCGTAGACGTCCTCGGACCAGTCGACCAGGTCCATCTTGTTCACCGCTACGAGCACGTGCGGCACGCGCAGCAGGGACGCGAGGAAGGCGTGCCGGCGGCTCTGCTCGACCATGCCCTTGCGCGCGTCGACCAGGACGATCGCCAGGTCCGCGGTCGAGGCCCCCGTGACCATGTTCCGGGTGTACTGCACGTGCCCGGGGGTGTCGGCGAGGATGAAGGTGCGTCGCGGCGTCGAGAAGTAGCGGTAGGCGACGTCGATGGTGATGCCCTGCTCGCGCTCGGCGCGCAGCCCGTCGGTGAGCAGCGCGAGGTCGACGTAGTCGCCCTTGCTGGCGCGCTCGACGGCCTCGTACTGGTCCTCGAAGATCGCCTTGCTGTCGTACAGGAGCCGGCCGATCAGGGTGCTCTTGCCGTCGTCGACGGAGCCCGCGGTCGCGATGCGGAGGATGTCCTTCTCCATCAGAAGTACCCCTCCTTCTTCCGGTCCTCCATGGCGGCGTCGCTGACCTTGTCGTCGCCACGGGTCGCTCCGCGCTCGGTCATCCGGGTCGCCGCGATCTCAGCGATGACGTCGTCCACCGTCCTGGCCTCCGAGAGCACGGCGGCGGTGAGATTGGCGTCGCCGACGGTGCGGTAGCGCACCGTCTCCCGGCGCACCTGCTCGCCGTCGCGCGGGCGGATGAACTCGTTGACCGCGTAGAGCATGCCCTGCCGCTCGACGACCTCGCGCTCCTCGGCGAGGTAGAGCGGCGGGATCGCGATCTGCTCGCGGGCGATGTACTGCCAGATGTCGAGCTCGGTCCAGTTGGACAGCGGGAAGACCCGAATCGATTCGCCCAGGTGGATCCGGCCGTTGTAGAGGTCCCAGATCTCGGGGCGCTGGTTCTTCGGGTCCCACTGGCCGAACTCGTCGCGGAAGGAGAACACCCGCTCCTTGGCCCGCGCCTTGTCCTCGTCGCGGCGGGCGCCACCGAACAGGGCGGTGAAGCCGTGCTCCTCGACCGCGTCGAGCAGCACCGGGGTCTGGATCCGGTTGCGGGAGCCGTTGGGCTCCTCCTTCACCGTGCCGGCGGCGATCGCGTCGGGCACCGAGGCGACGATGAGCTGGACGCCGAGCTCGGCGACGCGCTTGTCGCGGAACTCCAGGACGTCGGGGAAGTTCAGCCCGGTGTCGACGTGCATGACCGGGAAGGGGATGCGCGCCGGCGCGAACGCCTTGCGCGCCAGCTCGAGCATGACGATCGAGTCCTTGCCCCCGGAGAACAGCAGCACGGGCCGCTCGAGCTCGGCGACGACCTCGCGGAGGACGTGAATGGACTCCGCTTCCAGCGTCTCCAGCTGGCTCAGCCGGTAGTCGGGGGTCGTCACGGCACTCGGCTCCGGAGGTTCGACATCAAGGACGGCCAACCGCATCGCTTCGGTGCGGATTCCCGACCAGTGTCCGCTATGACGAAGACCGCACCGCGGCCAGGATCGGCTCGGCGATCTCCGGGCGGCAGACGACCAGGTCGGGCAGCGACGGCTCCGGGTCGTTGTAGCCCAGCGGTGACCCGTCGATCCGGCAGGTGGTGAGCCCCGCGGCCCGGGCCACGGCGACAGGGGCGGCCGAGTCCCACTGGTACATGCCGCCGGCGTGCACGTAGGCGTCCACCTCCCCTCGGACGACGGCGAGGGCCTTGTAGCCCGCCGACCCGAGCGGGACGAGTTCGCCCCCCAGCGCATCGGCGACGGCCGTGGCGACGGCCGGTGGGCGGCTGCGGCTCACCGCGATGCGGACCGCGCCGGCGCGGGCGGGTACCCCCGGCGGCGGCTCGGTCACGTGCACCTCGCCCAGGCCGGGGAGCGCCACGGCGGCCGCGGTCAGCTCGCCGTCCGCCCACAGCGCGACGTGCACCGCCCAGTCGTGCCGGCCGATCTCGCCGTACTCGCGGGTGCCGTCGAGCGGATCGACGATCCAGACCCGGTCGGCGGTCAGCCGGCGCCGGTCATCGGCCGCCTCCTCGCTGAAGACGACGTCGACCGGGCGTTCGGCGGTGAGGACGGCGAGGATCGCCTGCTGCGCCGCGGCGTCGCCGGCGTCCCCGAGGGCGCGCCCCTCCAGCCCGCCGGCACGCAGCCGCAGCAGCACGTCGGCGGCGGCACGGGCGGCCGCGGCGGCGACGCCGACGTCCGAGGGCACGCTCAGTCCTGGTCGAGTGCCGTCGCGTCGCCGTGACGGCGCGGCGGGGTGTGCTGCCCGGCCGAGTCGGTGATCGACCCGAAGTAGGCCTCCACCTTCTCCGGCCGGGGCAGGACGAACACGCCACGGGCCTCGACGAGGACGCGGTCGGGGGCGTCGGCGAGGGCGATGGTGCCGGTGATGACCGACTTGCGGCCCGACGTCTCCGCGACCTGTGCCCGCAGCACCAGCTCGCGCTCCAGGGGGAGGGGGCCGCGGTAGTCGAGCGCGAGGTGCGCGGTCATCCCCCAGACCCCCGCCGCGGCGGCGGCGGAGCCGAGCAGCTGGTCCATGAGCAGCGCGCTCATGCCGCCGTGCACGAAGCTCGGCGGCCCCTCGTACGCCACCCCGAGGGTGACGCGGCCGACGACCCCCTCGCCGTCCAGACGGACGACGAGTGGCGGCGCGAGCGGGCTGCCCGCGCCGGTCACCGGGTTGAACACGCGGCGGCCGGTCGTGACGTCGTCCAGGGCCGGCAGCTGCGAGACCGGGCGGCGCGCGACGCCCAGCCGCTCGGTCACCTGGCGGACCAGCTCGGCGGCGGCCCGGACCTCGCCGGCGGCCACCGTCGTGGTCACCGCGGTCTCGATCAGGTCCCGCATCGCGGTGGCCAGGTCGGCCGCGGCGGCGACCGGTTCGGCGTCGGGGATGGTCGCGCTGTCGTTCGTCGTCACGTGCGGATGGTGGCAGGACGCCTAGTCCGCGTCCTCGCCGCCCCCGTCGACGTCCGGCGGCGGGACGACGTCCGCCGGCCCCGACCGGGGCAGCCGGACGGTCACGACGACCCCCTTGCCGAGGTCCGTGTCGAGGTCGACCGTCCCACCGTGGGCGGCGACGAGCGAGGAGACGATGGCCAGCCCGAGGCCGGTGCCGCCCGCGGCGCGGGTGCGGGAGGCGTCGGCGCGGTAGAAGCGCTCGAAGGCCCGCGCGGCGTCCGCCGGATGCATGCCCGGGCCCTCGTCGGCGACCTTCAGCACGAGCACGTCCGGGTCGTCGGGCGCCTGGCCGACGGTCACGGTGACGCGGGTGCCCGCCGGGGTGTGGGTCAGGGCGTTGGTGACCAGGTTGCCGACCACCTGCCGCAGCCGGCCCTCGTCGCCCCGCACGACCGGGACGTCGGTCAGGGACTCGTCCAGGTACAGGGCGATCGGCCGGTCGGGCTGGACCGCCTTCGCGTCGTGCACGGCGTCCCCCGCGATGGCGGCCAGGTCGACCGGCGCGAACGTCAGCGGACGCTGCTGGTCCATCCGCGCGAGCAGCAGCAGGTCCTCGACGAGCAGGCCCATCCGCGCGCCCTCGGCCTCGATGCGCTCCATCAGCCGCCGGACGTCGTCGTCGGACCGGACGGCGCCCTGCCGGTAGAGCTCGGCGAAACCGCGGATCGAGGTCAGCGGCGTGCGCAGTTCGTGGCTGGCGTCGGCGACGAACCGGCGCATCCGGGTCTCCGACCCGCGGGCCTGCTCCTCGGACACCTGCTGGGCGCGGAACGCGGTCTCGATCCGGGAGAGCATGCCGTTCAGGGACGTCGCGAGCCGGCCGACCTCGGTGTGCTCGTTCCCCTCCGGCACGCGCCGGGACAGGTCGCCGGCGGCGATGGCCCGGGCGGTCGTCTCGACCTCGGTCAGCGGCCGCAGGCTGTTGCGCACGAGGACGTAGCCGGCGGCCCCGAGGATGGTCAGCACGATCAGGCCGACGATCGCCTCGATCGACACCAGCCGGCGGATCGCTGCCTGGTCGTGCTCGACGTCGGTCGCGACCACGATGGTGTAGCCGCCGGGCACCTGGGCGGCCATCACCCGCCAGTCGGTATGGCCGTCGGAGGAGGTGACGGACTGGGGCGAGGAGGAGACCGTCTGCCCGGTGAAGTGCGGCAGGTCGGTCTGGTCGTCGGGGCCCTGCAGGTCGATCACGTCGTCGTCGCCGGGGCGCACGCAGCCGAGGTACGCGCTGCGCGAGCCGCCGGGCAGGGCGTAGTACTGGCCCGCGGCGCAGAGGTCGTCGAGCCGGGGGTCGTGGGCGATCGCGTTCACCTGGGCGCGCAGGTCGGCGTCCCGCTGGTCCAGGAGGTACCCCCGCAGCATCGACGTCGCCGTGAAGCCGGTGGCGAGCAGGCTGACGGTCAGCAGAGCCACGAGCAGCGCGACCAGCGTGATCCGCAGCGGTACCCGGGAGCCCGGCCGCCTCGGTGGGACGAAGGAGTTCACGCTCCCCTGGGCAGGCGCAACGTGTACCCAACTCCTCGGATCGTCTGCAGCAGGCGCGGCTCGGTCGTGTCGATCTTGCGCCGGAGGTAGGAGATGTAGGACTCGACGACGTTGGCCTCGCCGTTGAAGTCGTAGTTCCACACGTGGTCGAGGATCTGCGCCTTCGACAGCACGCGCCCGGCGTTGGCCATGAGGTAGCGGAGGAGTTTGAACTCGGTGGGCGACAGGCTGATCACCTCGCCGGCCTTGATGACCTCGTGGCTCTCCTCGTCCAGTTCGATGTCGGCGAAGGTCAGCCGCGGAGCCTCGGCGGCGGCCTGCTGGGCCCCGGCGCTGCGGCGCAGCACGGCCCGGATCCGGGCGAGCACCTCGTCGAGGCTGAACGGCTTGGTCACGTAGTCGTCACCGCCGAGCGTCAGCCCGGAGACCTTGTCCTCCGCCGCGTCGCGCGCGGTCAGGAACAGCACGGGCGTGTGCCGGCCGGACTGCCGCAGCCGCCGGACGACACCGAAGCCGTCCAGGCCGGGCATCATCACGTCGAGGACCAGCAGGTCGGGGCGGAACGAGTCGGCCAGCGCGAGGGCCTGCTGGCCGTCGGCGGCGGTGGCGACCTCGAAGCCGGCGTAGCGCAGGCTCGCCGACAGCAGCTCGCGGATGTTCGGCTCGTCGTCCACGACGAGCAGCCGCGCCTCGGGAGTGGTCCGTCCGGCGGATGAGCTACCGGCCACTGATCCTCCGGTCGCGCGTGCGGAAAGGGTCGTCATGGCAGCGAGCGTGATCCCGCAGGCTGGCGTCGCTCTGGACGCTACCTGTGAACTCCCTGAGGAGGCCTCAACCGGCGGGCGACATGGCTCGACCCCGCCGCCAGTAGCCGATGGCGTGGTGCTGCGACCGGCCGAGACCCCACCGGCCGCGCAGGTCGGCGCGGATCGCGCGGACGGCGCCGGACTCGGCGGCCACCCACGCGAAGACGTCGTCGCCGTCCGGCCGGTCGAGCGCGGCGACGGCGTCGGGGAGCAGGGTGCTCTCCCCGGGCGGGGTGTGCTCGCGGTGCAGCCAGCGGACCTCGACACCGGCGGGGGCGTGCAGCGGCTGTTCCTCCGCCGGACCGGCCACCTCCAGCAGCGCGACGCCGAGGGTCGAGGCGGGCGCCGCGGCGAGGATCCGGCTGATGGCGGGGAGCGCGGTCTCGTCGCCGGCCAGCAGCAGGTGCGCCGCCGTCCGCTCCCCGAGGGCGCCTGCGCCCGCCACGGCCAGGAGGTCGCCGGGTGCCGCCGCCCCGGCCCAGGCCGCAGCCGGGCCGTCGCCGTGCAGGACGAAGTCGATCTCCACCCGCCCCGCCGCGGGATCCTGGCGGCGGGCGGTGTAGCTGCGGAGGCTGACTCCGTGCGCGCCCTCGGGCCAGACGATCCGGCCGTCCTTGGCGATGCGGGGCCAGCGTGGCGCGGGATCGCCCACCCGCGGGACCAGCAGGTTCACGGTCGGCCCGGCGGCGGTGACGGCTGCCGGGGTGCCGGTGAGGACCACCCGACGCACCGACGGGGTGACGTCCGCGACGGCGGCGACGGTCAGGACGTCGACGGGCCGCAGGCCGTCGTCGGGAACCGGGGTCGCGATGCTCACGTCCGCCCAGCCTAGAGGGGCCGGCCCGGCCGACCCCGGGGGAATGGAGTCGACCGGACCGGCGATCGAGGGACGGGTGCTGATCTCACACTGGGTGACCGGTTTCTTGCCGTCACCAGCGTGGATTCGATTCAGACCCCCGTCGCTGTGAACGCTACGTCACGAAAGACGTTCTGCCACTGCTCGCACGGGTGAGGGTGGCTCCCGAACGGGTGATCCGTCCCGAGATGTGTGCGGCTGCCTCCGCGCGGGCAGGGCCACGGGCGTCGAACAGGGCACCGGAGGCCTCGGCACGCAGCCGTGGCCGGACAGGAGGCGCAGTGACCGAGACCGGGGACGATTTCGCGGGCACGGCCGAACGGAGCACGAAGCACAGCCCCCGGGTCGACGAGGAGCTCGAGCACGACATCCAGGGCATGCTGCGCGGCGGTCACGCGACCCGGGCCGAGGAGTGGCGCGATCCGGAGCCCACCGCCGAGGGCGATCCGGACATCGACACGGCCCCCAACGGGACGCTCGTCGGCGGGACCCCGGTGGGCATGGACGCCGATGCGGTGGAGAGGCGCGCCGAGCTGGCGCGGTGGCTGGACCGAGCCGACTTCCCGAGCACCGGGCCGCAGTTGGTCGAGGCGGCGCGCGACCACCGTGCGCCGGACGCCGTCGCCGCCGAGCTCATGCGGCTGCCCGAGGGCGAGACGTACGAGCGGATCGGCGACGTCGTCCGCGCCCTGGGCTACCCGACCGAGACCTGAGGCGAGGCGGAGGCCGTCAGCCCCCGGCGGCCTCCTCCTCCGCGATCTCCTCCGCGCCGCGGCGGCGGAACAGCCGCGAGCCGGGGAAGCCCTTCACGACCTGCCGCAGGTCCTGGACGGTGTCGACGAGGTCGTGCACGTCGGAGCCGACGTTGTCGAGCGATTCCAGCACCGGGAGGATGTCCTCGTCGAGGTGCCGGACCAGTTCCGGCAGGCGATCGATGAGCGTGACCATCGCCTCGACCTCCTCCGGTGCCAGGCTGCTCGCCAGCCGCCGGACCGACGGCGCCAGGGCGGTCAGCGCCGGCTCGTAGTCGGCGAGCATCGGGTCGACGCGGCCCAGCAGCCCCTCGGCGCGGTCGACGATGCCGTCGGCGCGCGACGTCGTGCGACCCACCCGCTCGATCGCTGCGTCGGCCTTGCCCTGCGTGCGGTCGACGCCCTCGATCGCGGCATCCGCCTTGGCCTGGGTCGCCGTCACGCGCTCGATGGCGGCGTCGGCCTTCTCCCGGGTGGCCCCCACCGACGCGATGGCGTCCTCGGCCCGGTCCACCACCGCGTCCACCCGGTCGAGCAGGCCGCCCACCCGGTCGAGGTAGCCCTCCATCCGGCCGAGCGCGGCGCCGAGCCGGGGCACGAGGGCGAGTGCGTCGGCGACGCCGTCCCGCAGGTCGGTGACCGCGTGGAGGACGTCGAAGGGGCCGGGCACCGACGGCAGTCTCATGCGGTACGACGCTACGCAGGGATTCGATGGCGCACTATTCGGTTGCGCCGGACGACCGCCCACGGGGGCGGCGGGCCTGCCGCGCGTCCCCGGTGGTGACCGCCGCTCTCCCCGTATCGTCGGCAGACGTATGTACGGGGCAGGGCCGAGAACGAGAAGGTGTCGACACCGGTGGGGGAACAGCCGACGGGGGACGGGGCGGGTGGCCGAGGGGCCTCCCGTGGTGTCCCCGGAGGCTCCCGGCACGAGGATCGGGGCGGCCCCCGCGAAGCAGTGACCGTGGAGCAACTGCTGGCGCGGCAGGGGAGCGCGGTCGGACGGCGGCGCGCCGCGCGTCGGGTCGAGGAGGCCCCGCAGCGGCCGGCGGAGGAGCCACGGCCCGCCGTCCGTCGACCGGGCCTCCCGCCCGTTCCCGGCGGAGATCGCGCAGCCGTCCGGCAGGCGGGCCTCCCGCCCGTCCCCGGAGCTCCCGCGCCCGCCCGCCAGGCCGGACTGCCGCCGGTGCCGGGCGCCGCCCCCGTGCCGGCCGCCACCTCCGCGCCGGTCCGCGGACCCGCGGCCTGGGAGCCCGACAGCCGCCCGTCCCGCCGCAGCGGCCCGATCCCGCCGCTGCCCGGGTTGGCGCCCGGCACGCCGCCGCCGCCCCGTGACGGCAGCCGTCGCCGTTCCTCCGACCGGCGGGAGCGTCCACCTGCGAGCCCCGGCCGGCGCCGCCTGGGCCGCGTGCTGCTCGCCCTGGCCACCGTCGTCGGCGTCGTCCTGCTCTACCACCTGGGGCTCTACTTCTACGTCGACCAGAAGATCGACCGGGTCGACGCGCTGGCCACCGACGGGCCGGAGGTGCTCGCGCCCGGTCTGCAGGCCGGCGCCGAGAACTACCTCGTGGTCGGCACCGGGATCCCCGGCCAGCAGGGTGCCGCCTCGGTGGCCACCCTCCTGGCGTCGGTCTCCTCCGACGGGACCAGGGCGGTGCTGGTCAGCTTCCCGCCCACTGCGCTCGTCGACACCCCCGAGTGCCGCACCGCGAACGGCTCCCTGCGCAGCCCGGTGACCGAGGCCTTCGCGTCGTCCCTGCTCGAGGGCGGGCCCTCCTGCATGGTGCGGGCCGTCCAGCAGCTGTCCGGGCTGCGGATCGACCACTACCTGGACGTCGACCTGCACCGGCTGCCCGGGATGATCGACGCGCTCGGCGGGGTGCCGGTCTGCGTGATCCCGTCGGCGGCCACCGACGCGGCCGCCACGCCGCTCCCGGCGGGCACGTCGACGATGACCGGCCGGGCCGCGAACGGCTTCCTGCGCCCCGGCGACACCGGATCCGACGTCACCGGGGCCGCTGTGGCCGAGCGGGCGCAGCGGTTGCTGACCTCGACGCTGCGCGCGGCGATGTCGCGCGGCACCATCGCCGATCCGCTGACCCTGACCCGCTTCCTCAACCGGGCCGCGGGCGCGCTGACCGTCGACCAGCAGACGACGCTCGGCGACCTCCGTGCGCTCGCCGGCTCGCTCGGGGAGCTGTCCGGCGACGCCGTGCAGCGCGCCGCGCTGCCGGTGCAGCAGGTGGGTTACGTCCCGGCCGGGACGGACCAGGCGTACGTCCTGCTCGACCGCGCCGGCACCCGGACGCTGTTCGACGCGATGATCGAGGGCAATCCCGTCCCGCCCGAGCTGACCACCGGCGCCGGTGATCCCGCCGCGGACAGCTCGGCAGAGGCACCCGCCCCCGCACCCGCGGAGCCGGCCGCCGCGGCCGATGACGTGCCCACCGTCCCGCCGTCCGCGGTGTCCCTCGACGTCCTCAACGGCACCGGGACGACGGGGCTGGCCGGCACCGTCGCCGACCTGCTGCGCGGCCAGGGCTTCACCGTGGGATCGGTCGGCAACGAGTCCGGGACGGTGAATCAGACCGTCGTCCGCTACGGCCCGAACGTGCTGGCCCAGGCACACACCGTGGCCGCGGCCGTGCCCGGTTCGGTGCTCCAGCCCAGCGACTCGATCGGCGACACCGTCCAGCTGGTGATCGGCCCGGGCTACTCGACCGTGGTGCCGGTGCAGATCAGCGCCCCGCCGACGGGCGGCGCCGCCCCCGAGACCGCCACCCCCACCGCGAAGGCCGCCGCCGTCAGCTGCTGACGGGTCCTGTGTCAGCCGAAGCGGCCGGAGATGTAGTCCTCCGTCGACTTCTCGTCGGGGTTGCTGAAGATCTTCTCGGTCGGGTTGAACTCGACGAGGTGGCCCGGCTGGCCCACCCCGGCGAGGTTGAAGAAGCCGGTGAACTCGCTGACGCGCGCGGCCTGCTGCATGTTGTGCGTGACGATGACGATCGTGAAGCGCTCCTTCAGCTCCGTCATCAGGTCCTCGATGGCCAGCGTGGAGATCGGGTCCAGCGCCGAGCACGGCTCGTCCATGAGCAGGACGTCGGGCTCGACGGCGATCGCGCGGGCGATGCACAGCCGCTGCTGCTGACCGCCGGACAGGCCCGACCCCGGTCGGTTCAGCCGGTCCTTGACCTCGTTCCAGAGGTTGGCCCCGCGCAGGGACCGCTCGACCAGGTCGTCGAGGTCGCCCTTCTTCATCTTCCGTGCGTTGAGCCGCAGCCCCGCCGCGACGTTGTCGTAGATCGACATCGTCGGGAACGGGTTGGGACGCTGGAAGACCATCCCGATGTGCCGGCGGACGTCGACGGGGTCGACGTCGGCGCCGTAGAGGTCCTGGCCGTCGATGACGACCTTGCCCTCCACCCGGGCGCCGGGGATGACCTCGTGCATGCGGTTGATCGACCTCAGGAAGGTGGACTTCCCGCAGCCGGACGGCCCGATGAGCGCCGTGATGGTGCGGGGCTCGATGGACACCGTCACGCCCTGCACGGCCAGGAAATTGCCGTAGTAGATGTCGAGGTCGGAGATGTCGATGCGCTTGGCCACGGTTTCCTCCAGAACTGCCGGTCAGCGACCGGTCTTGGGGGCGAAGAAACGGCTGATCAGGCGCCCGACGACGTTGAGGGCCATGACCAGGACGATGAGGGTCAGGGCCGCCGTCCAGGCCCGGTCGATCGCGAACTCGGGCGGGAAGCCGGGCTGGGTGAGCTGGTAGTAGGCGAAGACCGGCAGGGTCGCCATCCGCCCCGAGAAGGCGTCGAGGTTGGTGCCGTTGATGATGCCGACGGTGATGAGCAGGGGAGCGGTCTCGCCGATCACCCGGGCGACGGAGAGGGTGACGCCGGTGGCGAGCCCGGCGATCGCGGTGGGCAGGACGACCTTGACGATCGTGCGCCACTTGGGCACGCCGAGGGCATAGGCGGCCTCGCGCAGCTCGTTCGGCACGAGCTTGAGGACCTCCTCCGAGGACCGGACGACCACCGGGATCATCAGCACCGAGAGTGCGACCGCCCCCATGATCCCGAGCCGGATGCCGGGTCCGAAGAAGATCGCGAACAGGGCGTAGGCGAACAGGCCGGCGACGATCGAGGGGATGCCGGTCATCACGTCGACCAGGAAGGTGATCGCCCGCTTCAGCCGGCCCCGGCCGTACTCGACCAGGTAGATGGCGGTCAGCAGGCCGATCGGCACGGAGATCACCGCGGTGATGCCTGTGATGACCAGCGTGCCGAAGATCGCGTGGTAGGCGCCCCCGCCCTCGCCGACGATCCCGAGCATCGAGGAGTGGAAGAACTCCGCGTCCAGCCGGCGCAGGCCGCGGCTGAGCACCGTCCAGACCAGGGACACCAGCGGCACCATGGCCAGCGCGAAGGAACTGGTGACCACGCAGGTGACGAGGCGGTCCATCGCCTTGCGCGGACCCTCCACGGCCCGCGTGACCACGTAGACGGCGAGCGTCCCGAGAACGGTGGCGTAGATCGCGGCGAGGACGATGCTGGAGCCGGTGAGCGTCGACAGCGCCGCGCCCAGGAGCACCCCGGCGGCGAAGAGGCCGGCGGGCGCCAGGCGGGGCAGCCGCCGCGAGTGCTCGACCACTCCCTGCGCCTCGGGGGGCGCCGTGCGGGTCGCGGTCATCAGTTGGCTCCGGAGAAGTCGGCCCGCCGGTTCACGACCCAGCGGGCGAGCATGTTCACGGCGAGGGTGATGACGAACAGCGCCAGCCCGCTCGCGATCAGCGTGTTCACGTCCAGACCCGTCGACTCCGGGAACTGGAGCGCGATGTTGGCCGCGATCGTGGACGGGTTGCTGCTCGAGATGAGGTTGAACGTGATCCCGCCGGAGGCCGACAGGACGATCGCGATGGCGAGGGTCTCGCCGAGCGCCCGGCCCAGACCCAGCATGGCGCCGCCGATGACGCCGGACTTGCCGTAGGGCAGGACCGCCATCCGGATCATCTCCCAGCGGGTGGCGCCGAGTGCGAGCGCGGCCTCGCGGTGCAGGGCCGGCGCCTGCCCGAAGACCTCGCGGGCGATCGCCGAGATGATGGGCAGGATCATCACCGCGAGCATGAGGCCGGCGGTCAACATCGTGCGTCCCGTGGCCGAGGCCGGCCCGGCGAACAGTGGCAGGAAGCCGAGGTGCTTCTCGGCCCAGACGTAGAAGGGCACCAGCGCCGGTGCCAGCGTCGCGACGCCCCAGAAGCCGTAGACGATGCTGGGGATCGCGGCGAGCAGGTCGATCACGTACCCCATGCCGGCGGCGAGCCGGCGCGGGGCGTAGTAGGTGATGTAGAGCGCGATGGCGACGGCGAGCGGGGTCGCCACCACGAGCGCGATGACCGCCGCCAGCAGCGTGCCGAACAGCAGCGGCGCGATGTACCCGGTGAGTCCGTCCCCGCCGGCGATGTCACCTGCCGGAGCGGTGACCGCCGGCCACGCCTCGCTGACCAGGAAGACCGCGACGCCCGCGAGGACGAGCAGGATCAGCACGCCCGCGCCCGTCGTGCTGCCGGCGAAGATGCGGTCGCCCACGCGCCGCTTGGGGCGGGTGGGCTGCGGGGGTGCGCTGGCGATGGTCACCGATCGCTCCGTCTCTTCGGCGCTGGAATGTGCGGCCCGGACGAGCAGGTTCCGGGACGCCCGACGGCCCGGGATGCCGCAGCGGCATCCCGGGCCGGGGTGGATCCGAGGATCAAGCGGACGCCTTGATGGCGTCGACGACCTTCTGCGCGGCGTCCCGGGCGTCCGAGGTGATCGGCGAGCTCCCCGCGGCGCGGGCCGCGGCCTTCTGGCCGTCCTCGCTGATGACGTAGTTCTCGAACGCCTTCACCGCGTCGGCCTTGGCCTTGTCGTCGTACTGCATGCAGCCGATGTGGTAGCTGACCAGCACGATCGGGTACTCGTCGGCCGAGGTGGTCGTGCGGTTCACCGACACGGCGAGGTCGTTCTCGCCCCGGCCCGCAACCTTCTCGGAGTTGGCGACGACGGCGGCCGCGGCCTCGGACGACGGCTTCACGAACGTGTCGCCGACCTTGATGTTCGCGATGCCGAGCTTGCCGGCCTGGCTCTCGTCGGCGTAGCCGATCGTGCCCTGGCCCCCGGACACGGAGGCGATGACGCCGGAGGTGCCGTTGGCCGCCTCGCCGCCGCTGATCGGCCACTCGCCGACCTTGCCGGCGGTCCACACGTCACCCGCGGTCTTGCTCAGGTAGTCGGTGAAGTTCTCCGTGGTGCCGGACTTGTCGCCCCGGTGCACGGGGGTGATCGCGGTGCTGGGCAGCTTCGCGTCCGGGTTGTCGGCGGTGATCTTCGGGTCGTTCCAGGTGGTGACGGACCCGTTGAAGATGCCGGCGATCGTGGCCGGGGAGAGGTTCAACGTGTCGACGCCGTCGAGGTTGTAGACGACGGCGATCGCCGAGATGTAGTTCGGCAGCTCGAACACGCCACCGGTCGTGCAGCGGTCGGTGGCCTTCTTCAGCTCGTCGTCGCTGAGCGCCGAGTCAGAGCCCGCGAAGTCCGTGCCGCCGGCGAGGAACTGCTCGCGGCCACCGCCCGAGCCGACCGGGTCGTAGCTGAAGTTGACGCCGGGCTGCTGGCTGTTGAAGCCGGCCTGCCAGGCCTGCATGGCGGCCTGCTGGGCGCTGGAGCCCGCGCCGACGAGGTCGCCGCTCAGCTGCGGGGCATCGCTGGTGCTGGAGGCCGTGTCGCTGCCGCCCTCGTTGGAGGCCCCGCACGCTGCGAGGGAGAGGGAGCCGGCGAGAGCCGCGGTCAGGAGGACCGTGGCGCGAGTCGTGCTGCGAAGCGTCATGACCGGCAAGTTAGGGAGCCGAAGTGGCCGCTTCCGGGTGCGAAGGTGAACAGCCGGTGAACGAGGGCTGAGCTTTCCCGGCGGGGACGTGACGCGCGTCTCAGCGCGGGTCGTGCCGCCAGGAGACGTCGACGGAGAAGCGCTGGAAACCGCGGCCCTCGTAGAGCCGCACGGCGGCGGTGTTGTCCTCTTCGACGTACAGGAGCACCTGTCCCAGGCCCCGCGCGCGCAGGTGCGCCAGGCCCAGGTCGGTCAGCGCCCGGCCCAGTCGCAGCCCCTGCGCGTCCGGGTCGACGCCCAGCACGTAGATCTCGCCGACCGGGTCCGCACCGACATCGCCCGGCGGGTGGACCTTGGTCCAGTGCGAGCCGAGCAGCTCACCGCCGTCCTCGGGATCGCCGCGCCAGGTCATCAGGAAGCCCTCGGGGTCGAACCAGGGCTCGGCCTCGCGGAGCTCCAGGTCGCCCCGGGTCATCCGGCCCTGCTCGGGGTGCCAGGCGAAGGCGCGCGCGTTCACGCGGAGCCAGGCGTCCTCGTCCCGGCCGGGGCGGAACGGCTGCACGGTCACGTCGTCCGGGAGAGCCGGTCGGGGGTCGGGGTCGACGCCGGCGAGGTCGCGCCGCATCTGCAGCAGGACACGGTCCCGGGTGAAGCCCCGCGAGGAGAGCAGCTCGGCCGACCCGGGCAGGTCACCGTGCGCCCAGACGTGGAGCGCCCCGTCGCCGGCGCGCTCGAGCACCCGGTCGAGCAGTTCGCCGCCGAACCCGCGGCGCCGGAACCCGGGGTGCACGACGAGCTCGGCCGAGCCCTCGTCGAGGCGGGCGTAGCCGACGATCCGGTCGCCGTCCCGGGCCACGAGGTCGTGCCCGCCGGGAGAGCCGTGCTGCAGCCCCAGCTGCGCGTCCTCCGACAGCGGACGCACCCCGTCGGCCGCGGCGGCGGCGTCCAGCAGGGCCAGCACCTCGGGGACGTCGACGCGGTCGCTCACCCGGTCATCAGACCAGTTCGGCGCGGGCCCGGTCGTCGGAGGTGTCCGCCTGGGCGGCCTTCGCCGCGGCATCGGCCACCTGCTGGTCGAGCTTGTAGCCGACGTTGCGGACCGTGCCGATCAGCGCCTCGTGCTCGGTGCCGAGCTTCGCCCGCAGCCGCCGGACGTGGACGTCGACCGTGCGGGTGCCGCCGAAGTAGTCGTAGCCCCAGATCTCCTGCAGCAGCTGGGCGCGGGAGAAGACCCGGCCCGGGTGCTGGGCCAGGTACTTCAGCAGCTCGAACTCCTTGTAGGTGAGGTCGAGCGGGCGGCCGCGGAGCTTGGCGGAGTAGCTGTGCTCGTCGATGACCAGCTCGCCGGCCTGGGTGACGCCGCGCTCGGCACCGTCGGCGGGTGCCGCGGCGGCGAGCCGGCGGGCGGCAGCCCACTTGAGGCGGGCGTCGACCTCGGCCGGACCGGCGGTGTCGAGCAGGACGTCGTCGACCCCCCAGTCGGCCGACAGCGCGACCAGCCCGCCCTCGGAGAGGACGGCCACGAGCGCGGCGGCGACACCGGTGGAGGAGAGCAGGCCGCACAGCGTGCGCGCCCGGATGAGGTCGTGACGCGCGTCGACGAGGACGACGTCGCCGGAGTCGCCGTCGAGCAGGCTGGAGAGTTCGGGCGCGACCACTCGCACCGAGTGGGCCAGCAGTCCGAGCGCGGGGAGCACCTCGGTCGTGGCCTGGCGCGCCGCCGTCATGAGCACGAGTCGCATCAAGTCTCCTTCGCGGGAGCCGACGACGGCGCTGTCGAGGTGGGAGCGCAGGATAACCGATGTGCCTGCCGAGAGCCCTGTTTCGCGGGTTCTGACGGTGCACACCGACGACGGGGTGGAGCTCGCCGGCATCGTCGTCCCGGCCGGGCCGAACGCGGCACCCCTCATCTTCGTGGTCACGCACGGGTTCACGAACTCGACCGCGCGTGCCCCGCTTCGCCGGCTGGTCGGGTGGCTGTCCGCCGGACAAAACCCCGCTTCCCCCCACCGCTCGCACGCTCGCGGCGGGCCCCTGCAGCGGGGCTAAGAGCCTGTGCGACGTCGACGCCGCGGTGCGCGCCGCGCGTGTGGACGGGGCCCGGGCCGTCGTGACCGTCGGCCTGTCCATGGGCGGCGGTGCGGTTGCTGCGGCAGCAGAAGGACCCCGCTGCCCCCCACCGCTCGCACGCTCGCGGCGGGACCCTGCAGCGGGGCCGACGCGACACCCGGCCGATGCGCCGGGTGCACTGACTGCTGGAGACGACCGTGGGCCGGCGGGTGCTCTCCCGGCTCATCACGCACCGGTTCGACGAGGCGTGGCTCACCCCACCGCCGTCCCCGTTGCACGTCGTCAGCGCGATCGCCCAGGCGGCCGGTCCGACGGCGACCGCGTGGGTGGTCCCGGGCTTCGGACACGCCGAGAGCGGAGCGACCGCTCCGCTCGTCGAACGGATCGGACGCTGGGCTTCTGCGACCATCGACACGTGAGTTCACCTGCCCTGGAGTCCGCGCTGCCCGCGCGGGCGCACCACCTGCCCGCCGCGGGCTGCGCCGCCGGCGCCGTCGCGCTCCTGGTGGTCCTGCCCGAGATCCTGGGCGATCTGGGCCGGCTGGCCGCGGTGATCGTGCTGCAACTGGGCCTGGTGCTCGTGTGGGTCCTGGTGACCGGCATCCAGGGCTTCTTCGGATCGTTGGCCGTCGGCGCGGGCGCGGCGGTCGCGGCCGATCTCGTGCTGGTCCTGCCGGGGAGACCGGCGATGGGCGGCCTGCTCGCGGTGTTCGGCGTGAGCTTCGTGGCGATGGTGCTCCAGCAGATGTTCCGGCGTCCGCGTCACGACCTGGTCGCCTCGCTGGCGGGCACCGCCCTGCTGCTGGCAGTGACCGGGGCGCTGGCGACCCTCCTCCTGCTCGGCCGGACGGAGGCCGGGCACGGCCGCGCCCTGGTCGCGCTGCTGGCGGTGGGTGCCGCCCTGGTGGCCGGGCACCTGGCCGATCTCGTGCTGCCCCGCCCCCAGCTGGCCCAGGGTGTGCCCTGCGGACTGCTCGGCTTCGGCGTCGCGGTCGTGGCCGCGGCGGCCGTGACGGTCCTCGGCCGGAGCGTGAGCGGCACCGTCGACCCCCTGGCGGCGGTGATCTACGGCGCGGTCCTCGGCGGCGTGGCGGGCATCGTCTCCCTCGTCGCGTCCTACGTGGTGGTCGAGGCCGACGCAGCCGAGCCGCCCGACGGCGAGCAGCCGCCGCCGGTCTGGGCCCTCGCGGTGATCCAGGGCGTGCTGCCGCTGGCCGCCTGCGGCCCCGTGGCTCTCGCGCTGCAGAGCGTGCTCTGACCGTGCGGGCGCTGCTGGTCGTCGTCCTCCTGCTGCTGGGGCTGGCCGTCGCCGCCGACCGGTTCGCCGTGGGCATCGCGGAGGACAAGGTCGCCACCCAGCTGGCGGAGAAGGGCGGGCTGCACGGGACGCCCACCGTCGACATCGCCGGGTTCCCGTTCCTCACCCAGGCCTTCGCCGGCACCTACGACGACGTCCGCATCTCGCTCACGGCCGAGCAGCTGGGTCAGCCGGCGGGGACCGAGGCGCACGTCGTCCTGCACGGCGTGCACGTTCCGCTCTCGAAGGTCGTGTCCGGCTCGGTGGACCGGGTGCCGGTCGACCGGATCGACGGGACGGCGACGCTGTCCTACGCGCTGCTGTCGGCCAAGCTCGGCGGCGACACGACGCTGCGCCCCGAGGGCAAGGGCCTGCGGATCACCAAGACCGTCGAGCTGGTCGGGCAGACGATCCCGTTGACCGCCGCCGGAACGGTCGGCCTCGACGGCAACCAGCTGGTGATCGACGTGTCCAAGGCGGCAGGCGCCGGGGTCGACCTGCCCGGCTTCCTGGTCAGCCGGGCGAGCGACCTGCTCGACCTGCGCTACGACCTGCCGGCCCTGCCGTTCGGGCTGAAGCTGACCGGCGTCCGCCCCGCCGCGCACGGCGTCGACATCACGGTGGCGGCGAGCGACGCGGTCCTCGGCGGCTGAGCCGGCGGGAATAGCCGACCGAACCGGCCGGGTTGGTGCCAGGGATGAGTGGAGTCGGAGTGGTCGTGGTGCTCGCCGCGCTCGCGGTGACGGTCGTCGTCGCGTGGTGGGTCCGCACGCGCGACGGCGCGGTGCGGACGCCGGCCGCCGCGCCCGCCCACCTGCCGGTGTTCACGCGCCTGGGCGTCGATCCGGCCGTCGCCGATCTGACCGTCGTCCAGTTCTCGACGGCGTTCTGCGCGCCCTGCCGGACGACGAAGGCCCGGCTCGAGCACCTGCGGGCCGCCCGTCCGCGGCTGGCCTACGTCCACGTCGACGCCGAGAGCCACCTCGACGAGGTCCGCGAACTCGACGTCCGCCGGACGCCGACGCTGTTCTACCTCGACCGCGAGGGGCAGCTGATCGGCCGGAGCAGCGGCGCTCCGCGGCCCGACGAGCTGACCGCCCTGGTGGACGCGCATGCAGGCGTCCCCTCGTGATCGGCTACCCTCGCCGCGTGGGCACCCTGCTGACGTCGCGACGCACAGTCGATCTGTGCCGCGTCGACAGCTGCCTCTGTCCGGCTCCCTGAGGGCGAGCCCTTCCTCGCCCAGACGCGCCCTGACCGCCGTCCGGAGAGCCCCCTGCAGCCATGAGTCCTGCCCTGTCCCGTGAGATCGACGTGCGTGGGCCGCGGTTCGCCGCGTCCGTCACGGCCGTCGTGCTGGCCGTCGCGCTCCTCCTCGGCAGCGGCGTGCTCGTCGCCGTCCAGGCGGTCGTCTTCGCCGTGGGGGCGTTCGCCGGCCTCCGGTACGCGCCGTACGGCGCCTTCTTCCGCGCCGTGGTCGCGCCCCGGCTCGGCCCGGTGCGCGAGCGCGAGCCGGAGGCGCCGCCCCGCTTCGCCCAGCTCGTCGGCCTGCTGTTCGCCGTCGTGGGCGCGGCGGGCTACCTGCTGGGTTTCCCGGTGCTCGGCGCCGTCGCCACCGGGCTCGCGCTCGTGGCGGCCCTGCTCAACGCGGTCACGGGCTTCTGCCTGGGCTGCGAGCTCTACCTGATCGCCCGGCGGGTCCTGCCGGCCCGCGCCTGAACCACCAAACGGAGGAACCAACCATGAGCAGAAACGACGTGCTCGTCACCGCCGACTGGGCGGAGGAGAACCTGGGCACGCCCGGGCTCGTCTTCGTCGAGGTCGACGAGGACACCAGCGCCTACGACGGCGGCCACCTCGAGGGTGCCGTCAAGCTGGACTGGAAGCAGGACCTGCAGGACCCGGTGCGCCGCGACTTCGTCGACAAGGAGGCCTTCGAGGCGCTCCTGTCGGCCAAGGGCATCAGCAACGACGACACCGTGATCCTCTACGGCGGCAACAACAACTGGTTCGCCGCCTACGCGTACTGGTACTTCAAGCTGTACGGCCACGAGAGCGTCAAGCTGATCGACGGCGGCCGCAAGAAGTGGGAGCTCGACGGCCGTCCGCTGTCGAAGGACCCGGTGGAGCGCCCGGCCACCCAGTACCGGGCGAAGGACCCCGACCTGTCGATCCGCGCCTTCCGCGACGAGGTCGTCGCCTCGATCGGCTCGAAGAACCTGATCGACGTCCGCTCGCCCGACGAGTTCTCCGGCAAGATCCTCGCCCCCGCCCACCTGCCGCAGGAGATGGCGCAGAAGGGCGGCCACGTCCCGACCGCCAAGAACATCCCGTGGAGCAAGGCGGCCAACGAGGACGGCACCTTCAAGACCGACGAGCAGCTCGCGGCGCTCTACGCCGAGCAGGGCTTCGACGAGAGCAAGGCGACGATCGCCTACTGCCGCATCGGCGAGCGCTCGAGCCACACCTGGTTCGTGCTGCGCGAGCTGCTGGGCAAGTCCGACGTCAAGAACTACGACGGCAGCTGGGTCGAGTACGGCTCGCTCGTCGGCGTCCCGATCGAGAAGTGAGCTGACCATGTGCGGAGCCCCCAAGCAGGGTGGTGCCCTGGCCGGCATCGACCTGAGCACGCAGACGGTCATCCAGGGCCAGGTCTGGCACGACGGCGCCCCCGTCGCCGGTGCCTACGTCCGGCTGCTGGACGAGACCGACGAGTTCACCGCCGAGGTGGTGACCAGTCCCGAGGGCGAGTTCCGGTTCTTCGCCGCTCCCGGCAAGTGGAAGGTCCGTTCGCTGGCCCGCGTGGGCAAGGGTGAGCGGCTCGTCCCGGCCGAGGTCGGCCTGAACGAGACGACGATCGTCATCGAATAGCACCGCTCCCCGGAGCGTGGAGAAGGACCTGTCCGGACCATCGGGCAGGTCCTTCTCCGTTGCGGGGGCGTCAGGGCTCCGGGGACCGGGCGACGTGCCAGCCGGCCGCGAGCAGGACGCCGGTGGCGAGCGCCGCCCCGCCGGCCCAGGTTGCCCCCGTGAAGCCGGCGGCCCCGAGGCTCGGTGCGGTGAGCGCCCCCGGGACACCCGCGAGGACGCCGGTGCCGGCCACGACCGCCCAGGGCCAGCGCGGCGCCCGGGTTCCGGTGTCGGCGCGCGACGGCGGCGTCCGCCGCCACCAGCGGAGGAGCCAGACGACGAGGACGAGCCCGCCCACCAGGCCGCTGGCGTACTGCAGCCAGCGGTAGCCCGGGAGCAGTCCCCAGTTCTCCGCGAGCGCGTGGACGTGCCGGGTGCCCCAGCGCCGGGGGTGGGTGAACTCGTCCCACAGCACGTGCGTGGCGGAGCCGAGCGCGAGGCCGACGGCGGTGAGCAGGACCGCGCGGACGCCGCTCAGCCTGGGGCGCAGGCCGAGCGGGATCCCGGCCAGCCGACCGCGGAGAGCGGGCGGTGCCGCTGCGATGGCGGGGGTCGCGAGCACGCCGTGCCAGAGAACCCAGACCAGGGCGCCCAGCAGCAGGTCGGTGGTGAGGACGGCGGGCGCGGTGTGCGTGTACAGCGCCGGCTGGAACGGCACGTAGTACGGGAAGTCGGGAGCCATGCTGCCGATCACGAGCGCGGACGCGGGCAGCGGCGTGCGCAGGAACGGCAGGCCGGCCGCGGGATGGCTGCCGGTGAACGGCATCTCAGAAACCGATCAGGTGGGCGAGGTCGGTGGCGGCGCGGTCGAAGTAGCGGTCGGCGTCCTCCACCGACCCGACGAAGTGGCCGAACAGCTCGAAGCTGATCGTCCCGAACAGGGCGCTCCAGGCGAGCAGCGCCCGCACGCGCACCGTCTCGTCGAGCGCCGGGTGCTCGCCACCGAGGACGGCGGCCGCCCCGTCGCTGACCACCCCGGGGTCGCGCTCGCCGGAGCCGTCGGGCAGCAGGCCGGCCCGCGCCGCGTCGCCCAGGATGGTGCCGAGGACGACGCCGACACGGGACGCCGCGGGCACCGTGTCCTTCGGCGCCCGGTAGCCCGGCACCGGCGAGCCGTAGAGCAGTGCGTACTCGTGCGGGTGGGCCAGCGCCCAGGCGCGGACGGCGCGGCAGACCCCGAGCCAGCGCTCCACCGGCGGCGCGGACGGGACGTCGGCCGCCTCGGCCGCGGCGCCGAGGTCGTCGTAGCCGTCGATGATCAGCCGGGTCAGCAGCTCGTCGCGGCTGGGGAAGTACCGGTAGACCGCCGACGACACCATGCCCACCTCGCGGGCGACCGCGCGCAGCGACAGCGCCGCCGCACCGACCTCGGCGAGCTGCCGGCGGGCGGCGTCGGTGATCTCTGCGGTGAGCTCGGCGCGGACGCGTTCGCGGGCGGACGGCATGGGCACGATGGTGCCATATAGAGAGCAGTGAGCACAAAAGAGAGCGCCGCTCTTGACACCCTGGTGCGGAAGTGTCAGCGTCTTCCCCGTAAGCGAGAGCACCGCTCTCGCAACGGAGCGAAGGAGCCTTCCATGGCACTGCACGTGATCGTCGGCAAGGGGCCGGTCGGCCTGACCACGGCCGAGGAACTGGTCGCGCGAGGCCACGAGGTGCGCGTGCTGTCGCGCAGCGGCGGCGTCTCGACCGACGCGGTCGAGCACCGGCAGGTGGACGCCACCGACGCCGCCGCCGTGGCCGGCGCGGCACACGGCGCGGCCGCCCTCTACAACGCCGTGAACCCCGCCTACACCCGGTGGGCGACCGACTGGCCGCCGGTGGCTGCCGCGCTGCTGACCGCGGCCGAGCGCAGCGGCGCCGTCCTCGTGACCATGTCGAACCTGTACGGGTACGGGCGTCCCTCCGGGCCGATGACGCCGCAGTCGCCGATGGCGGCCACCGACGTCAAGGGCCGGGTGCGCGCCCGGATGTGGGCCGACGCGCTCGCCGCGCACGAGGCCGGCCGCGTGCAGGTCACCGAGGCGCGGGCCGCGGACTTCGTCGGTCCGCAGGTGGACGGCGACCACTCGCACCTGGCCCGTCAGCTGCCCGCGATCCGCGCCGGCCGCCGCGCGTACGTCGTCGGCGATCCGGATGCCCCGCGCACCTGGGCGTACCTGCCCGACGTGGCCGCCACCCTCGCGACGCTCGGCACCGACGAGCGCGCGCTCGGACGCGCCTGGCACGTGCCGAGCGCCCCGCCACGGTCGCAGCGGCAGGCCATCGGCGACCTGGCCGCTGTCCTCGGGGTGCCGTCGGTGCCGGTGAGCAGCATCCCGTGGCCGATGCTGCGGACGGCCGGTGTCGTCGTCCCGTTCCTGCGCGAGGTCGTCGCCGTCCGGCACCAGTTCGACCAGGCGTACGTCATCGACGCGACCGCCACCACGGAGACCTTCGGCCTGCGGCCCACCCCCTGGAACGAGGTGGTGGCCGCGATCGCGGCGGTCTCGCTCGTGACCGGCTGAACCGGGCGGCCGCAGTCCGCATACGGTGGAGGCCATGGTCTCCGCATGGGCACTGGTCACCCTGGCGTCGTCGGCGGCGCTCGCCTTCGCCTACGGCGCCCTCCGCCTGGCCCGCAGCCCGAAGGGGGCCCGCCGATGAGCGGCCCCACCGAGCTCCCGGTGCCCGACACCGCCGACGTCCGCAGCGGTCCCGAGGTCTCCGAGGAGCTCCTCTCGGTCCTGCCGCTGCTGGGCGAGTGGCACGGGGAGGGTGTGCGCAGCGGCGGGGCGGCGGGCTCGGAGGCCGACGTCCGGTTCGGCCAGTGGATCCGGTTCAGCCACGACGGCCGCGGCTTCCTCGCCTACGAGTCCCGCACCTGGCGGCTGACCGACGACGGGGCCATCGCCGCTGCCGACGCCCGGGAGTCCGGTTTCTGGCGGCCCCGTGGCGCGGACGACGTCGAGCTGCTGGTCACCAGCCCCGACGGCCTGGTCGAGCTCTACGTCGGCTCCGCCCGGACGACGACCAGCTGGGAGCTGTCCACCGACGTCCTCGCCCGCACCCCCGACGCCCCGGACGTCAGCCGGGCCGTACGCCTCTACGGCATCGTCGACGGCGCGCTGATGTACGCCATCGACCGGGCGGGACCCGACGGACCACTGCGGCCACTGATGTCCGCCCGACTCGAACGGATCCGATGACTTCTCCCAGCACCCCCCGGCAGGTCGCCGACCGCTACGTCGACGCCGTGTGCGACCTGAACCCGCTGGTCGCCACGTCGCTGGGCACCCGGCCCGGCGACGACCGGCTGCCCGACGCCGGCCCGGGGGGACTCGAGGCCGAGGCGGCGCTGAACCGGGCGACCCTCGCCGAGCTCGACCGCGTGCTGGCGGAGAACCCGGCGCTGGCCGACGACCCGATCGAGCGCAGCTGCGCCCGGCTGCTGCGCGAGCGGCTGGGCGCCGAGCTCGCGGCGCACGAGCAGGGGGAGGGCCTGCGGGCGCTGTCCAACCTGTTCAGCCCGGTGCACGCGGTCCGGCAGGTCTTCAGCCTCATGCCGGCGGTCACCGAGGACGACTGGGCGGTGATCGCCCGGCGCATGGCGCGGGTGCCCGAGGCGTACCGGAGCTTCCGCGAGAGCCTGGAGGAGGGCGCCCGGCAGGGACTGCTGGTCGCCGGGCGTCAGGTGCGCACCGTCGTCGGGCAGCTCGACGAGTGGCTGGCCGGGCCCTACTTCGCCGGCTTCGTCGCGACCGGACCGGAGTCGCTGCGCGCCGAGCTGGTCAAGGCCGCGCACGCCGCCGACCAGGCCGTGGCCGACATGCGCGACTTCCTGCGCGACGAGTACGCGCCGCAGACCGAGGGGACGCCGGACGCCGTCGGCCGCGAGCGCTACGCCACCGCGGCGCGACGGTGGACGGGCTCGGACCTGGGCGCGGGGCAGGGGCTCGAGGAGGCCTACGCCTGGGGCTGGTCCGAGCACCGGCGGATCCTCACCGAGCAGCGCATCGAGGCGGAGAAGGTGCTGCCCGGTGCGACTCCCATGGAGGCCATGCGCTGGCTGGCCACCAACGGGCCGGCGGTGGAGGGCGTGGAGGAGATCCGCGCGCGGCTCCAGCAGATGATGGACGACGCGATCGCCGCCATGGACGGGACGCACTTCGACCTCGCCGAGCCGGTGCGCCGGGTCGAGGCCATGATCGCGCCGCCCGGCAGCGCGGCCGCGCCGTACTACACCCGTCCCGCGCAGGACTTCTCCCGGCCGGGCCGCACCTGGCTGCCGACGCTGGGCCGCACCCGCTTCCCGCTGTGGGACCTCGTCTCGATCTGGTACCACGAGGGCGTCCCCGGTCACCACCTGCAGCTGGCGCAGTGGGCCTACGTCTCGAGGGACCTGTCGAGCTACCAGACGTCGCTGGGGTCGGTGGGCGCCAACGTCGAGGGCTGGGCGCTCTACGCGGAGCGGCTGATGGACGAGCTCGGCTACTTCAGCGACCCCGGTGAGCGACTCGGGTACCTGGACTCCCAGCAGCTGCGCTCGGTGCGGGTGGTCATCGACATCGGCATGCACCTCGGGCTGACCATCCCGGACGACGCCGAGGGCGCTCTCGAGGCCCACCGTGGCGAGCCGTGGACGCCGGAGCTGGCGCGGGCCTTCCTGGGCGAGAACTCCGGGGCCGACATCGCGTTCCTGGACAGCGAGCTGGTCCGCTACCTCGGCATCCCCGGGCAGGCGATCAGCTACAAGCTCGGGGAGCGGGCCTGGCTGGAAGGCAGGGAGGCGGCGAAACAGGCACGCGGCGCCGACTTCGACCTCAAGGCCTGGCACATGGCGGCGCTGTCACAGGGCTCGCTCGGCCTCGACGACCTCGCCGTGGAGCTCGCCCGGCTGTAGCGGCCGGGGCGCGACCAGGGCGAGTGCCGCGAGGGCCACGCCCCAGAGCAGGCAGAGGACCGACCAGGTCGGGCCGGCTCCTGCCCAGGTTCCGGGGAAGGCGAACGACACCAGGCCCCCGTACGCCGCGCAGAGCCCGGCCGACGTCCCGACGTACCGCCGCCCCCGGGGCCAGACCGCGGCGACCAGGGCGAGGGCGGCCAGCACCAGTGCCAGCGCGCCCTGCACGGCGTGGTGGTCCACGCCCATCGTCAGCTCGCCGATGGCCTCGCCGGCGTCCTGCCGGTTCAGCCGGTACATGCGCACGGCGTGTGCGAGGAGCGGGACGGCGCCGGCGGCGGCCAGCACGAGCAGCGGCACGGAGGTCGACCGCGTCAGCGGGTGCACCCGCTCGCGGCCCGGGACGAGGAGGACGACGGCACTCTCGACGCAGAGGAGCGCCGCGTAGCCCAGCAGCTGCCATTCGAGGCCGGCCACCGACGAGACGAGCAGCGCGGCGAGGGCGGTGACCAGCGTGACCGTGGCCGGTGCGGCACGGGTCGGCCGGATCGCCACGGCGAGGAAGGAGCCGCCGAGGAGCAGCGTCATGAACGCGCCCCAGCCGGCCTCCAGCACCACGGGCCAGTCCGCGTCCCACGAGACCGCGAGATCGATCAGACCGAAGCCGGGGAAGAATAGCCAGCTCAGGGCGAAGACGAGGGCCAGGACCCGGACCGCGAGTGCGCGCACCGACGCATGATCACCTATGCGGCGGGTTGATCGGCGGTGACGGGCAGCGCCTCGAGGCCATCGCTGGCTACGAGGTCGGCGATGCAGGCCACACTGCCCCCGACGTACGTGCTGGTCAGGTCGATGTCGGTGACCACGCACCAGGCCTGGTCGGCCGGCCACCACAGGTTGGCGCTCTGCTCGTGCGGTTCGGGAGCGAGGTTGCGGACGGCGTCGGCGAGCGCGCCACGCACCAGGACGACGTCCTTGCCGCCGCGCAGCAGCAGCCGCGGCGGGACGTCGGGGTCGGCCAGGTCGTACCCGAATCCGTCCCAGCGGCCGAACAGGCACGCCTCGGGCGTGGTCGTGTGCCGGCCGAGCGCCTCGATCAGGCGTGCGGCGACCGCGATCGGCAGGTGTCCCTCGCTGGGGCCGTCGTCCCAGAGCGGCGGCTGGCTCTCGACCGGCCCCCGGGTCACGGCGACCCACTGCATCTGCGGGTGGGTGCCGGTGCCGTTGTACGCGGCGACGTCGGCCCAGGGGACCTCGACGTCGTCGTCTCCGTCGTAGCGGATCGCCGGGTGGAGGACCCGCGCATAGGCCTCGAAGACCGCGGGGACGAGGGCGGAGACGGTGCCGGGCGACCCACGCCGCCGGCCGGAGGAGACCCAGACCCCGCGGGAGACGTCGTCCTCGACCGGGAGTCCGCCGAGCTGCACGACACGAACCTACCCAGACAACGGACAACCCCCGGGCTGCTCCGCGGCGCTGCGCTCGCACAATGCAACTGCACGCGGGCCGACTGGACAAATGTCGGCGGCCCGGGGGTCGGGTGACTGTCCGGTTCTCGCTCGCCGCCGTACGACGGACGGGCGATCTGCCGTCGCTCAGACGCGAGTCTGAACGGGCGGCCCATCTGGACGGCGGCTAGCGGACAGCCACCTCACGAGTCCTGTAGCTATGCAAAGTACGGACCACCTCCTCTCTCGTGTACGACGAAGGTACGACCGCGAAAGAGGGCCCGGCAACCGCAATTCTCAGCCCTCGGCGAACGTCGCCGACCGGTAGCGGCGGTTGCGAAGCCGGAGCAGCACCGCGGCCAGCAGCGCCGCGGTCAGGGTGCCGACCAGGACGCCCACCTTCACGTGCTCGTCGCGCAGGCTGCCCGCCCCGAAGGCCAGCTCGCCGATCAGCAGCGAGACGGTGAATCCGATGCCGCCGAGCAGCGCCAGGCCGACGACGTCCCACCAGCCGAGGTCGCTGTCGAGCTCGGCCCGCGTGAACCGCGAGACCAGCCAGGTTGCCGCGGTGATGCCGACCGTCTTGCCGACGACGAGGGCGACGACGATCCCGAGCGCGACGGGATCGGCGAGCGAGTCGGCGAGGCCGGAGAGGCCGCCGACGGTGACGCCGGCGGCGAAGAACGCGAAGACCGGCACCGCGACCCCGGCGGAGAGGGGCCGGAAACGGTGCTCGAAGTGCTCGGCGAGACCAGGTCCGGCGTCCGGACCCCCGGCGCCCTCGCTCCGCACCACCGGCACGGTGAAGGCGAGGAGCACCCCGGCCACGGTCGCGTGGACCCCCGAGGCGTGCACCAGGCCCCAGGTGAGCAGGGCCAGCGGCAGCAGCAGCCACCACGAGCGGATCCGCCGCTGGACCAGGAGCCCGAACAGCGCCAGCGGCAGCAAAGCCAGCAGCAGCGGCGGGACCGACAGGGCCGAGGTGTAGAAGACGGCGATGATCGAGATGGCCAGCAGGTCGTCGACGACGGCCAGGGTCAGCAGGAAGGTGCGCAGGCCGCTCGGCAGGTGGGTGCTGATCACCGCGAGGACGGCGAGGGCGAACGCGATGTCGGTCGCGGTCGGGACGGCCCAGCCACGCAGGGCGCCGTCGCCGGTGCCGAGGTTGACCAGCACGTAGATGACCGCGGGCACGGCCATGCCGCCGACCGCCGCGGCGACGGGCAGCGCGGCCCGCCGGGGGTCGCGCAGGTCGCCGGCGACGAACTCGCGCTTGAGCTCCAGCCCGGCGACGAAGAAGAAGATCGCGAGCAGCCCGTCGGCTGCCCAGCTGCCCAGCGACAGGTGCAGCTGCAGCGCCTGCGGGCCGATGCGGGCGTCCCGGACCGCCGCGTAGACCGAGGCCCAGGGGGAGTTGGCCCACACCAGGGCGACGAGCGTGCCGAGCAGGAGGAGGACGCCGCCGACGGTCTCCTTGCGCAGGACCGCCGCGATCCGGCTGGTCTCCGGCCGGGAGCCGCGGGAGAACAGCCGGGTGGCGGGGGTGGTCACGGGGCGGCTCCAGGAAGCAGGGTCGGGTAGGACACTGCCGACCAGACTTCCCGGCGCACCGGGAACCAGGTTAGCGGGCGAGCAGCTCCCGGATCGGTCCGGTCAGGCCGGCGTCGCCCCGGTGGACCCCGTCGAGGGTGTGCACCGGCGCGGCACCGCGCACGCCCGAGACGAGCCAGACGGCGTCCGCGGCGTGCAGATCCGCGACCGTGCCCCAGCTGACCTCGGTCCGCCAGCCGGCCGCCACAGCCCGGGCGAAGAGCCGGGCGACCGTGGTGCCGGGCAGGATCCCGGTCTCCAGCGGGGGCGTGCGCAGGGCGCCGCCGCCGGCCCAGACGACCGTGGAGGTGGGACCCTCCAGGAGCTGGCCCTCCAGGGAGGTGAAGACGACGTCGTCGACACCGCGGTGGTGGGCGTGCCGCTGGGCGGCCATGTTGACGGCGTAGGACAGGGTCTTCGCGCCGCCGAGCAGCCACGGGGCCTGGGCGCGGAAGCCCACCGGGACGCCCAGACCGAGGCTGATCACGGAGATCCCCTGCGCGCGCTGGCGGAGCACCTCCGCGGGCACCGGGGACAGCAGGGCGACGGCGGTCGGGGGCAGCCCGTCGCCGAGGCCGCGGGTGAGGAACAGCCGGCACACGCCCTCGACCTCGGCCGGCCAGTCGGCCAGGACGGTGTCGACGAGCGAGCGCCACACGGCCTGGCCGGGGTCGGCCAGCTCGAGCAGTGCGGCCGACCGGGCGAGCCGTTCCAGGTGCGCGGGCAGGTGCGGCGTCGTCCGTCCGGACACCGCCACCGACTCGAAGACGCCGTCGCCGCGGCCCAGTCCCTGGTCGAACGCGGTCACCACCGGCTCGTCCGCCGGCACGGACACCGCCGCGCCGTTCCGCCAGACCGCCACCCGTCGCTGGTCGTCCACGGGTCCAGCCTGCCCGATCGCGGGCCTAGTCTCGTCACATGGGTACCGAGCACGGCGCTGACGCGGCGAGCAGGCCGCTCGCCGAGCGGCTGCGCGCCCGCGGCCTGCGGATGACGGCGCAGCGCACCCAGGTGCTGGACGCGGTCATGACGCTGGAGCACGCGACCCCCGAGGCGATCGGTGCCCGGCTCCGCGAACAGGCCGGGCCCGACGGGGCCGCGCCGGACGCCTCCACGGTCTACCGGAACCTGGAGCTGCTCGAGCGGCTCGGTCTGGTCTGGCACACGCACCTGGGCAAGGGGGCGCCGGTCTACCACGCCGCCGAGCACCCCCATCTGCACGTCGTCTGCCAGGCCTGTGGCGAGATCACGTCGGTGCCGTCGGACCTGCTCGACAGCGCCGCGGAACGTCTGGCGGGCGATCTGGGTTTCACCGTCGACGTGGGTCACGTGGCCCTGTCGGGAACCTGCCGCGCATGCCGCGAGCGAGCCGGATCGGAGCATCCATGAACGTCTCACCCCTGGCGGGCCGGCCGGGCGCCGTGCAGCAGGAGGACGGCGTCGTCGCGGTCCACTACGGCGACCCGCTGCGCGAACAGCGCCTGCTCGCCGAGACCGCGGGCGTCGTCGACCGCAGCGACCGCGACGTGCTCACGATCCCCGGCACCGACCGGCTGACCTGGCTGCACAGCCTCACCAGCCAGCACCTGGAGCGACTGTCCGACGCGAGCGGCAGCGAGGCGCTCGTCCTGTCGCCGAACGGGCACGTCGAACACCACCTCGTCCTCGCCGACCTGGCGGGCACGACCTGGGCCGACACCGAACCCGGTGCCGGCGCTGCGTTGCTCGACTTCCTGCAGAAGATGCGGTTCATGCTCCGGGTGGATCCCGCCCTGGTGACCGACCAGTGGGCGGTGCTGAGCGTCGTCGGGCCGAGGGCTCCCGGGGTCCTCGCCGCCGCGGCCCTTCCCGTGCCGGACGACGTGGCCGCCCTGGACGGTGGCGGCTTCGTCCGGCGGATGCCGCCGATCGGCGACGGCGGGGCGCTCGTGTTCGACCTCGTCGTCCCGCGCGCCGACGTCGAGGGGGTCGTGGACCGGCTCGGCGCGCCGCTCGCCGGGCTCTCGGCCTTCGAGGCGCTGCGGGTGGAGGCCCGCCGTCCGCGCTTCGGCGTGGACAGCGACCACCGCACCATCCCGAACGAGCTGCAGTGGCTGCGCACCGCCGTCCACCTCGACAAGGGCTGCTACCGCGGCCAGGAGACCGTCGCCCGCGTGCACAACCTCGGCCGCCCGCCGCGGCGGCTGGTCCTGCTGCACCTGGACGGCGTGAGCGAGGTGCTGGCCGAACCCGGGACGCCGGTTCTCGCGGGGACCCGCGAGGTCGGCCGTGTCGGCACCGTGGTGCGCCACCACGAACTGGGGGTCATCGCGCTGGCGCTGGTGAAGCAGTCGGTCGCGATGGACGCGGAGCTCACGGTCGCCGGGTCGACCGCATCCATCGACCCGGACGACGCGCCGGCCGGCACCGACGCCGACGTCGCCGCCGCCCGTGCGCGGGTGCAGGCGGTCCGATCTGCGACGATCGGCCGGTGACCTCCAGCACTCTCATCACGGTCGCGCCCACGGGGGCGGAGTCCGCCAAGGCCGACGTCCCGGCGCTGCCCGTGACGGTCGACGAGGTGGTGGCGACGGCGAAGGACTGCGAGCGGGTCGGTGCGTCGGTGGTCCACCTGCACGTCCGGGACACCGAGACGCGACCCACGCTCGACCTCGGCCGGGTGCGCGAGGTGGTGGCCGCCGTCCGGGAGAACACCGACCTCGTCGTGCAGCTGTCCAGCGGCGGCGCGGTCACCGACCCGTTCGACGCCCGGCTCGCCGTCCTCGACGCCCAGCCGGACGCCGCTTCGCTGACCCTGGGCACGGTCAATTTCGGCAACGACGTCTTCAGCAACCCCTGGGACCTGATCGTCGAGCTGCACACCCAGATGCAGCAGCGGGGCATCGTCCCCGAGTACGAGGTCTTCGACCTCGGCCAGCTGGCCACGCTCCGGCGGCTGCTGGACAGGTACGGCCCGCCGCACGGCGGCCACGTGCACGTCGACCTGGTGATGGGCGTGCCCGGGGGGATGCCCGGAACCGCACAGGCCCTGACCGCCTGCCTGCCGTTCCTGCCCGAGGGCGCCACCTTCGCCGCCACCGGCGTGGGCCGGACGTCGATCCCGGTGATGCTCGCCGCGCTGTCGGCCGGCGGTCACCTCCGGGTGGGCATGGAGGACACGCTCACCTACGCTCCGGGCGAGCCGGTGCGCGACAACGCCCAGCTGGTCGCGCGCGCCGCCGGGCTCGCCAAGATCGCCCAGCGTCCGCCGATGAGTACCGACGACGCCCGAAGCTTCTTGGGCATCAAGCCGATGGAGGCAACCCGATGAGTCCGAAGCCAGCCCCGGCCGGCGGTGCCGCCGTCGACGCGCTGCTCGACCCGGCGTTCCTCGAGGGCGCGACCACGCAGCCCATGAGCGAGGTCCGCCGGCTGCGCCGCGAGGCCGAGCAGCAGGAGGTCAACCTCTCCTACACGCGGCGGCTGCTGCAGGGCCGGCTCGACATCGTCCGGCGCGAGCTGCAGCGCCGCGCCGAGCACGACGGGCGGTCGCTGGTCGACCTGCTGCCCGAGATCCTGTCGGAGAAGGGGCGCGGGCCGGCCCACGGCCTCGGGCGGCACCAGACGGTGCAGCCGCACGCGCCCGAGGAATACGAGTCCTGGGTCAATTCGCTGACCGGCTCGATCGACATGTCCGACATCGCCGATCTCTCCGACGCCAAGCTGGAGAAGGCGGCGCGTGCGCTGTCGGCGGCCGAGAGCGGGCTGTCGGAGCGCCGCCGCGGCGTGCAGCAGGTCATGGACGGTCTCGCCGCCGAGCTCGGCCGCCGGTACCGCGACGGGGAGGCGGACGTCGCCGCGCTGCTGGCCGACGAAGGTCGCCACTGAACGGCTGGCCGGAGAACCCGGTCCTCGTCGAGGTCTGGCGCTCCGGGTTCTTCGAGTCCGCGCACCGCGGGTCTCTCGTCGTCCTGGACGCCGCCGGCGAGGTGACGTTCGCGGTCGGAGCGGTCGACCGGCCGGTCCTGCCGCGGTCGTCGAACAAGCCCGTGCAGGCAACGGCCCTCCTCTCCGCCGGCTGGGTGCCGCGGTCGCAGGCCGAACTGGCGATCGGCGCGGGATCGCACAACGGGGAGGACGGGCACCGCGAGCTCGTCGCGGCCATGCTCGGCGCCGTCGGCCTCGATGCCGACGACCTCGGCTGCCCGCCCGCGCTGCCCCAGCACGAGGCCACGAAGGCGGCCTGGATCGTGGCCGATCGCACGGCCGACCGGCTGGCCATGAACTGCTCGGGCAAGCACGCGGCGATGCTGTCGGCCTGCGTGGCCGCCGGTTGGCCCACCGCGGGCTACCTCGACCGCCGGCACCCGCTGCAGCAGGCGATCGAGGGCCGCCTGGCCGAGGCGGCGGAGGAGCCGGTCGCAGCAGTCGTCGTCGACGGGTGTGGCGCCCCGCAGCACGCGCTGTCGCTGACCGGCCTGGCCCGCGGCGTGTCGTCCCTGGTGGAGGCGCCGGAGGGCAGTCGGGAGCGGTCGGTCGCCGATGCCATGCGGGCGCAGCCCTGGTTCGTCGCGGGCACCGGTCGCGAGGACACCGACCTGATGCGCGCAGTCCCGGGTCTGCTGGTGAAGGGCGGTGCGGACGGCGTGCACGTCGCGGCGGTGCCCGGCCGCGGGGCGGTCGCCCTGAAGCTGGACGACGGCGGTGAGCGGGGCAGGACGCCGGTCCTGAGCGCCGCCCTGCTGCGGCTCGGGGTGCCGGCCGACGTGCTAGCACCGTGGTCGAACATCCCGGTCACGGGTGGTGACGACGTGGTCGGTGAGGTGCGGGCCGCAGCCCATCTGGGCGGCTGACCTGCAGTGATTTGCTGTGAGCGGGCTCACGGCAAGCTGCTAGCAACTCCGCTTGCAAAAGCTAGCACCGGCGGCTACGGTCATATACGTGCAGACACCGAGTGAGTTCGTCCGCGGGCAGGTGACCACGGTCCGTCAGAAGGCGGAGCAGGTCGCCAGCAACGTGGCGGAGTCGGTCGCCGGGTCGATCAACGAGGCCCCGAGCGTCGCCGCCGTCAGCTCGCAGGTGGGGGACTTCATCCGGGAGCAGCGCAGCGCCGCGCGCGTCTCGCTGCGCGAGCTGGCCCGCACGGCCGGCGTCAGCAACCCGTACCTGTCCCAGGTGGAGCGGGGCCTCCGCAAGCCGTCAGCGGAGATCCTCGCGTCGATCGCCCGGGGCCTGAAGATCTCGGCCGAATCGCTCTACGAGCAGGCCGGCATCCTCGATCGGCGTTCCGGGAACCCGGACACCGTGGCGGCGATCCGGTCGGACAGCGCCCTGTCCGAGCGACACAAGGCAGTCCTGCTGGAGCTCTACGAGACCTATGTCCGTGAGCATCGGGCCTCTCCCGAGGCCGCCACGCAGCCCGTTCCCCCCGCACCCCGACCCCCGAAGGAGTCAGCATGACCCCGACCCAGACCGTGAAGCAGTACAGCGAGCTCGCCGTGGCACAGACCCGGACGTTCGCCGAGCAGGCCAAGACGCCGTTCCTGGCCGCCGTCGGCGCCGGTGACCTGGCCGTGGAGCGCGCGAAGAACGCCGTCGCGCAGTTCCGCTCCCGCGCCGAGGCCCTGCCGGGCGAGGCCCAGGTCCAGGCCGACCTCGCGGTGAAGGAGGCCCGCACCCGGGCCACCGACGCCGCCGGCACCGCCCGCGCCACGGCCCAGCAGCTCGCCGTCGCCGTCCGTCCCGAGGCGCTGCGCAGCACCGTCGAGAGCCTCCTCGAGACCGCGCGCACCCAGGCCGTCGAGACCGTCGAGAAGCTGGCCGTGCACGGCGCCGAGGTCGTCGAGGAGCTGCGCAAGCAGCCCGGCTTCCGCCGGGTCGTGCGTCGCGCCGAGCGCGCCGTCGACACCGTCGAGGACACCCTCGACGAGGCTCTCGAGGAGACCGCGACCAAGGTCGCCAAGGCCTCCGACGAGGCGACCTCCGTGGCGCAGAAGACCGCCGCCCGCGCCACCAAGGTCGCCGAGAAGGCAGAGACCAAGGTCGACGACGCCGCCAAGAACACCAAGGCGACCGCCGAGAAGGCCGTCGAGGCCCCTGGTTCCGGCGCCAAGCCGGTGACCCCGAAGGCCAGCAACGGCACCCCGGCGAAGAAGACCGCGCCGGCCCGCAAGTCTTCGCCAGCCAAGGCGACCTCCGCCCGCGTGACCCGCGCCCGCACGGCCAAGCCGGCCAACCCGACCGCGGTGCCCGCGAAGAAGAACTGACGTCCCGCTGACGTCGCACGACCAGGGCCCCGGAGCTGCATCAGCGCTCCGGGGCCCTGTGCTGTCCCCCGCTCGGGGCGCCTGATCCGGGCCTCCAGGCGGGTACGCTCGCGGCCATGGCGTCCTTCGACGGCTTGCTGATGCTGGTCCTGACCTATGCCGCGCTCGCCCTGGGGGCGTGGGCGTTCATCGACGCGCTGGTCCGCCCTGCCGCGGGGTTCGTCGCCGCCGGCAAGCTCACCAAGCCGGGCTGGCTGGCCATCACCGGTCTGGCGACCGTGGTCGTCTACTTCTTCGGGCTGATGAGCTTCTTCGGCCTGCCCGCGGTGATCGCCGCGGTCGTGTACCTCGTCGACGTGCGTCCGGCGGTGCGGGGACTGCGCCGCGGCAACAGCTGGTGACCCCGGGCCGCTGAGCCGGAGCGGCCGTCAGTCGGCCGGGATCAGCACCCACAGCAGCAGGTAGGCGAGGAACTGCGGTCCGGGCAGGACGCAGGAGATCACGAAGGCGATCCGCAATCCGTTGCGGGACAGCCCGTAGCGACGGGCGATGCCCGCACAGACCCCGGCGATCACCTTGTGCTGGGTGTCTCGGCGCAGTGCGGGAGCGGGCACGGTCATGCCGGTGACCCTACGGTCGATCCGTGGAGCTGCGCGCGGTGCTCGGCGACATCACCGATGCTGACGTCGACGTGATCGTCAACGCGGCGAACCCGGGACTGCTCGGCGGTGGGGGTGTGGACGGGGCGATCCACCGGGCGGCGGGTCCTTCGGTGCTGGCCGAATGCCGGGCGATCGTCGAGCAGCTGGCCGGCCACCGCCTGCCACGGGGTCAGGCCGTCGCCACGACGGCCGGCCGGCTGCCTGCCCGCTGGATCGTGCACACCGCCGGGCCGATCTGGTCGGCCTCGACCGACCGGTCCGCCGTGCTGCGCTCCTGCTACGCGGAGAGCCTGCGGGTCGCCGACGCCCTGGGCGCGCACAGCGTCGCCTTCCCGGCGATCTCGGCCGGCATCTACGGCTGGCCGGTCGACGACGCCGCGCGGCAGGCGGTGGCCGGCGTGCGGGAGGTGCTCGTCCAGCGCGTCACCGAGGTGAGGTTCGTGCTGTTCTCCGAGCCGGTCCTGGCCGCGTTCGAGGCCGCGCTCAGCGGTTGAAGACGCCCGCCGGGGGCTCGGGGGAGTCGGCCGCGTCGGCGTCGTGGACCGGGAGCGCCGTCCCGACGAAGCGGCGCAGGTCGGCGCCGTGGACGACGCGCGCCGGCATCGGGTCGCGGGCGCACCGGCGGACGTAGTCGTCGATCGGCAGGTCCGCGTTCGAGGCGACGGCGACCAGGTTGCCGAACCGCCGTCCGCGCATGGTCCCCGGCTCGGCGAGCACGCAGACGTGCCGGAACACCGACCGCAGCGTGGCGATCTGCCTGCGGGCGAACCGCAGCGGCGGGCCGTCGGCCACGTTGGCCGCGTAGACACCGCCCGGACGCAGCACCCGACGGACCTCGGCGGCGAACTCCACGGTGGTGAGGTGCCCGGGCGTTCGCGCACCCGCGAACACGTCGCACACGACGACGTCGGCGCTGTCGCTGTGCAGGGCGGCCAGACCGACGCGGGCGTCGTCGGCGCGGACGCGGATGCGTGCGCCGCGAGGGAGCGGCAGGTGCTCGCGGACGAGGTCGGTGAGCGGCTGGTCGATCTCCACGACGCGCTGCCGCGACCCGCGGCGGGTGACGGCGACGTACCGGGGGAGCGTCAGGGCGCCGCCCCCGAGGTGGACGGCGTCGATGGCGGTGCCCGGCGGGGTGGCCAGGTCGAGGACGTGGCCCATCCGCCGGACGTATTCGAACTCCAGGTGCTCCGGGTCGTCGAGGTCGACGTGGGACTGCGGGGTGTCGTTGACCAGCAGCATCCAGGAGGAGTCGCGGTCGGCGTCGGCGAGCAGCTCGGCGGTGCCGCCGCTGACCGGCGTCGGACCCGGTGGCAGTCCCATCGGACGGGCCACCTCAGCGGCCCCGCAGGAGTGCCTCGGCGGCGGGGTCCCCGTCGACGGTCACCTCGGCAGGCCGGCCCCAGAGGTGCAGCAGCAGCGCGGTTGCGTCGCCGTGCACCTGGGCGTCCTCGCGGCCGGTGCGTTCCGGTCGCAGGGTGACCTGACCACGGACGACGGACACCGACCAGGTGCGGCCCGTGTCGGTGCTGGTGACGCCCACGGTGGCTTCCGCGCTCGCGATCGGTTCGGTGTGCGCCCAGCGTGGCACGACGACGGCGAGCAGCTCGTCGACGCCGTCCTCGGCCAGGGCGGGGTCCACCCCTGCGGGTTCGATGCCGGCCGCGACCTCGAGGTCCGTCCGGTGGACGACGAGCTCGTGTGCCTGCCGGCGGGCCCAGGACGCCGCGACCTTCTCGGCGGCCGGGCTCATGTGCCAGGCGGGGGCGTCGGGGGGGACGGTTTGCAGCGTCGCGACGAGCTCGACCAGTCCGGTTTCGTACCACTCGAGCAGGTTCTCGTCGTGCGGCGGCTGCTGCCGTGCGTCGGCCGGCGGCGGCTCGGTGGTGCCGGCGCGCACGATGGCGGTGGCCCAGTGATGGACGGTGCCCAGGTGCCCGATCAGGTCGCGGGCCCGCCACTCTGGCACCCAAGGAACAGGCACGTCCAGGCCGCCGCTGAGGGGCGTGAGGCCCGAGGCCAGTTGCTGCGCCACGATGCCGAAGCGCTCACCCTCCTCGACGACGGCCTCGATGCACCGCTGGCGCAGCGCGTCACCGATCAGGAGGGTCACGCCGTCATGGTGCCGGACGTGGCTGTACTCAACGTGCGTGCGGTCGGAGCCTCGACATCAGAAGGGTGCGGGTTCGTCATTCGGGTCCGGTGGCGGCGGGGGCCAGTTGCGGAGGTATTCGAGGGTGCCGACCGGTTTCCTGACGCTCGCTGGTGCTGGCTCGTCGGCCGGTGGGGGTAGGTCGTCGTCGGTGCCGTAGCCGATCGGGTGGGTGGTGATGGTCTGTCCGCCGGGCGTGGTCCATTGCAGGCCGCCGTCAGGCAGGCGGGTCATGGTCCAGCCGGGCGCCTGGTGACTGAGCCGGTGATGGTGCCGGCACAGACAGCACAGGTTGTCGGCGCTGGTCGAGCCGTGGGGCCAGACCAGGTTGTGATCGAGGTCGCAGCGGATCGCCGCGGCGCGGCAGCCGGGAAAGCGGCAGCGCCGGTCGCGGGCGCGCACGAACCGGGCCAGCGGATCGGAGGGACTGTAGCCGTCGGTGGGCGGTGGCGGGCCGAGGCCGGGTCCGCCGGGTGGATGGGTGCAGAGGCGCTGGCCGGTGCGGCATGTCGGGTGGCCGCAGCTGGCGGCGCGCCGGAGCGCGGTCCCGTTGGTCAGGGCCAGCAGCTGGCCGGAGATCTCGTCGACGATCGCGATGTGCGCAAGCTCGGCGAGCGCCGTGTCGGAGGTGCTGCGCAGCGACAGCAGCTGGCCGAGACCTTCGGCCGCGATGCCCATCGCGGCGTTCGATCCGGAATTGCTGGGATCGGGAGCGGCGCCCTCGTCGGTGGCGGCCTCGTCGTCCGGGATCACCGGTGCCGGCGGCTCGCCGGTCCCGGGTCGCGGGAGCAGGCCGAGGGCGTAGGCGATCTCTCGGATCTCCGCCGCCGACACCGGCTGGCCGTTGACCTCGCCGGGTTCGTCGCCACCGGCCATGGTGGCGGCGGTGGCCACGATCGTCAGCTTCGCCTGCACCGGCGGCAGGTCGGTCTCGCCGGGCCGGAGGATCAGATCGGCCAGGCAGTCGAGCATCCGCTGGTCCAGCGTCCGCTCGTCACCGGGCGTCGCGCACTCCTCGGCGTAGGCCCGCAGCTTGCTCCTGTAGGCCTCCAGCAGCGGGATCGGCATGGTCGCGGCGAGCGTGCCCATCCCGTCGCGCCCGGGATGGGCGCGCACCGACCGGTCCCGGATCGCCTTGGCCAGCCGCTTGGTGTGCGCTGCGGCGTCGGCGCGCAGCACCGCCCGCCCGGCGGCGACCCGCAACTGGGCGACGGTCTTGCCCTCCGCGCGGGCCAGCAGACGGGCCTCCACGGCGGCCCGGACCTCGTCCTTCACCGGCCCGACGACCTCGGCGAGCATCCGGGCGTGCGCCCAGGAGATCCGCCCCTCCTCGAGCGCATCCAGCGTCGCGGGCAGCCGCTGGTCGAGGGTGATCGAGTCGGCCAGCAGCTCACCGGCGGCCTGCGAGGTGAGCGCGAAGGCGACCATCACCTCGTCGACCGCCCACTCGCTGACCTCGGTCAGCGCCGCCGGCCGGGCGGCCCGCGACGCCGCGGCGGCGGCCCCGACCTGGTCATCGGGCCGGTCCAGCAGGCGGGCCGGGCGAGCCGCGGCGAACGCCGCCAGCGCGCGAGCCTGCACCGCAGCCCTCTGACCCTGCTCGCGATAGGCCGCCCGGGCCACCTCCAGATGCCCGGCGCCCACTTCCAGCAACCGGCCGAACCGGTTCAGCCCGGGAAACCGGTCATGGACCTCGAGCCCCTCCGCGTCGAGTTCGCCAGTGATGCCGTCGGCCTCGGGCTCATCTGCCGCATCGGGTCGTGAGCCGGCCACACCCGCAAGGGGGCCGTCGAAGAAGACCTGCACTCCCAGGCGCTCCAGCCGGTGCTGGGCCAGCACTGATTCGAACAGCGAGACACCCCACGACGGGCACTCCAGCAGTTCGATCATGTGTTCGATTCTAACCGAACAACGCAGGACTGACCAGCGGAAACAGCACTGTGGGCAGCCCTCCAACCTGTGGACGGACCGGTCCATTCGGACAGGACGAGGACTAGTGACAGGACGAGGACTAGTTCGGTGCGACCGCCGACCAGCGCACCGTCACCTCGCCGTGCCGCCACCGCCGCGTGGAGCCGACCAGCGGCCACCCATGCTCGGCCAGCGCCTCGACGGCGGCGACCCACCGCTGGCGCGGCCCGAAGGTGGACAGCCCGGCCGCCGCGGCCCAGGCGGCGTCGAAGGCGCGCAGGAACTCGTGCACGGGCTGTCCGGGGACGTTGTGGTGGATCAGTGCCTTGGGCAGGCGCTCGGCCAGGTCCGACGGCTGCGCGATGTCGGAGACCCGGGTGGCGAGCGTCAGCGTCAGCGGACCGTCGGCGTCCAGCGCGACCCACGCCGACCGTCGTCCCCACTCGTCGCAGGTGCCCTCGACGAGCACCCCGCCCGGCCCGAGCGCCGCCCGCATCGTGTCCCAGGCCCGGGCGGCCGAGTCCTCGTCGTACTGCCGGAGCACGTTGAACGCCCGCACGAGCACGGGCTGCAAGCCGGCCAGCTCGAAGCCACCCACGCGGAAGTCCACCCGCGGCGGGTTCCGGTCCGCGGCGACGGCCTCGACCCGGGCCGGGTCGATCTCCAGGCCGACGACCTCCAGCCGGTCGACCTCCGGCCCCAGCCGCTCGACGAGCTCGAGGGTGGTCACCGCGGAGGCGCCGTAGCCCAGGTCGACGACCAGCGGCCGGGGGCAGTCACGCAGGCGGGGCACCTGGGTCGCGAGGATCCACCGGTCGACCCGCCGCAACCGGTTGGCGTTCGTCGTCCCGCGGGTCGGCAGCCCGAGTGCCCGGGCCCGACCGGCGGCCAGCCGGGGTGCCTTGCGCTGCGGGGCCGGAGACAGCGATGCCCGGCGTTTGTGGTCGCTCCGGGCCTCGCTCACCGGTCCGCAGAGTAGTCCCGGCTAGCGTTGACCTGTGCAGGTTCGACTCGGGGCGCCGCTTTCGGGCCTGACCACGCTCGGCGTCGGCGGCCCGGCGGACCGGCTCGTCGAGGTCGAGGACGGGGCCGAACTCGTCGCCGCCGTGCGCGAGGCCGACGAGGCGGGCCGCCCGCTGCTCCTGCTCGGCGGGGGCTCCAACGTAGTGGCGCCCGACGACGGCTGGGCCGGGGACGTCGTCGCCGTCCGCACGCGGGGGATCGAGCGCGACGGCGGGCGGCTGGTCGTCCAGGCCGGCGAACCGTGGGACGACCTGGTCGCCCACGCCGTCGGGAACCGGCTGGCCGGCGTCGAGGCGCTCAGCGGCATCCCCGGGTCGACGGGGGCGACGCCGGTGCAGAACGTCGGCGCGTACGGCCAGGAGGTCGCGCAGACGGTCACCGCCGTCCGCGTCTACGACCGCGCCGAGAAGAGCGAGCGCACCCTGACGCCGGCCGAGTGCGGCTTCGCCTACCGCGACAGCCGGCTCAAGCGCGAGCCCGGACGGTTCGTCGTCCTGGATGTGACGTTCGAGCTGGACGAGAGCGAGCTGTCCCGGCCGGTCGGCTACGCCGAGCTGGCCCGGCGGCTGGACGTCGCCATCGGCGACCGCGCGCCGCTGCAGGAGGTGCGGGACGCCGTCATCGACCTGCGGCGCGGCAAGGGCATGGTGCTCGACCCGGCCGACCCCGACAGCCGCAGCGCCGGCAGTTTCTTCACCAACCCGATCGTCCCGGCGGCCCGCGCCGTGGAGGGCTGCCCGAGCTGGCCCGCGGACGACGGACGGGTGAAGCTCAGCGCCGCGTGGCTGGTGGAGCACGCCGGGTTCGGCAAGGGCACGCGGAACGGTCACGTGGGGACGTCGTCGCGGCACAGCCTCGCCCTGACGACGGAACCCGGCGCGACGGCGGGGGAGCTGCTGCAGTTCGCCGACCGCGTCGTCGCGACGGTCGAGGAGAAGTTCGGCGTCACCCTGGAACGCGAGCCCACCGCCGTCCGGCCCTGAGGCTCAGAACTCCAGGTACATCACGTGCAGGCCGACGTACCCGTGCTCCGGGTGGTCGAAGGCCCCCGGGACCGTGGTCAGGATGCGGAAACCCAGTGACTGCCACAGCTGCACCGCCCCGGTGTTGGTCTCCACGACGGCGTTGAACTGGATCGCCCGGTAGCCGGCCTCCCGCGCCCAGTCCACGACGTGCTCACCGAGGGCCCGCCCGACGCCGCGACCTCGCGCGGCCGGGTCGACCATGAAGCTCGCCGTCGCCACGTGCGCGCCCCGGCCGGGGCGATTGGGTCCCATCTTGGCGGTGCCGAGCACCCGGTCCCCGTCGACGGCGACGACCGCGCGGCCCGGCGGCGGCTCCATCCAGAGGGCCCGGGCCTCGTCGGACGACAGCCCTTCCGGATAGGCGTAGGTGCGGCCGTCGTCCACGATGCCTGCGAAGATCGGGTAGATCTTGGCCCAGTCGTCATCCCGGGCCGGGCGGATGTCCACGGAATCAGCCCTCCCGCGCGACCTTGTGCTGGGCGGCCTGGGCGACCGGGCGCACCACCATCAGGTCGACGTTCACGTGCCTCGGCCGGGTGACCGTCCAGACGATGCAGTCGGCGATGTCGTCGGCGACCAGCGGCTCGCGCACCCCGCGATAGACGGCGTCCGCCAACTCCTGCGACCCCAGCCGGTTGAGGGAGAACTCCTCGGTGCGCACCATCCCGGGCGCGATCTCGACCACCCGCACCGGCTCGCCGTTCAGCTCGAGCCGCAGGGTCTCCGCCAGGGTGTGGATCCCGTGCTTGGCGGCCGTGTAGGACGCCCCTCCCTCGTAGGAGACCAGCCCCGCGGTCGAGCCGACGAACACCACATCTCCGCCGCCGGCCGCCCGCAGCGCCGGCAGCAGCGCCTTCGTCACGCGCACCGTGCCGAGCACGTTGACGTCGTAGGTCCGCGCCCAGGAGTCCAGATCGGCCTCGGCGACCTGTGCCGCGTCGAAGGATCCGCCCGCGTTGTTGACCAGCACGTCCACCCGGTCCAGCGCCGTGGCGAACGCGGCCACGGACGCCCCGTCGGTCACGTCGAGCGGGAGTGCCCGCCCGCCGATCGACGAGGCCAGCGACTCCAGCCGGTCCAGCCGCCGCGCGCCCAGGACGACGTCGAATCCCTCGGCGGCCAGCCGGGTCGCGGTGGCCGCGCCGATGCCGCTCGAGGCACCCGTGACGACGGCGGTGCGGCCGACGCCGGGCCGCGCGTGCGGGGCGGGCGAATGGGAAGCATCGGTACCGGGCATGAACCCCATCCTGGCGTTGTTGCAGGATTGAAGTGTCGTCAGGGGCAGCGGAGCGCCCCACCGGAGCAGAGTCGAGCGGAGGTCGCGCGTGCCCGCTCGCCGTCTCTCCCGGCCCGGCACGCCGCGGCGGGTCGCCACGCTCTCGGTGCACACCAGCCCGCTCGACCAGCCCGGAGCCGGTGACGCCGGCGGCATGAACGTCTACATCGTCGAGGCCTCGCGTCGCCTGGCCGCCCGCGGCATCGAGGTGGACATCTTCACCCGCGCCACCTCCAGCGACCTCCCGCCGGTCGTCGAGATGAGCCCGGGCGTCACCGTGCGGCACGTCAGCGCCGGGCCGTTCGAGGGCCTGGGCAAGGAGGAGCTCCCCGCGCAGCTCTGCGCGTTCACCGCTGCGGTGCTGCGCGAGGAGGCCCAGCACGAGCCGGGCTTCTACGACGTCGTGCACTCCCACTACTGGCTCTCCGGCCAGGTCGGCTGGCTGGCCCGCGACCGGTGGAGCGTGCCGCTGGTCCACACCGCGCACACGCTCGCCAAGGTGAAGAACGAGGCGCTGGCCGACGGCGACCGCCCCGAGCCGCGCGCGCGCGTCATCGGCGAGGAGCAGGTCGTGGCCGAGGCGGACCGGCTGATCGCCAACACAGACGAGGAGGCGCGCCAGCTCGTCCGGCTGTACGGCGCCGACCCCGCCCGCACCCTCGTCGTCCCCCCGGGCGTCGACCTCGACCGGTTCTGCCCGGGGGACCGGACCGCGGCCCGCCGTGCGGTGGGCATGCCCGACGACGCGATCGTGCTGCTGTTCGTCGGCCGCATCCAGCCGCTCAAGGCTCCCGACGTCCTGCTGCACGCCGCCGCCAGGCTCGTGGCCGACGACCCCGCGCTCCGCGCGCGGCTGCGCGTGCACGTCGTGGGCGCGCCCAGCGGATCCGGTCTCGACGCTCCCGAGCAGCTGCAGAAGCTGGCCGGCGACCTGGGCATCACCGACGTCGTCACCTTCTTCCCGCCTCAGCCGCCCGAGCGGCTCGCCGAGCACTACCGCGCTGCCGACGTCGCCGTCGTCCCGAGCCACAACGAGTCCTTCGGACTCGTCGCGCTGGAGGCGCAGGCGTGCGGCACCCCGGTCGTCGCGGCGGCCGTCGGCGGCCTGCGGACGGCGGTCCGCGACGGCGTCTCCGGCGTGCTCGTGCACGGCCACGATCCCCGCGACTACGCAACGGCGGTGCGCTCGGTGCTGGCCCGCCGTGAGCTGCTGTCGGCCGGCGCGCGCCGCCACGCCGGCCTCTTCTCCTGGGACCGGACGGCGGACAGCCTGGTCGCGGCCTACGCCTCCGCCGCGGAGGAGATGGCCGGATCCCCCCGTCCCCTACGGCCGCGCACCCTGGGCCCGCTCCGCGCCCTCGCCGGCTTCCAGGTCGCCCGATGAGCGAGCAGGTCGTCGCCGAGCTCGACGCGGTGATCGAGGCCGCCCTCCGCGACAGCGACCTGGTGCACGAACACCCGGCGCCCGGCCGCTGGCTGGTCGACCTGCCGGGCACGAAGAAGCTCAAGACCGTCTGCGGCCTCATCGTCGGCGAGCACGCGCTGCGGGTGGAGGCCTTCGTCTGCCGGCAGCCCGACGAGAACCGCGAGCAGCTCTGGACCTTCCTGCTCCAGCACAACGCCCGCATGTACGGGGTCGCGTACTCCATCGACGGCGTCGGCGACGTCTACCTCACCGGCCGCCTCCCGCACGCAGCGGTGACTCCCGAGGAGATCGACCGGCTGCTGGGCGCGGTGCTGAGCTACGCCGACGACCACTTCAACACGATGCTCGAGATCGGCTTCGGCACCTCGATCCGGCGGGAGTGGGACTGGCGGGTCAAGCGCGGTGAGTCGCTGAAGAACCTGGAGGCCTTCGCCGCGTTCGCCGATCCCGGGCGGCGTCCCGACCCGTCGTGACGGCGACCCAGCGGAAGGCGGCCCAGCGGAAGGCGGCCGCGGACACCTCGTCCGGCTACGAGAAGCGCTGGTGGGTGCTCGCCACCATGACCGTCTGCCTGCTCGTCGTGATCATGGGGAACACCATCCTCAACGTCGCGATCCCGACGCTGCAGCGCGAGCTGCACGCCACCCAGGGCGAGCTGCAGTGGGCCGTCGACGCCTACATCCTGGTCTTCGCCGGCCTGCTCTTCTCGTGGGGCGTCGTGGGCGACCGCATCGGCCGCAAGCGGGTGCTGCTCATCGGCCTGAGCGTGTTCGCCCTCGGCTCGGTGCTCGCCGCCTTCAGCACCAGCCCGCTGGAGCTGATCGGCTGGCGGGCGGTGATGGGCATCGGCGGCGCCGCGGTCCAGCCGACGACGCTCGCCGTCATCACCAACGTCTTCCCGCCGCGGGAGCGGGGCCGGGCGATCGGCGTCTGGGCCGGCACCGCGGGCATCGCCGTCGCCGGGGGCCCGCTCGCCGGCGGCGCCGTCCTCGAGCACTTCTGGTGGGGCGCGGTCTTCCTCGTCGGCGTCCCGGTCGCCGCCCTCGGCATCGTGGCCGTTGGTGCCTTCGTCCCCGAGTCGAAGGATCCCTCGCCCGGGCGGCTGGACCTGCCCGGTGTGCTGATCTCGATCGCGGCCCTGGCCGGCCTGGTCTACGGCATCATCCGTGGCGGCTCCGGCGAAGGCTGGACGACGCCCGGCGTCTACCTCCCGCTCGTCGGCGGGATCCTGCTCCTGGGCCTGTTCGTCTGGCTGCAGCGGCGCTCGACGCATCCGGCGCTGGACGTCAGCCTGTTCCGCAATCCCGCCTTCTCCGCGGCCGCGGTAGCCCTGGGGCTGAACTTCTTCGCGCTGCTCGGCGCGACCTTCTACCTCGTCTACTACCTCCAGGGCGTGCGCGGCTACACCCCGCTGCAGAGCGGGGCCGCGCTCATCCCGGTCGCGCTCGGCATGGCCCTGATGGCGCCCCGCAGCTCCACGCTGGCCGAGCGGTTCGGCGCGAAGGCGGTCTGCGCCACCGGGTTCCTGCTCATCGCGCTGTCGTTCGTCGGAGTGCAGCTGCTGGGCCTCACGACGCCCACCTGGCTCCTGGTCGCCGTCCTCTCGGTGCAGGGCCTGGGCATGGGCGCGGTGATGGCGCCCGCCACCGAATCGATCATGAGCGTGGTGCCGCGGGAGAAGGCCGGCGCCGGAGCGGCGGTCAACAACTCCGTCCGGCAGGTCGGTGGGGCGCTCGGTGTCGCGATCCTCGGCTCGGTCCTGGCCGCCTCCTACGCCGCGCACCTGGAGCCGGCCGTGCACGCCCTGCCCGCGGCTGTGCGAGCGACCGCCGGTCAGTCGATCGTCGCCACGCTGCAGGTGGTGGGGGACATCCAGGCCAGTGGCGACCCGCACGCCGCCCGCGCCGCCGCCGCCCTCGTCGGCCCGGCCCGTGAGGCGTTCGTGTCGGCCATGCACGTCACGGCGGTCTTCACCGCCGGCGCCGCGGTCGTCGCCGCGCTCGTCGTCCTGGCGTGGCTGCCCGGGCGGCGGGACCGCGGCGCGAGTGACCCGTTGGTGCCAGGGGGCAGTTGACGATCCGGCGCTGCTCGACACACCCTGGGGGCCGAGCAGCCGGGACTCCCCGCGCCACGAGAAGGGAGTTCCCCGTGCCAGACGACCGCCACGCGCCGGTCAGCGGACGCCGGGACCCCTTCGCACCGCTCCTGGAGAACCCGCTGGCCGCCATGCTGCGCGACCCCGACGGACCCGGCGCCGCCGCCCTGGCCGTGCCCACCGGTGGGGCGCCGCTGCCGGTGACGCGGTACGCCGACGGACGCGAGCGGATCAACCTCGGCACCGGCAACTACCTCGGCCTGGCCGGTGACCGGCGGGTCGTCGAGGCGGCGGCGACCGCGCTCCGGCGGTACGGCACCAGCACGTCCGGCAGCCGCGTGCTCAACGGGACCACGGGCCTGCACCTCGCCCTGGAGGAGGAGCTCGCCGACTACTACGGCACCGAGGCCGCCGTGCTCACCTCGTCCGGGGTCAACGCCAACGTCGGCCTGCTGTCGACGATCTGCGGCCCCGGCGATGTGCTGCTCGTCGACGGTCACGTCCACGCCAGCCTGCACGCGGCCGCCGCCGCCAGCCGGGGGACGACGATCCGCTTCCGGCACAACGACCTCGACAGCCTGCTCGAACGCCTGGCACCGGTCGACGCCCGGGCCGGCGTGGTCGTGGTGGTCGACGGTGTCTACTCGATGACGGGCGAGCTGGCCCCGCTGGCCGAGCTCGCCGACATCTGCGCCACCTCCGGCGCCCGGCTCGTGGTCGACGAGGCGCACGGACTCGGCGTGCTGGGCAAGACCGGCCGGGGCGCCGCCGAGCAGAGCGGCGTGCTCGACCGGGTCGACGCGATCACCATCGCCCTCAGCAAGTCGCTGGCCAGCGTGGGCGGCGCCATCATGACGACCCGCGCCGCCGCCGAGGGCATCCGCGCGGCGGCCATGCCCTACGTGTTCAGCGCCGCGAACGATCCGGCGTCCGTGGCCGCCGCCCTCGCCGCCCTGCGCATCCTCCGCACCGAACCCGAGCGGGTGGCCCGGCTCCAGGACAACTGTGCCCTGCTGCGGTCCGTGCTCACCGACAACGGCATCCCGCCCGTCCCGGGCCACGGCGCCGTCATCGCCGTCCCCACCGGCCCCGACGAGGTGACCGGCCCGGCCTGGAAGCTGGCCTTCGAGGCGGGCGTCTACACCAACGCCGTGACCTATCCGGCCGTGCCGCGCGGCCGCGGGGTGCTCCGGCTGACGCTGATGGCCACCCACACGCCCGATCAGCTGCGCCGGGCCGGCGAGATCATCGCCGAGTCGGTGGAGTCCGCCCGCTCCGCGGTGTCGCCCGCCGGCAACGACGCCACCGCCTGACCGGATGGCAGAGCGCAGACCCGCGCCGGAGCGGCGGGGACGCGCGCTCATCGGCGTGGTCGCCGCCTCGGCGCTGACCTATCCGCTGCTGCTGTGCGCCGTCGAGCTGCTCGTCGCACAGCTGCTCACCGCGGACCTGGCCGCGGTCGTGGGATGGCTGGTGCTCGGCCTGCTGTGCAGCGTCGCGTTCGTGGCCGCCGTCCGCTGGGGTGCCGCCCGGCGCGTGCGCAGCCCCTGGCTGCTGCTCGGCTTCGCCCCGCCGGCCCTGTTCGAGCTCTGGCTGACCTGGCCGCTGCTCACGGCGTGGGCGCTTCGGGCAGGATGACGGCGTGACGACTGGGACCCTCGTGCTGCTCCGCCACGGCGAGAGCGAGTGGAACAAGGCCAACCTCTTCACCGGCTGGGTCGACGTGCCCCTGTCGGACAAGGGCCGCCAGGAGGCCGCACGCGGCGGTCAGCTCCTCGCCGAGCACGGGCTGCTCCCCGACGTCCTGCACACCTCGCTGCTGCGCCGGGCCATCAGCACCGCCGAGCTGGCTCTGGCCGAGGCCGACCGGCAGTGGATCCCGGTGCGCCGCTCGTGGCGGCTCAACGAGCGCCACTACGGCGCCCTGCAGGGCAAGGACAAGGCCGCGACCCTCGCCGAGTACGGCGAGGAGCAGTTCATGACCTGGCGCCGCTCGTACAGCACGCCGCCGCCGCCGATCGAGGCCGGCAGCGAGTTCAGCCAGGACGCCGACCCGCGCTACGCCTTCCTGCCGCCGGAGGCGCGGCCGGCGACCGAGTGCCTCGCCGACGTCGTCGTCCGCATGCTCCCGTACTGGTACGACGCGATCGTCCCGGACCTCCGCAGCGGCGCCACCGTGCTCGTGGCCGCCCACGGCAACAGCCTGCGCGCGCTGGTCAAGCACCTCGACGGCATGGGGGACGACGAGGTCGTCGGGCTGAACATCCCGACCGGCGTGCCGCTGCGCTACGACCTGGACGACGACCTGCGCCCGGTGACGACCGGCGGGCAGTACCTCGACCCCGAGGCTGCGGCCGCCGCCATCGAGGCGGTCAAGAACCAGGGTAAGAGGACCTAGTCGCCCCCCACACCTCGCTGGCGCTCGGCGCGGGCCCTGCGACTAGGCCAGGGGGCCGGTCCTAGGCGCTCTCGGCCACGTGCCGTTCGCCCGTCACCAGGTAGACGACTCGGCGGGCGACGGTGACGGCGTGGTCGGCGAACCGCTCGTAGTAGCGGCCGAGCAGCGTGATGTCGATCGCCGCCTCGACGCCGTAGGGCCAGTCGTCGGAGAGCACCTGCCGGAACAGCCCGCGGTGCAGACGGTCCATCGCGTCGTCGTCGGTCTCCAGCTCTCGGGCCGCCTCGACGTCGCGGGTGGCGATGACGCTGCCCGCCTTCGCGACCAGCATCTCGGCCACGTGCCCGGCCTCCAGGAACGCCGGCCGCACCTCCTGCGGCACCGCGTGCTCCGGGAAGCGCATCCGGGCCACCTTGGCGATGTGCTCGGCGAGGTCGCCCATGCGCTCGAGGTCGCTGGCGATCCGGGTGGCCGTCACGATCGTGCGCAGGTCGGTGGCCACCGGCTGCTGTCGGGCCAGCAGCGTGAAGCAGCGCTGGTCGATGTTCTCCCGGGTCGCGTCGATCTGCTCGTCCCCGGCGATCACGAGGTCGGCCAGCGCGACGTCGGCGTCGAGCAGGGCCGTCGTGGCCGTGCTCATCTGCGAGCCCACCGAGTTCGCCATCTCCACGAGGCACCCCCGGATGTCGTCCAGTTCCTCGAAGTAGCTCTCGCGCATGCGTCGTCCTCCCGTTGTGCGTCGGCTCGACAGTAAGGGGGACGCCGGCGTCTCCCGTGGCCCGCAGGTGAACGGGCGTCCACGACGAGGTGAACACTGACCCCTAGCGGTGGTACGACCCCGCGGAACGGCCGGCCGGGCCCGCGCGCCACCTAGCATCGGGACCGTGAGTCCGCTGGTCGCCCTCGTGGTCGGCCTCCTCCTCGGCGGGGTGGTGGCCACCCTGGTCATCCTCCGTATGCGCCCCGCCCCGGTGCTGGACGACGAGACCGTCGTGACCGGGCTGCCCGAGGCGGCGCTGGCCCGGCGGCTGCTCGACCTCATGGACCCGGCCGTGGTGATCATCGACCCGGGTGACGCCGTGCTCCTCGCCAACCCGGCCGCGCGCGCCAGTGGCATCGTGCGCGGCAGCCGGCTGATGGTGCCGGAGCTGCTCGAGCTCGCCGGGACCGTCCGATCCGCGGGCAGCCGCCGGCTGGACGTGCACCTGCCCGGCGACCTCGTGGGCACCGGGCCCCGCCTGATGGGCGTGCACGGGGTGCGGCTGCACAGCGGGACAGTGCCGTCCCCCGGCCCGGTCGCCCTCGTCCTGCAGGACGTCACCGAGACACGGCGTTCCGAGGCCGTGCGCCGCGACTTCGTCGCCAACGTGGGGCACGAGCTGAAGACACCGGTCGGCGCCCTGTCACTGCTCGCCGAGGCGATCGAGCAGGCCGCCGACGATCCCGAGGCGGTGCAGCGGTTCGCCGGGCGGATCGCGCGCGAGGCCGACCGGCTGAGCCGGCTCGTCAGCGAGCTGATCGACCTGTCCCGGCTGCAGGGCGGAGAGCCGCTGCCTGAACTGGCACCGGTGGACGTCGACGGGGTGATCGCCGAGGCGGTCGACCGCACCCGCACCGCGGCTCGCGCCAAGGCTCTCGACATCGCGGTCGGCGGTGAGCACGAGCTCGTCGTCCGCGGGGTCGAGAGCCAGCTGTGCACCGCGGTGACCAACCTGCTCGCGAACGCCGTGGCCTACAGCGAGGGCGAGAGCCGCATCGCGGTGGCCGCCCGTGCCCGTTCGGGGTTCGCCGAGATCACCGTGACCGACAGCGGCATCGGCATCCCGCGGCAGGACCGCCAGCGGGTGTTCGAGCGGTTCTACCGGGTGGACCAGTCCCGGGCGAGCAGCACCGGGGGAACCGGCCTGGGGCTGGCCATCGTCAAGCACGTCGCCAGCAACCACGGCGGGTCCGTGTCGGTCTGGAGCGAAGAAGGCCTCGGCTCCACGTTCACGCTGCGCATCCCGCTGGAGGCGACCGCCCCGGTCGCCGAAGCGTCCGCAGTCGACGCGTCCGCAGAAGCCCCGAAGGGAAACCCATGACCCGTGTGCTGGTGGTGGAGGACGAGGAGTCCTTCTCCGACGCCCTGTCCTACATGCTCGGCAAGGAGGGGTTCGAGGCCGTCGTCGCGGGCACCGGCCCCGACGCGCTCGCGGAGTTCGACCGCGGCGGTGCCGACATCGTCCTGCTCGACCTGATGCTGCCGGGACTGCCCGGCACCGAGGTCTGCCGCGCGCTGCGCAGCCGGAGCAACGTGCCGATCATCATGCTGACCGCGAAGGACGCCGAGATCGACAAGGTCGTGGGCCTGGAGCTGGGCGCCGACGACTACGTGACCAAGCCCTACTCCGCGCGGGAACTGGTCGCCCGTATCCGCGCGGTGCTGCGCCGCCGCGGCGACGCCGCCGAGGCGTCCCCCGACGCCGCCGGGGTGCTCGAGGCCGGACCGATCCGCATGGACGTCGAGCGGCACATCGTGACCGTGGACGGCGAGCCGGCGGCCCTGCCGCTCAAGGAGTTCGACCTGCTCGAGTACCTGCTGCGCAACTCCGGCCGGGTGCTCACCCGCGGTCAGCTGATCGACCGGGTCTGGGGGGCGGATTACGTCGGCGACACCAAGACCCTCGACGTGCACGTCAAGCGGCTGCGGGCCAAGGTCGAGCCGGACCCCGCGAACCCCAAGTATCTGCTCACGGTCCGGGGGCTGGGTTACAAGTTGGAAGCCTGAGTCAGCTCTTCAGCTCGTCGATCTTCTTCGACGCCTCGGCCTCAGGAGCGATCGCACGTCGACGACAGGCCGTGGCCCCGTCCGGAGGCTCGCCGCGAGCCTGCGAGCGGTGAGTAGGACGGGGTCCTTTCCGGGTCCTTCTCCAGCGTCTGGTTCTCCTGCGGTTCGCTCATGTGTTCGATCGTAGGTCGTCATAGCTGGCAACGCCTGTTGGCAGGGATGGCCCGTATGGCAGGTTTTCTGCCATCATGGCCACATGAGCGACCGTCCTCTCGTCGTCAGCCTTGTCGTCACCGACGGGCTCGTCGGGGCCTTCGGGTTGGGGGTCAGCGTCGAGGTCTTCGGCTACGACCGCACGCACATGGGTCTGCCGCGGTTCGACTTCGGCCTGGTGGCCGAGGCGCCGGGCCTGCTGCGCACCGACACCGGCCTCGCCGTCGCCGTCGAGCACGGGCTGGAACGCCTGGCCCGGTCCGACATCATCTCGATCACCGCGTGGGAGCTGTTCGACCGCGTCCCCTCCCCGGCGCTCCTCGACGCGTTCCGGGCGGCGCACGCCCGCGGCGCCACGATCATCAGCCACTGCACCGGCGCGTTCGTGCTCGCCGCCGCAGGGCTGCTCGACGGCAAGCGGGTGACGACGCATTGGAAGTGGGCCGGCGAGCTCGCCGCCCGGTTCCCGGCCGTCGAGGTCGACCCGTCGGTGCTCTACGTGGACAACGGGCAGATCCTCACCGGCGCCGGGACGGCGGCCGGCGTCGACACGCTGCTGCACCTGGTGCGGCGCGAGTGGGGCGCCGCCGCGGCCAATGCCCTGGCTCGCGAGATGGTGGTGCCGCCGCACCGCGACGGCGGTCAGGCCCAGTTCATCGACGCCCCCGTCCCGGCCTGCCAGGACGACCTGCTCGGTGCCGTGCTCGAGTGGGCGGCCGCCCACCTGGCCGAGGACATCACCGTGGAGTCGCTGGCCCGGCGGGCACTGATGAGCCCGCGCAGCTTCGCCCGCCGGTTCAAGGCCACCACGGGTACGACCCCGCACGCCTGGCTGCTCGGCCAACGGCTGGCCGCCGCCGAGGCCCTGCTGGAGGAGAGCGACGCCCCCGTCGAGGAGATCGCCCGGCTCGTCGGGTTCGGCACCGCCGCCGGGCTGCGCGAGCAGTTCGGACGACGCCGCGGTGTCTCGCCGCGCGCCTACCGGCAGACGTTCCGGGCGGGCTCAGCCTCCGGGGCGGCGGCGGTGCAGCTCGACGGGCACCGGGCTGGCGGGGTGCGGCGCGACCAGACCCCGGTCGAGGCGGAGCTCGGTCAGCCGGCGTAGCTCCGCGTAGGCCGCCTCGCCGAGCAGCGCGATCAGCTCCGGCCCGTAGGTCTCCACCAGTGGCTCCGGCGCGACGTGCGCGGCTGGCGAGCCGGTGCACCACCAGTGCAGGTCGTGGCCGCCGGGACCCCAGCCCCGGCGGTCGAACTCGCCGATCGTCGTCACCAGTACGGTCGTGCCGTCCGGTCGTTCCACGTGCTCCTGCTCCCGCCGTACCGGCAGCTGCCAGCAGACGTCGGGCTTGGTCGTCAGCGGGTGCACGCCGGTGCGCAGTGCCATCCGGTGCAGCGCGCAGCCCATGCCGCCGGGGAAGCCGCGGCGGTTGAGGAAGACGCAGGCGCCGTCGACCGTCCGGGTGCGCAGCGAACGCACGCTGGGCTCGGCGTCGTCGGCCGCGTCCTCCTCGGTCCACGCCACACGGCCCTCGGACGCGAGCTGCCAGTCGTCGTCGGTCAGCAGCGCGACGTTGGCGGTGACCCGGGCCAGGTCCTCCTCGTCGGTGAAGAACGCGCCGTGGCTGCAGCAGCCGTCGTCCGGCCGCCCCTCCACGACGCCCGCGCAGCCGCGCCCGTAGATGCAGGTCCAGGCGGAGGTCAGCCAGGTCAGATCGGCACGCACCCGGTGCTCGGGGTCGGCCGGGTCCGCGAACTCCACCCACTCCCGCGCGAAGTCGAGGGGAACCTCGTCGGGCGGGGCATCGGGCACGTGCCCAGCCTATGTCCGGCTCCGCCGGGCAGACTGGCCCCCATGCGGCTCGGAGTTCTGGACGTCGGTTCGAACACCGTCCACCTGCTGGTCGTCGACGCGCACCGCGGGGCGCACCCCACGCCCATGCACGACGACCGCTGGCTGTTGCGCCTCGCCGAGCAGATCGGCGAGGACGGACAGCTGTCCAGGGCGGGGGAGAAGGCGCTGCTGCAGGCCGTGCAGGAGGCGTGTGCCCAAGCGGAGAAGCAGGGCGTCGACGAGCTCCTGGCCCTGGTGACCTCGGCGATCCGGGAGGCCGTCAACGGGCTGGAGGTGATCGACCGGATCCGGGAGAGGACCGGGGTCGCCCTGCAGGTGCTCAGCGGCGAGGACGAGGCGCGGCTGACCTTCCTCGCCGTCCGCCGGTGGTTCGGCTGGAGCGCCGGGAAGCTGCTGGTCCTCGACATCGGCGGCGGCTCGCTGGAGCTGGCCAGCGGCATCGACGAGGACCCGGAGGTCGCCCTGTCCCTGCCCCTGGGCGCCGGGCGGATGACCCGCCGGTTCCTCCCCACGGCGCGCGTCGGTGGCCGGCCCGATCTCGCGGCCCTGGCCGAGCTCGAGAGCCATGCCACCGGGTTGCTGGAGCCCGCGGCGGAGAAGCTGGCGACGGTCGGCCGGCCGAATCTCGTGGCCGCGACCAGCAAGACGTTCCGCACGCTCGCCCGGCTCACCGGCGCCGCCCCCTACTCCGCCGGGCTGCAGGTGCCACGGGAGCTGACCCTCGAGGGGCTGGATCAGCTGGCCGGTTTCGTGGCCCGGATCGAGTCCGCCGCGCTGGCCGAGCTGAGAGGCGTGTCGCCCGACCGCGCGCACCAGGTTCCCGCGGGCGCGGTCGTGGCTGCCACGGCGATGCGCCTCCTGGCCGTACCGTGCGTGCGGATCTGTCCGTGGGCGCTGCGCGAGGGTGTCATCCTGCGCAGGCTGGACTCGTTGGGAGGAGCGTGATGACCGAACCGGACTGGAACCCGGACACGGGAGGACGCTCGCTCGCCGAGATCCTCCGCGAGGCCGGCATCGAGTCGGCGAACCGCGCCGCCCGCCGCCGCACCTGGGACGACCCGGAGGAGACCGGCATCCGCCAGCGGCGGGCCGAGGCGGCCGCCGCCCGCCGGCCCGACCTCGGCCGGCGCCGGAGCGACCGGACCGACGAGGAACCACCCGCCGTCGAGCGCCGGGCGGTCGGGCGCACCGGTACGCCGGATCCGTCGACCGCAGCCATCCCCGGCATGCGCCCCGACCGCAAGCCCGGGGTCCCCGCGTCGACGAGCCATCCCAGCGCGCCCCTCCCCCCGATGCGCGAGCGACGGGCCCCCGAGCCAGACCGTCGTCCGGCAGAGCCCGAGCGCGGCGACCGGCGGCCGGCCCAGGGCGGTGCCGAGCGGCCGGCCCGCCGGGCGCCCGCGGTGGAGCACCACCCCACTACCGGCCCGATACCGGTCGTCCGTGCCGATTCGTTCGACGAGGCCGACGACCTCGACTCGACGCCGCGCGAGAGCGCGCTGGCCTGGCTGCGCTTCGCCGGCGAGCTGCTCATCGCCCTGGCCGCCGGAGTCGGCGTCTACTTCGCGGCGACCCTGCTCTGGGAGAACATCCCGCACGTCGCCGTCCTGCTGGCGCCGCTCGCGGTGACCGCGCTGGTGAGCGGCGTGGGCCTCTGGCGACAGCGCCAGGGCCGCGAGCCGGTCGGCCCGCGGCTGCTCGCGATCCTGGTGTTCGCCGGCACGCTGCTCACGATCGCGCCCGCCGCCGGCCTGCTGGCCGGCGGCGGATAGCGGTCACTCGTCCGATTCGTCGTCCTCGTCCGCCTCGCTGCGCGCGAACTCCTCGACGATCGCCGAACCGAAGGCGTCCAGGTCGTCGGGCTTCCGGCTGGTGATGAGATTGCCGTCGACGACGACCTCCTCGTCGACCCAGTCCGCGCCGGCGTTGCGCAGGTCGGTCTGCAGCGACGGCCACGACGTCATGCGCCGTCCCTTCACGACGTCGGCCTCGACGAGCACCCACGGCGCGTGGCAGATCGCCGCCACCGGCTTCCCGGCGTCGAAGAAGGCCTTCACGAACGCCACCGCATCGGCGTCGGCGCGCACGAAGTCGCCGTTGATGACACCCCCCGGCAGCACGAGCGCCGCGTAGGAGTCGGGGTCCGCCGAGCTGACGACGGCGTCGACCTGCTTGGTGTCACCCTTGTCGATGTGGTCGTAGGCGGTGATCGGCCCGCCGCCCAGAGAGACCAGCTCCGGCTCCGCGCCGGCCTCCTCGAGCACCTGCCACGGCCGGTCCAGCTCGATCTGCTCGACGCCGTCCGTAGCCAGCACGGCCACCTTCATCCCAGTCAGTTCTCCTGCCATGCACCGGCCGCTACCCGGGGCCCGACCAGGGCACACACCGGCGCACTACGGTTTCCGTCGTGCCCGTGCCCAGCTTGGTCAGCCGCACGCTGACCGCTCTGCTCTCCGGCCGGCTGGTGGCCGGGCCCCGGGTCGAGGACGCCGTCCGGGTGGCCGGAGAGCTGGTCAGCGACGGCCGCCGGGTCGCGCTCGAGCACGTGCCGGCCCCGGCGGACGACGCCGCGGCGGAGCTGGCCGCCCTGATCGCGGAGATCCGTGCGGCGGGGCTCGCGGACGAGTGCGAGGTGACGCTGCCCCCCGAGCAGCTCGGCCTCGCCCCCGTCGCCGCCGCGGCAGGACTGGCGGTCGCGACGCCCGGCGACCTGGCCGGCGCGACGACGATCGTGCGCGCGCACGACGCGGACGCCGAAGCCCGCTGCCGCGCCCTCGCCTCGCACCGCGTGCGGCTGACCGAGGGGCCGGGGAGCGCCGCCGACCTCGCGTTCGTCCGCTGCCTGAACGTCCTGATGGCCGGCGAGGGTCGGCCCGAGATCGCCGCCTCCGACAAGCGGCTGATCGCGATCACCGGAGAACGGGCGGCCTGGAACGGCCGGACCCCCGACAGCTGGGAGCACGTCATGCCCTACGGAGTCCTGACCGACGAGCAGCACCGGCTGGTGGCCGGCGGCTACGTCGTCCGCGTCGCCGTCCCCTCGGGGGCCGGCGCCGCGGCGTCGCTGATCCGGTCCTTCGGTGGCCGCGCGTGACCGCCGACGGGCGCCGCGGGCTGGCCATCATCGGCGGCGGGAAGATCGGCGAGGCCCTGCTGTCCGGGCTGGTCCGCCGCGGCGGGCCGGACGGCCTGATCGTCTGCGAGCGCAGTCCCGAGCGGGCGGCGGTGCTCGCCGGGCGCTACGGCGTGCCCGCCCTCGACCTCGCCGATGCCGCGGCGCGGGCGCGGGTCCTGCTCCTGGCCGTCAAGCCGCAGGACATCGACAGCCTGCTCCGCCTGCTCTCCGGCGTGGTCGACCAGGGACACCTGGTCGTCTCCGTCGCCGCGGGCGTTCCGACGGCGCGGATCGAGGCGGCCCTGCCCGAGGGAGTGCCCGTCGTCCGCGTCATGCCGAACACCCCGGCGCTGGTCGACGAGGGGATGAGCGTGGTGTCGGCCGGCGCCCACGCGGGGGAGGAGCACCTGGACGAGGCCGAGGCCCTGCTCGCGGCGGTGGGCGAGGTGCGGCGCGTGCCGGAGGCCCAGCAGGACGCCGTGACGGCGCTGTCGGGCAGCGGGCCGGCCTACTTCTTCTACCTGGTCGAGGCCATGGTCGACGCGGGCATCCTGCTCGGCCTGCCCCGCACGCTGGCCGCCGACCTGGTGGTGCAGACGGCGCTCGGCGCCGCCGTGATGATGCGGGACTCGGGGGAGCACCCCGTGCAGCTGCGTGAGGCGGTCTCCAGCCCCGGGGGGACGACGGTGGCGGCCATCCGCGAGCTGGAGCGGCACGGCGTCCGGGCCGCGCTCATGGCCGCGATCGAGGCCGCGCACGCCCGCTCGGTGGAACTCGGCCGGGACGCGAACTGACGGTCCTGGGGTCCAGGGGGCCGGTGCGGCTGCCCGGACCGGTGGGAGCAGAGCGGCGCACCGTAGACCACATGTCGACTCGACGCCACCACTGTCCGTCATCGCGTCGTGACGGCGTTGCGAAACGCGCCGCAGAACAGACTTCCTGTGTTGCATACGTGTAGTTCTGCCGAGGACGGACCGGTCCGCCTGTTCGATTCAACCATCGCTCCTGTCGCGCCCGTCCCATTACTCTCGGTGGCAGCACATGCGTGTTCAGTTGCCGGTGGGGAAGCCGGCGCCACGACATGAGCTAGGTACCGGAGACGAAGACATGACCATGCCCCAGCGCTCTGCAGCCCCCGCCCTCGGTCGTCCGGGTGTGCCCGGCCCCCGTCCGGTCGGCCGCCCGATGGCCGCCACGATGGCCCGCCCCGTGCCCGCTGCGCACCCCGCCGCCATGCCCGTCGGCCGCCCGGCCGTCCCGCAGCCGCGTCAGGCCGTCACCTTCCTGACGGTGGCCGAGGTCGCCGCGATGATGCGCGTCTCCAAGATGACCGTGTACCGCCTCGTGCACGCCGGCGAGCTCTCCGCCGTCCGCGTCGGCCGGTCCTTCCGCGTCCCGGAGCGGGCCGTCCAGGACTACCTGCGCGACGCGTACACCGACATCGCCTGAAAAACGTCTGTCGTCTTCGGTCCGCCCGCGGCAACGGCGCCGCGGGGCGGCCGGTACGCTCGGACGCCGGGTGACTCCGGGGCAGGTCCTCGGGGGTCACGTTCGAGCTGATCACATCAAGACGACGTCGGGAGCACCACGTGGGTTCGGTCATCAAGAAGCGGCGCAAGCGGATGGCGAAGAAGAAGCACCGCAAGCTGCTGAAGAAGACGCGCGTTCAGCGTCGCAACAAGAAGTGAGCTGACGCTCGTGCCGCCTGCGGTCGTTCTCGTCACCGGCGTGAGCCGGTGGCTCGGGGGTGCCCTGGCGGCCGAGCTCGCGGCCGATCCCGCGATCGAGCGGGTCATCGGCGTGGACACCGTCCCGCCCTCGCAGGACATGCTCCGCCGGCTCGGTCGCACCGAGTTCGTGCGGGCGGACATCCGCAACCCGCTGATCGGCAAGGTGATCGCGTCGGCCTCGGTCGACACGGTCGTGCACATGAACATCAGCTCGACGCCCGCCGGCTCCGGTGGGCGCGTGCCGATGAAGGAACTCAACGTCATCGGCACCATGCAGCTCCTGGCCGCGTGCCAGCGGGCACCCATGGTGCGCCGGTTCGTGCTGAAGTCGACGACGGCGGTCTACGGGGCCTCCTCCCGCGACCCCGCCGTCTTCACCGAGAAGATGCAGGCCCGCAGCGTCCCCTCGGGCGGCTTCGCCAAGGACAGCCTCGACATCGAGGGCTACGTGCGGGCGTTCGCACGGCGTCGTCCCGACGTCGGCGTGGCCTCGCTGCGGTTCACGAACTTCATCGGCCCCCGGATCGACTCGGTGCTCACCAGTTTCTTCCGGATGCCGGTCGTGCCGACCGCGCTCGGCTACGACGCCCGGGTGCAGCTCCTGCACGAGGACGACGCGCTGGCGGTCCTCACGCGCGCGACCACCGGCGACTTCGTGGGCACGGTGAACGTCGGCGGGGAGGGCACACTCCTGCTGTCGCAGACCATCCGCCGCCTCGGCCGGGTCGAGCTGCCCATCCCGACTCCGGCCCTCGGCTCGGTGGGGCGGCTGTCCCGGCGGTTCGGGTTCGTCGACTACTCACCCGAGCAGATGCGCTTCCTCAACTTCGGCCGCGTCGTGGACACGACCGTGCTGCGCGAGGAGTTCGGCTACACCCCCCGCTACACGACGGAGGCCGCGTTGGCCGACTACGCGCGCACGGTGCCCCCGGTGGTCTCGCCGTCCCTGGTGGAGTCGGCGGCGGCCGGCGTCCGCTCGACCATCGCCCGGGCCGGCGACACGGCCACGGCGGTGGGGCGGCGGTTCCGGCCGGCGCCACCGGCCCCCGGACTCCGGGCGGTGCGCGATGCCTGAGGCCCGCGTGATCCCGCTGCGTCCCGACGAGGACGAGCCCTACGTCCCGCCCGCACCCACGCCGGGCTGGGAGGACCAGCTCGCCGAGATCGTCGAGTTCCTGCGCCGCCGGGTCAGCGGCGAGTACGAGACCGACGAGTTCGGATTCGACCCCGACCTGGCCGACCACGTCCTGCTGCCCATCCTGCGACCGCTGTTCCAGAAATGGTTCCGGGTCGAGACGAGCGGGATGGAGAACGTCCCCGACACCGGCGGCGCCCTCGTGGTCGCCAACCATTCGGGCACGATCCCCGTCGACGCGATGATGACCACCGTCGCGCTGCACGACGACCACCCGGCGCAGCGCCGGTTGCGGTTGCTGGGTGCCGATCTGGTGTTCGACCTGCCGCTGATCGGGTCGATGTCGCGGAAGATGGGCTCGACGCTGGCCTGCAACGAGGACGCCGAGCGGCTGCTCACCGACGGCGAGATCGTGGGCGTCTTCCCCGAGGGCTTCAAGGGCATCGGCAAGCCGTTCCGCGAGCGGTACACGCTGCAGCGGTTCGGTCGCGGCGGTTTCGTCACGGCGGCTCTGCGCACCGGCGTCCCGATCATCCCGTGCGCGATCGTGGGCGCCGAGGAGATCTACCCGATGATCGGCAACGCGAAGACGGCGGCCCGGCTCCTGGGGTTGCCCTACCTGCCGATCACGCCGACGTTCCCGCTGCTGGGCCCGCTGGGTCTGGTCCCGCTGCCGTCGAAGTGGCTGATCGCGTTCGGTGAGCCGATCGAGACCGCGTCCTACGGCCCCGGTGCCGCCGAGGACCCGATGCTGGTCTTCAACCTCACCGACCAGGTGCGCGAGACCATCCAGCAGTCGCTGTACCAGCTGCTCCTGCAGCGCAAGAGCGTCTTCGGCTGAGCCCCGCGCCCACCCCGAGCGTGTGCGCCAGAGCCCTCTTCCCAGCGATGGAACGGGACGTCGGCGCACACACTCCGGCTCGCGGCCCTACCAGGGGAGCTTGTCGCGCCTCCGGAGGGCGACCGCTCCGCCGACGACGCCGCCGGCCAGCGCAGCGGCGGCGACCGTCGGGATGCCGATCTTCGCCGCCTTGCGGCCGGTCCGGAAATCCCGGACGGCCCAGCCTCGCGACCGGGCGATCGCGCGCAGCTCCGTGTCGGGGTTGACCGCGACGGCCGTGCCGGTCAGCGACAGCATCGGCAGGTCGTTCGCCGAGTCGCTGTAGGCGGTGCACCGCGAGAGGTCGAGGCCCTCCCGCTCGGCCAGCGCCAGGACGGCCTCGGCCTTCGCCGGACCGTGCATCAGCTCGCCGACCAGACGCCCTGTGTACTTCCCGTCGACCACCTCGGCGACCGTGCCGAGGGCGCCGGTGAGGCCCAGGCGGTGCGCGATGATCGACGCCAGCTCGACCGGCGTCGCCGTCACCAGCCACACCCGCTGGCCCGCGTCGAGGTGCTGCTGCGCCAGCTGCCGGGTGCCCGACCAGATCCGGTCGGCCATCAGCTCGTCGTAGATCTCCTCGCTGGCCGCCACGATCTCCGCGACCGGCCGCCCGGCCACGAAGGCGAGAGCGTTCTCGCGGATCGCGTGCACGTCGTCCGCGCTGCCCTCGTTCCCGGCGATGCGGAACTTGGCCTGCTGCCAGACGAACCCGAGCATGTCGCGCGTCGTGAAGTACTTCCTGGCGGCCAGGCCACGGGCGAACCAGAAGAGCGATGCGCCCATCATCATCGTGTTGTCGACGTCGAAGAACGCGGCAGCGGTGCGGTCGGGCGCGACGGCCGCAGGCGCCTCCACGTCGGCGGCGGCCGCCGAGGCGGCACCGGCGACGTGCGCCCGCGTCTCCTCGTCCGCCGGGCCCGTGGAACGTGCGGAGCGGCGGCCGGCCAACGGCACTCGCGGCACGGGACCTCCCTGCGATCGACTGACTGCGACCCTATCGGTGTCGGGCGAGGGGCTCTCCGCCCGTGGGTCGGGTCTCAGCAGCCGAGGAGGGGCAGGCAGACGCCCGGAGTGCCGGTCGCCGGCACATCGAGGAGGGGCGCGGTCGGCGCGCCCGGGAGCGGGAGCTGCGGCACGCTCAGGGACGTCGGCAGGCCGGGGATCGTCGGCAGGGTGCCCGGGACCGTCGGGCGTGCGGGGACCGTCGGGACGCCGGGAACCGGCACGCCGCCTCCGCCCGTGCCACCGCTGCCCGGCGCCCCGCTCGGCGTGGGGACCGCACCGGTCGACGGCACCGTCCCGGGAGTCGAACCGGGGGCGGGGAGACCCCCGTCGGTCGGTGCGCCCGGGCTCTGCGGGGCCGCCGGCACGCACGGGCCCGGGGTCGGCCCCAGCGCGTCGGACCCGCCGACCGCGGGACCCGAGGAGCAGGTCAGCGCGCCCTGGAGGGCGCCGGCCCGCGTCGAGACCTCGGACAGCAGGGTCAGCGAGTGCGACACGGCTGCCCCTGCGGCGTCCGGCAACTGGGGTGCCAGGGCGGTGAGGCCCTTGGTCTGGCCGGCCACCCACACCGACAACTCGTCCAGGGGCTTCTCGTTCGCAGAGGTGACGGCCCGGTCGGTGAGCCAGGCGGTGCCCTCGGTGGTCTGGTCGTCCATCGTCTCCAGCGTGGAGATCACCAGCTCGGGATCGGCGCCGGCCGCGAGCACCGGACCGCCGGAGCCGTCGCTGCCACCGGCCACGGGCAGCGCGTTCGGCGCGTCCACCAGTTCCTGCAGCTCCTCGAGCCGCGTGCTGGCGAAGCCGAGCAGCGTGGTGCCCCGCGCGTCGCCCGCCAGCGCGAGCTGGGTCTGCTCGGTGCCGCGCTTGAGCCCGTAGAGGACGTCACCGGGGCGCGCGCTGTCGGCCAGCGCGACCAGCGACGCCGCGGCGGTGACGGTCAGCGCCGCACCGGCGAGGCCCGCGGTCAGCCGCGTGCGCCAGCGGGGCCGGGCCGTCGGCTCCGGACGCGCGGCCAGGAGCCGCTTCAGGCCGGAGACCGGCTCGGGCTCGGGCGACCGGACGGCGGCCATCGCGACCAGCCGTGCACGCGTGGCCGCCCGGAAGTCCGGGTCGGGCTCGCCGTCGAGCTGCGGGGCGAGGGCGTGCAGACGCGCGACGACCATCTCCTCACGGTCGCGCACGCTCATCTCGATCCCCCCGCCATCGTTGCTGACACCCGCTCCAACGAGGAGGCACCGTATTCGGTTACGCACCCGACGATCGGCGTTTTTCTCATCGCAGACCGTCCGGGAGCAGACCGGCCAGGCGACGGACCGCGCGGTGCTGCAGCGCCTTGATCGCGCCGTCCTTCTTGCCCATGATCTCCGCGGTCTCCGACACCGACAGACCGTGGATGAACCGCAGCACGATGCACTCCTGCTGCTCGCTCCCGAGCTGCTGGACGCACGCCAGGAGCTCGCGGTTGGTCAGGTGCGTGACCACCGCGTCCTCCGGGCCGTCGGTGGCCCGGTCGGCGTCCCGCATGTCCGCCGTCGCGACCTCCAGCCGGTACCGGCTGCTCTTCACGTGGTCGCGGATGATGTTGCGCGCGATCGTCACGAGCCAGGCGCCCACGTCGCGCCCCTGGAACGAGAGCGAGTCGATCCGGCGCAGGGCACGCACGAAGGTCTCGCTCGTGACGTCCTCGGCCGTCGCCCGGTCGCCCACCCGGTGGTAGACGTAGCGGTGGACCATCGTGACGTAGTGGTCGTAGAGCTCCCCGAACGCCTCCGCGTCGCCGTTCTGGGCACGGTGCACCAGCGCCCAGACGTCGACGCCCTGCGGCGCCGGGATCGACTCGACGTGGACGTCGTCCGGCTCCTCCACCGCTGTTGCCGTGGTCAGCGCCTCCGCGCTGGACCGCGGCACGGGCGTCGGCCGGCGGCTGGTCTCCGGAGGGGCCGGCTCGGCCGCACGCTCCGCGTCCAGGGGGTGCGGCATGCGGGCGATCGACCTCCTCTACGGCCCGCCGAAACTGGACCACGTGTCTCCGGCGCGCCCGCCGGAGGGCGGCCGTGTGCGCTGCGGGGCTGCCCCCATGGTGACAACATCGCTCCAGCCGGTCCACGTCAGCCTGCACGAAGAACGGCGATCCTGCAGGCTGACGGGCCCCTGACGTGCACGATCGGCGGAGCCCCACCGGAGGAGAGGAACCAGTGAGCGAGACAGGTGCGTCCCTGGCGGCACTGGTGCGCGCGGCCGCGCGGCGGAGCCCGGACGCGCCCGCGGTGGTCGCCGGTGATCAGCGACTGACCTGGGCGGAGCTCGACGCGGCCGTCGACCGCACGGCGGCCGGGTACGCGGCCTTCGATCTCCAGCCGGGCGACCGCGTCGCCGTCCAGCTGCCCAACGGGCTGCTCTGGCTCCGTGCGGCCCTGGGTGCGCTGCGGGCCGGGCTCGTGGTGGTGCCGGTCAACACCGCCTACACCGACCCCGAGCTGGAGTACGTCCTCGGCGACTCGGGGGCCTCGCTGCTGGTCGCCGCGGGCGAGCGCAGCCCGGTCGCCGGCGTGCGGATCTGTCCCGGTCCGCCGGACGCCGACGGGGCGCCGCCGGACGTCGCGGAGGACCCGGCCGCCCCGGCGTTCCTCGCCTACACCAGCGGGACGACGGGCCGCCCGCGCGGCGCGATCCTCACCTCGGCCGCGCTGCGGGCCAACCAGGAGCAGTGCCTGGCCATGGAGCCACCGGTCGTGCGCTCCGACGACCGGGTCCTGCTGGTGCTGCCGCTGTTCCACGTGTACGGCCTCAACGCGGGCTTCGGGCTCGTGGCCGCCACCGGGGCGTGCGCCGTGCTGGAGGAGACCTTCGACCCCCGCGTCTCGCTCGCCCTGATGGCCGACGAGCAGGTCACCGCAGTTCCCGGCGCACCGCCGATGTACCAGGCGTGGCTCGCCGCCGCCGACGCGGCGGGCAGTGACGCCGACCTGCGTCGCGCGTTCGCCGCGATGCGGATGGCCTCCTCCGGGGCCGCCCCGCTGCCGGAGGAGATCTGGACGGCGATGCGCGAACGGGCCGCCGTCACGGTGTGGGAGGGCTACGGCCTCACCGAGGCGTCCCCCGTCGTCGCCAGCACGCTGGCCACCGGCCGGGCCAAGCCGAACTGCATCGGCGGCCCGGTGCCCGGCGTCGAGCTGGAGCTGCGCGACACCGCCACGTCCGAGCACGGCGACGAGGAGCCCGGCGACGAGGACCACCTCGAGGGTCCCGGCGAGATCTGGCTGCGCGGCCCGAACCTGTTCTCCGGTTACTGGCCCGACGGCGCCGACGGGCCGGGCGAGGACGGCTGGCTGGGCACCGGCGACCTGGCCTACCGGGACGCCGACGGTGACCTGCACCTGGTCGACCGCCGCAGCGACCTGATCCTGGTCAGCGGCTTCAACGTGTACCCCGCCGAGGTCGAGCGGGTCCTCGACGCGCACCCCGCAGTCACCGAGAGCGCGGTGATCGGCGTCCCGGACCCGCGGACGGGTGCCGCCGTCCGCGCGGTCGTCGTCCTGGTGCCGGGGGAGAAGCTGACCTTCGAGGAGCTCCGGGACTACGCGGCGGAGTCCCTGGCCCGGTACAAGGTGCCGACGTCGGTGCACTTCCTGCCTGCGCTCCCGCACTCGCTGACCGGGAAGGTCAGCCGTGCGCGCCTGCGGGAGCTCGGGCTGACCGGGTCCGACGCCGAGGAGCCGGTGGTGGCCGGTGGTTGAGGAGCGGGCCCGCCTGGTGCTGCTCACCCGGGCGGGCTGTCATCTGTGCGAGACCGCCGCGGAGACCCTGACCCGGATAGCGGGCGAGGCCGGCCTGGTGCCGGAGGCCGTGGACGTCGACACCGACCCTGGGCTGCAGGCCGAGTACGGCGACCGCGTGCCCGTCGTCCTGCTCGACGGGCGCGAGCACAGCTACTTCACCGTCGACGTCGACCGGCTCCGGAGGGACCTCCGGAGCGTCGGCTAAGGTGTCGTCCACCACAGCGCCACCCGTTCGGGCCGGTCAGCGGCTCGGCCGCGGGCCAGCGACTTTGTTCCTGCGTTCACAAGCGGTTACCGTGGCTGACGCGGGTCGTTGCAATGCCCGCGTCCCTAGTCCCGTGTCCTGACGTTCTCGGGCGCGACCGCTGTGGAGAGCCCGTGATCCAGCCGCGGCCCCGGACCATCCCGGAGGCCACCGTCGCACGCCTGGCCGTGTACCTCCGGGTGCTGTCGGCTCTTGCCGACGGTGGCCGGAGCACCGTCTCATCCGGCGAGCTGGCGACGGCGGCCGGGGTCAACCCGGCCGGGCTGCGCAAGGACCTCTCGCATCTGGGCCCCTGCGGCGTGCGGGGCGTCGGCTACGAGGTGGCGACCCTGCGGGACCGCATCTCCGGTGTCCTCGGTGTCGAGCGGTCGCGGGCCTGCGTGCTCGTGGGCATCGGCAACCTCGGTTCGGCGCTCGCCGACTACGCGGGGTTCGGCTCCCGGGGTTTCGAGTTCGTCGGCCTCTTCGACGCGTCACCGGCGCGGATCGGCCAGCGGATCGGCGGGCTTCCCGTGCGCCCCATGGACGACCTGGACGAGGTCGTGGCCGCGACCCAGGCCTCCATCGGGGTCATCACGACGCCGGCCGAGGTGGCCCAGTCGGTCTGCGACCGGCTGGCCGCGGCCGGCGTGCGCAGCGTCCTGAACTTCGCCCCGGTGACGCTGGCCGCACCGGAGGGGGTCGACGTCCGCAAGGTCGACCTCTCCGTCGAGCTGCAGGTCCTGGCCTTCGTCGGGCAGCAGAAGCTGGTCGGTGAGAGCGCATGAGCCTCCTGGCCGTGGGGATCTCCCACCAGACCGCACCGGTGGCGCTGCTGGAGCAGTTCGCCATGGACGCCGACGACCGGGTCAAGGCGCTGCACGAGCTGGTCGCGAGCGATCACGTGAGCGAGGCCCTCGTCCTGGCCACGTGCAACCGGATCGAGGTCTTCGCCGACGTCGAGCGGTTCCACGGCGGCGTGGCCGACGTCAGCCGGGTGCTGGCCCGGCAGGCGGGCGCCACGGTCGAGGAGCTGTCGCCCTACGTCACCGTCCACTACGAGGACCAGGCCGTCTCCCACCTGTTCACCGTTGCCTCGGGCCTGGACTCGATGGTGGTGGGCGAGACCCAGGTGCTGGGCCAGCTGCGCGCCGCCTACGCCCTGGCCCGGGAAGAGGGCACCGTGGGACGCGCGCTGCACCCGGTCGCCCAGCGGGCCCTGCGGGTGGGTAAGCGGGTGCACACCGACACCGGCATCGACCGGGCGGGGGCCTCGCTGGTCTCGGTCGCGCTGGACCGCGCCGAGCACCGCATCGGCAGCCTGCAGGACCGGCCGGTGCTCGTCGTCGGCGCCGGGTCGATGGGCGCCCTCGCGGCCACGACCCTGGCCCGCCGCGGCGCCGCCGTCGTCGTCAGCAGTCGCACCGACGCCACGGCCGCGCGGCTCGCCGAGAGCGTGGGCGGGCGCTCCGCCGCGCTCGCCGAGCTGCCGGCCGAGCTCGCCGCCGCCGACGTGCTCGTGACCTGCACGGGCTCGACGGGCCTCGTCGTGCACACGGACGTCGTCGCCGAGGCCATGGCCGCGCGCGACGGCCGCGCGCTCGCGGTGGTCGACCTCGCGCTGCCCCGGGACGTCGACCCGGGGGTCGCCGCACTTCCGGGCGTGCACGTCGTCGACCTCGCGCTGCTGCAGGGGCAGCGCGGGGAGCAGTCGGTCGCGGCCGACGACATCACCGCGGCGCGCGCCGTGGTCGCGGCCGAGACCGCGCTGCTGCGGGCCGAGCGGCAGGCGGCCGCGGTCGCCCCGACCGTCTCCGCGCTGCGCAGCCAGGCCGCCGGGGTCGTGGACGCCGAACTGCTGCGGCTGTCCAGCCGGCTGCCCGACCTGGACACGCGGGCGCGCGCCGAGATCGCCCGCACCGTGCGCCGCGTGGTCGACAAGCTGCTGCACGAGCCGACGGTGCGTGTGAAGGAACTGGCCGCCGTACCCGGCGACACGGACTACGCGGGCGCGCTCCGCGCGCTGTTCGGCCTCGGCCTCGACGCCCCGGTCGAGGAACTGGCCGAGGCGGTCACCGTCGACCCCGCCCTGCATGCGGGGGAGGCCTCGTGACCGCCGCCGCCAGGACGGCGACCCTGCGGCTGGGCACCCGCGCCAGCGAGCTCGCGCACACCCAGTCGCAGACCGTCGCCGACGCCATCACCGCCGCCACCGGGACGCCGGTGGAGCTCGTGCACATCGTCACCGAGGGCGACCGCTCGGCGGCGGCCATCGCGCAGCTCGGCGGCACCGGCGTGTTCGTCGCGGCGATCCGCCGGGCGCTGCTCGAGGGCAGCGTCGATCTCGCGGTGCACAGCTACAAGGACCTGCCGACGTCCGCCGAACCGGGACTGATCATCGCCGCGGTGCCCGGCCGGCAGGACCCCCGCGATGCGCTCGTGGCCCGTGACGGACTCACCCTCGGCGAGCTGCCGCCCGGCTCGAAGGTCGGGACCGGCGCCCCGCGGCGGGTCGCGCAGCTGCGGGCGCTCGGTCTCGGCCTGGACGTCGTCCCGATCCGGGGCAACGTCGACACCCGCATGGGCCGCGTCGCCGAGGGCGACCTGGACGCCGTGGTGCTCGCCCGCGCAGGCCTGGCCCGGCTCGGCCGGCTGGACGCCATCAGCGAGACGCTCGACCCGCTGCAGGTGCTGCCCGCCCCCGCGCAGGGTGCGCTCGCCGTCGAGTGCCGCACCAGCGACGCGCGCACCCGCGAGCTGCTCGGCCGGTTGGAGGACCCGCTGGCCCGGGCGTGCGTCACCGCCGAGCGCGCGACGCTGGCCACCCTCGAGGCGGGTTGCAGTGCGCCGGTGGCCGCCTACGCGGAGGTTGCCGAGGGCGAGTCGGGCCCCGAGCTGTTCCTCCGCGCGTCCGTCACCGCGATCGACGGCAGCGACGCCGTCCGCGGCTCGGTCTCCGGACCGCTGCCGCAGGCCGCCGCGCTCGGGCGCGCCCTGGCGACCGAACTCCTCGACCGCGGTGCGGCCGAGCTCATGGCGGTCAGCAGGTGATCGAGCTTGCGAGAGCACCCAGCGAACACAGCACCGCCGGGCAGGTGCCCGGCGAGCGCCAGCGAGGCGGGCACATGACCGCCTCCCCCCAGACCCCCGCAATGACGGCCCTCCGGGCCAGGATCAGGAGCACGCCATGACGCGCAACCGCGCGACCTCCGGCACGACCGGCCGGGTCGTCTTCGTCGGTGCAGGCCCGGGCGACCCCGGGATGCTGACCGCACGGGCGACCGCGGCACTGGCCGAGGCGGCCGTCGTCCTCGTCGACCCCGACGTCTCCGTCGCGGTCCAGGACGCCGTCCGCGAGGCCCACCCGCAGGCGGAGATCACGCCCGCGGCCGGCGAGCCGGCCGAGGTGGCCAAGGCCGCCGTCGCCGCCGCGAAGAGCGGCAACGTGGTGGTCCGGCTGGTCGCCGGTGACCCCTACACCGCCGACGCCGTGGTGAAGGAGGTGCTCGCCGTCGGTCGTACCTCGGTGCCCTTCGACGTCGTGCCGGGCGTCGCCACCTCCACCGCCGTGCCGGCGTTCGCCGGCGTGGCGCTCGGCAGCACCGCGCTGACCGCCGACCTGCGCAGCGGGGTGGACCTCGCCGCTCTCGCGACCGCCGTGGCCGGCGGAACGCTCGTCCTGCAGGGCGAGGCCGACGAGCTGCCCGACGCGGCCGCGCGCCTCGTCGAGGGCGGCCTGTCCGGCAGCACCCCGGTGGTCGTCACCACCGGTGGCTCCGGGACGGCGCAGAGGAGCGTCGTCGCGAAGCTCGTCGCCGTGGCCGAGAAGACGGCCGGCCTGGACTCGTTCAGCGGCCCCGTCGTCGCCACCATCGGTGCCGCCGTCGACAAGCGGGCCCGGCTGTCCTGGTGGGAGAGCCGGCCGCTGTTCGGCTGGCGGGTGCTCGTTCCGCGCACCAAGGACCAGGCCGGCGAGATGAGCGACCGGCTGCGCGCCTACGGCGCCGTGCCGGTCGAGGTGCCGACGATCGCGGTCGAGCCGCCGCGCAGCCCCGCGCAGATGGACCGCGCCATCAAGGGCCTGGTCACCGGCCGCTACGGGTGGATCGTCTTCACCTCGGTCAACGCCGTGAAGGCGGTGCGGGAGAAGTTCACCGAGCTCGGCCTCGACGCCCGCGCGTTCGCCGGCGTGAAGGTCGCCTGCGTCGGCGAGCAGACCGCCGACGCCGTGCGCGCCTTCGGCATCCAGCCCGAGCTGGTCCCCAGCGGCGAGCAGTCCAGCCAGGGCCTGCTGGCCGACTTCCCGCCGTACGACGACGTCTTCGACCCGATCGACCGCGTGCTCCTGCCGCACGCCGACATCGCGACCGAGGCGCTGGCCGCGGGGCTCAAGGAGCGCGGCTGGGAGATCGACGACGTGACCGCGTACCGCACGGTCCGGGCCGCTCCGCCGGCCGCGTCGGTGCGCGAGGCGATCAAGGGCGGTGGCTTCGACGCCGTCTGCTTCACGTCCTCGAGCACGGTGCGCAACCTGGTGGGCATCGCCGGCAAGCCGCACGCGAAGACCGTCGTCGCCGTCATCGGCCCCGCGACCGCCGCCAGCGCGCAGGAGTTCGGCCTGCGGGTCGACGTGCAGCCCGAGACCGCGGCCGTCGGCCCGCTGGTGGACGCGCTCGCCGCGTACGCCCTGTCCCTGCGTGAGTCGGAGGACGGCGAGGGCAAGTGAGCACTCCCGGTTTCAGTCGCGGGCGCCGGCTTCGGTCGACGCCCGCGCTGCGCCGGCTGACGGCGCAGACCCGGCTGGCGCCGGCGGACTTCGTGCTGCCGGTGTTCGTCAAGCAGGGCATCGACGCACCCGTCGCGATCTCGTCGATGCCGGGCGTCGTCCAGCACACGCTGGACTCGCTGCGGAAGGCCGCGCACGAAGCCGCGGACGCCGGCATCGGCGGGCTGATGCTCTTCGGCATCCCCGGCGAGAAGGACCCGGTCGGCTCGCAGGCCGACGCCGCGGACGGCATCGTCAACGTCGCGCTGCAGCAGCTGAAGGCCGACCTCGGGAACGAGCTGGTGCTCATGGCCGATCTCTGCCTGTGCGAGTACACCGATCACGGGCACTGCGGCCTGATCACCCCGGCGGGCGTCGTCGACAACGACCCGACATTGGACCGGTATGCGGCGGTCGCCGTCGCCCAGGCGCAGGCCGGAGCCCACGTCATCGCCCCGAGCGGGATGATGGACGGCCAGGTCGCGGCGATCCGCCGGGCCCTGGACGGTGCCGCGTACACCGAGACGCCGATCCTCGCCTATGCCGCGAAGTACGCCTCGGGCTTCTACGGCCCGTTCCGCGAGGCCGCCGAGGGCGCGCCCCAGTTCGGTGACCGGTCGACCTACCAGATGGACCCGCCCAACGCCGACGAGGCGCTGCGCGAGGTGGCCCAGGACCTCGCCGAGGGCGCGGACGCCGTCATGGTGAAGCCGGCCCTGCCCTACCTCGACATCATCACCCGGGTCGCCGACGCGGTGCACGTGCCGGTCAGCGCGTACCAGGTCAGCGGCGAGTACGCGATGGTCGAGGCAGCCGCGGCGAACGGCTGGGTGGACCGCGAGCGGGCGATCCTCGAGACCCTGACCGCGATCCGCCGGGCGGGTGCGGGCACCGTGCTGACCTACTGGGCGGTCGAGGCGGCCCGTCTCCTGCGGTGACCCCCTACGTCGAGAAGGGCGCCTCGTGGCGGCCGTTCTGGCTGGTCGCGCTCGCGCTCGCGGGCATGCTGGCGCTCGACTTGGTCCTGCCGGGCGGCGACGTGCCGGCGCTGCTGTGGGCAGTCGCGATCGTCGCCGTCCTCGGCATCGTCGGCACCGGCACGCTGTCCGCGCGCCGGATCTGGACCGTGCGGGTGGACGACGCCGCGCTCACGGTGGGCCGTGAGCGCGTGGCGCTGTCCGACATCGACGCCGACCACCTGCACGAGGTGGACTCCGGCGTGGACGCCGGGGCGCCGGTGCTCGGCGGTGGCTGGTCGCTGCCCAAGGGACGTACCGGGCTGCCGCTGAAGCTGACCGACGGGCGCACCGTGCTCGTTCCCACACGGGACCCGGCCGCCCTGTGGTCGGCGCTCTCAGATTCGCAGGGGACACTGGGGTCGTGACCTCGCTGGACCGCTCTCCCTACACCTACGAGGCCCCGGCATCGGCCGCCCTCTTCGACCGCGCGCAGACGATCACGCCCGGCGGCGTGAACAGCCCGGTGCGGGCGTTCCGCGCCGTCGGAGGCACCCCGCGGTTCATGGTGGAGGGCTCCGGCCCCTGGATCACCGACGCCGACGGACGGCGCTACGTCGACCTGGTCAGCTCGTGGGGCCCGCTGCTGCTGGGCCACGCGCACCCGGCCGTCGTCGAGGCCGTCACCGCGGCGGCCCGGCGGGGCCTCACCTTCGGGGCCCCCACCGAGGGCGAGCTCGACCTCGCCGAGGAGATCCGCGACCGGATGGCTCCCGTCGAGCGGGTGCGGCTGGTCAACTCCGGCACCGAGGCGGTGCTGTCGGCGGTGCGGCTGGCCCGTGGCGCCACCGGCCGGCCGCTGGTCGTCAAGTTCGCCGGCAACTACCACGGGCACGTCGACGCGCTGCTGGCGTCGGCCGGCTCCGGCGTCGCCACCCTCGGGCTGCCCGACACCCCGGGCGTCACCACCGGCGCGGCCGCCGACACCGTCGTCCTGCCGTACAACGACGCCGCCGCGGTGGAGAAGGTGTTCGCCGAGCGGGGCGCCGACATCGCCTGCGTCATCAGCGAGGCGGCCGCCGGCAACATGGGCGTCGTCCCGCCGCTGGACGGCTTCAACGCCTCCCTCCGCCGGATCACCGCCGCGCACGGCGCGCTGCTGATCCTCGACGAGGTCATGACCGGCTTCCGGGTCTCGCGTTCGGGCTGGTACGGCCTCGATCCCGTGGACGCCGACCTGTTCACCTTCGGCAAGGTCATGGGCGGGGGGCTGCCCGCCGCCGCGTTCGGTGGAAGGGCCGACCTGATGGACCAGCTGGCCCCCGTCGGGCCGGTCTACCAGGCCGGCACGCTGTCCGGGAACCCGGTCGCGGTGGCCGCGGGACTGACCACGCTGCGGCACTGCACCGACGAGGTCTACGCGCACTGCGACAAGGTGTCGGCGACCCTGCGCGGCGCCGCCAGCGCGGCGCTGTTCGCCGCCGGTGTCCCGCACCGCGTCCAGCAGGCCGGCAACATGTTCTCGATCTTCTTCGTGCCCGACGACCGCCAGGTGCGCGACTACGACGACGCCCGCAGCCAGGACGTCGCGCAGTACACCGCCTTCTTCCACGCGATGCTCGCGCGCGGGGTGTACCTGCCGCCGTCGGCGTTCGAGGCGTGGTTCGTCAACGCGGCGCTGTCCGGAACCGCCCTGGAGCGCGTGCTCGAGGCCCTGCCCGCGGCCGCCCGCGCCGCGGCGGAGGTGAGGCAGTGAGCGAGCGGACGGTCGTCCACCTGCTCCGGCACGGGGAGGTCCACAACCCGGGCAAGATCCTCTACGGCCGGCTGCCCGGGTTCCGGCTCTCCGACGCCGGTCTGGCGATGGCGGACAAGGCGGCCGCCTGGTTCACCGACAAGGACGTGACGCTCCTGGTGTCCAGCCCGCTCGAGCGCGCCCGGCAGACCGCCGCGCCGATCGCCGAGGCGCTGTCGCTGCCGGTCACGATCGACGAGCGGCTGATCGAGGCGGGCAACGCCTTCGAGGGCCTCAAGGTCGGCGTCGGTGACGGGGCGCTGCGCGAGCCGAAGCACTGGTGGAAGCTGCGCAACCCGTTCCGCCCGTCGTGGGGCGAGCCCTACGTCGAGATCGCCGCGCGCATGCTGGCCGCCGTCGAGGCCGCCCGGGACACCGCCCGGGGGCACGAAGCCGTCCTGGTCAGCCACCAGCTGCCGATCTGGACGCTGCGGCTGCACCTGGAGGGGCGCCGCTATGTGCACGACCCTCGCCGACGCCAGTGCGGTCTGGCCAGCGTCACCTCGGTGGTCTACGAGGGCGACCGGATGAGCGGCATCTCCTACGCCGAGCCCGCCGGAGCCACCGACCCGGACGCGGTGCCCGGGGCATGAGACGTGCCGTCCTCGCGACGCTCGCCGCGCTTCTGCTCGCCGGCTGCTCCACCGGCTCAGGAGCCGTCGACGTCAACAACGGCGGCGAGTTCCGCTTCGTGGCCGGTACCCCTGCCGGCGAGGTGATCGCGCCGGACCAGCGCGCCGCGGCGCCCAGGTTCTCCGGCCGGCTGTTGGGCGGCGGCGAGTTCTCCTCGACCGAGTTCGACGGGGACGTCGCGGTCCTCAACTTCTGGGGGTCGTGGTGCGGGCCCTGCCGGGTGGAGACCCCGGAGTTCCAGGAGGTCTACGCGGACGTGAAGGACGAGGGCGTGAAGTTCCTCGGGCTGAACGTCAAGGAGACCAGCGAGCAGTTCGCGACGTCCTTCGTGAAGCGGTTCGGCGTCGAGTTCCCCTCGCTGTACGACCCGCGCGGGGAGGTGGCGCTGGCGTTCCGCGGCTACCCCGCCAACGCGATCCCCTCCACCATCGTGCTGGACCAGCAGGGGCGGGTGGCGGCGGTGTACACCGGCACCGTCTCGAAGCAGAACCTGCGCGCCGTCATCGACCGGGTTCTCGGAGAGGAGTGACGTGGGGGAGACGTTCCGCTCGCTCGTCGCCGACGGCCCGCTGCTCGTGGCCGCCGGGGTCGCGGCCCTGGTCGGGCTGATCAGCTTCGCCTCGCCCTGCGTCCTCCCGCTGGTTCCGGGCTACCTCGCCTACGTGTCCGGTCTCGTGGGCACGGGGACGACGGTCGAGTCGCCGGGCTCCGGGGGGACGGCGACCGCCGTCCGCACCCAGCTCTCCCCCCGCACCCGGATGGTGCTGGGCGCAGTGCTGTTCGTGCTGGGCTTCACCGCGGTGTTCGTGGCCTTCGGGGCCGCGTTCGGCGGCCTCGGCCGGCTGCTGCTGGAGTACTCCGACCTGCTCGACCGGATCTTCGGTGTCATCACGATCCTCGTCGGGCTCGGCTTCCTGGGCTGGCTCCCGCTGCTGCAGCGGACCAAGCGGATCTCCGCGCTCCCCGCGGCCGGGCTGGCCGGGGCGCCGCTGCTCGGCATCGTCTTCGGACTCGGCTGGACGCCCTGCCTCGGGCCGACGCTGTCGGCGGTCTACTCGCTGGCGGTCACCGAGGCGACCGCCACCCGCGGTGCGATCCTCGGGGCGGCGTACTGCCTGGGTCTCGGGGTGCCGTTCGTCCTGGTCGCGCTCGGCGCGCGCTGGGCCATGGGCGCCACGGCGTTCCTGCGCCGGCACGCCCGCACGGTCACCCGCGTCGGTGGCGCCGTCCTCGTCGTCGTCGGGCTGCTGCTGGTCACCGGCGCCTGGACCGAGATCATGCAATGGCTGCGGTCGTGGCTCGCGGCCACCGGATTCGGGGAGTCGGCACTGTGAGCGTGGAAGCACCGCCGCGGCCCGCGGCGCCGCCGCCGGCCCGCCGCCCGACCGGACGCCGGATCACCGGCCGGCTGCTGCAGTGGTGGCGTCGGCTGACGGCCATGCGCACGGCCATCGTGCTGCTGTTCCTGCTCGCCCTGGCGGCGGTGCCGGGGTCGCTGCTGCCGCAGCGCTCGCTGTCGCAGAACAAGGTGAACGCGTACTTCACCGACCACCCCAGGCTCGCCCCGGTGCTCGATCGGTTCTTCCTGTTCGACGTGTTCCGCTCGCCGTGGTTCGCGGCGGTCTACCTGCTGCTGTTCGTCTCCCTCATCGGCTGCGTGCTGCCCCGGGCGCTGGAGCACGCCCGCGCCCTGCGGGCCGCGCCCCCGCCGGCTCCGCGCAACCTGCTGCGGCTGCCCGACTCGGGCGCCCTGCGCACGCCCCTGGCCGGGCCGGAGGCGCTCGACGTCGTCGAGGAGGAGCTCCGTGTGCGCCGCTTCCGCGTCGTGCGCCGGGACGGCGAGCTGTCGGCCGAGAAGGGCTTCCTCAAGGAGACCGGCAACCTGCTCTTCCACCTCTCCCTGATCGCGCTGCTGCTGGGGCTGGCGGGCGGCAAGCTGTGGGGCTACGAGGGCAGCATCCTGGTCACCGAGGGACAGGGCTTCTGCAATTCCTTCCAGCAGTACGACACCTACGCGTCCGGGCCGCTGGTCAAGAGCCGCGACCTGACCCCGTTGTGCATCGACCTGGACCAGTTCCGGGCGAAGTACGAGGAGAACCTCACGGCGGCATCGTTCACCGCCGACATCACCTACGGGCCCCCCGGGCAGAAGCCGCGGCCGACGACGATCGGCGTCAACGAGCCGCTGCGCGTCGACGGCGACCGCGTCTACGTGACCGGCCACGGCTACAGCCCCACGTTCAGCGTCACCAGCCCGGACGGCACGACCTTCGACGACCTGTCGGTGCCCTTCCTCCCCACCAACCAGTCGACGATGGCCAGCGAGGGCGCGCTCAAGCTGCCCGACATCGGGACGGCCGGGAACGACCAGCTCGCACTCGAGGGGTTCTTCGCGCCGACCGGAGTGGTGCAGAACAAGATCCTCACCTCGATCGACCCCCGGCCGCTGGACCCGGAGGTGGCGATCTTCATCTACCAGGGCTACCTGGGGCTGGACTCCGGGATCCCGCAGTCGGTCTACTCCCTCGACCGGACCCAGATCGACCGCGGCCGGCTGACCAAGGTGGCCGCGGCGAACCTCAAGGTGGGGGAGTCGACGACGCTGCCCGACGGGACGACGGTCGCCTTCACCGGCTACAAGGAGTTCGCGTCGCTGCAGTTGTCCCACGACCCGGGGCAGCTCTGGGTGCTCGGGGCGGCGATCAGCCTGCTCCTCGGCCTGCTCGGCATGCTGCTGCTCCGCCGCGAGCGGGTCTTCGCCCGGGTCGCTCCCGACCAGGGTGGCGGCGGTACCGTCCTGACACTGGCCTCGCTCACGCGGGGCAGCGGCGAGAGCGCACCCCGCTTCGCCGCGTTGACCGACGACCTGGACGACGCACTCACCGACCGGGCCACCGCTCGCCCCACCGGAGGACAGATCCCGTGACTCCCGATTCGCTGTCGTCACTGTCGGACAGCCTGTTCTCCGTCACGGTGGCGCTGTACTCCCTCGCCGTGGTCGCCTTCTGCGCGCAGCTCGCGTTCGGACGGCGTCCCGCGCGGACCCCAGAGCTGGTCGGAGCCGGCGCGCCCGCCGCCCGCGCGCCGGAGCCGCCGGTCGAGGACGGCCGGGGCCGGCGCTGGGGCATCGTCGCGGTGGGCCTGACGATCCTGGGGGCGCTCACGCAGGCCGGGGTGCTGGTGTGCCGCGGCCTGGCGACCGACCGGCTGCCCTGGGGCAACATGTACGAGTTCGCGACGGCGACCGTGCTCGTGGCCGTCGTCGCCTACGTCGGCTTCGCCGTCCGCGTGCCGGCGCTGCGGCACCTCGGGCTGTTCGTCCTCGCGCCCGTCGTCCTCGCGCTCGTGCTCATCGGGCTGTTCCTCTACGCCGACGCCGGTCCGCTGGTGGCCGCGCTGCGGTCGTACTGGCTGGCCATCCACGTGACCACCGCGATCATCGGGTTCGGGATCTTCTTCGTCAGCGGGATCGCCAGCGTCATGTACCTGGTCCGCTCGCGGTACGAGGCCCGTGTGGCCGACGGCGCCCCGGCCGAGTCCGGCGTCGTCGCCAAGCTGCCGACCGCCGCCGCGCTGGACCGGGTCGCCCACCGCACCGCGGTCTTCGGCTTCCCCATCTGGACGTTCGCGGTGATCGCGGGGGCCATCTGGGCCGAGGCCGCCTGGGGCCGGTTCTGGGGCTGGGACCCCAAGGAGACCTGGGCGTTCATCGCCTGGGTCGTCTACGCCGCGTACCTGCACGCCCGGACCACCGCCGGGTGGCGGGGCCGGCCCGCGGCGTGGGTGAACGTCGTCGGCCTGGTCGTGATGATCTTCAACCTGCTCTTCGTGAACATGGTGTCGACGGGGCTGCACAGCTACGCCGGCGTCAGCTGACCTGAGTCGCCCCGTCACTCATCGTGATGGGGAGATGGGGCACTTTTCCCCGCCGATGTGCCGGATGTCGCGGGTCCGTGCTTCCATGCCTGCGTGAACGGTCGAACGAAGCTCCACGCCGGTGGTCACCGTGGGTAAGCACGCAGCGCCGGACGGCTCCGCGGTCCACCCGCTCGTCGCCGATGCCCTGGCCCGCCGTGCCATCAGCGGGACCGACGGGCAGCAGGAGCAGGCGCCGGCGGAGCGCACCGGACCGGTGGGCTGGCCCGCGCCGCCGGCACCCGGGGGTGGTGGGCTCGGCTGGCCGGGCTCCGAGTCGGCGGGCGCCGGGGCGCCGTCGGTCGGGGAGGTGCCCGGCGCTCAGCGTGGCTGGCGCCGGTTGTTCCGGCTGCGCTCTGCTGCCTGAGGTCCCTGCCGCCTGGGGTGCCTGCTGCCTGAGGTGGCTGTTGCCTGAGCTCAGGCGGCGGAGCCGCCGTCGCGTCGGGCGCGGCGCTCCAGCTCGCGGAGGAACTCGGGGTCGTCGTCCGGGGCGAGCGGCCGGGTGGGGCGCTGCGCCCGCGGGCGCGTCGGACGCGCCCCTCCGCCGGTCCGTCCATGGGCCGCTCCCGCGCGCATGACGAGCACCGCGACCACGACCGCCACCACGAGCACCACCAGGATCGGCACGGCTCCACCCCCTCGTCGGACGCCAGCGTACGTCCGCGGCGATACTCGGTGCCGAACAAGCGGAACAGGACGGCCGACCGGGAGGGAGACGAGCCATCGACGCGGTGGACCGGCAGCTGATCGACCTGCTGCTCGCGAACGGGCGTGCCAGCTATGCCGAGCTGGCCCGGCAGGTGGGGCTCTCCTCGCCGGCGGTGCACGAGCGGGTGGGCAAACTGGAGGCGGCCGGCGTGATCACCGGCTACCGCGCCGTCGTCGACCCGGCGGCCCTCGGCCTGGACGTCACCGCGCTGGTGAGCGTCATCGAGAGCGACGCGGTCGACGACACCGGGGTCGAGGACGGGCTGCGAGCCCTGCCGGAGGTCCAGTCCTGCTGGCGCGTCGCCGGGAGCGAGGGCTACGTGCTCAAGGTGCGCGTGACCGACATCCCGGCACTCGAAGCGACCATCGGCGCGTTGAACCGGATCAGAGGCGTCGCCCGCACCCGCACGACCGTTGTCCTCTCCACGAAATGGGAAGGCCGTCATGGCTGAGAGCAGCAATCCGATCGCACCGACCGGCGGACCGGCCGCGCCGCCCAAGGTCCTGCCCTGGATGCTCGCCTACACACTCGGCCGCCTGGTCATCGCGGCCGCGCTCATCGGGCTGCTCTGGGCGGTCGGGCTCGGCGGCTACCCGGCGCTGCTGTTCGGCGCCCTGCTGTCCATGCCGGTCGCCTACTTCCTGCTGCAGCCGGTGCGGGACAGGTTCACCGAGGCGCTCGCGGCGCGCAGCGTGTCCCGCCGTGCCGCGAAGGAGGAGCTGCGCGCGCGCCTGAGCGGGCCCGCCACCGACTGAACCGCTCAGCGGGCGGGGACGGTCTCCGCGATGTGGGCGAGCACGTCCGCGTTGTAGGTCTCGTTGGCCGCCACGTACGCCCAGCGCTTCTCCCGGGCAGCCCCGAACCTGGCCTTGTGCAGGTCCGCGCCCATGCCGAAGCGCACCCGGCGCGAGCCCCGGCGCTGGGCCGAGCGGAGCGCCTGGAGCAGCAGCACCTGATAGCTCGAGTGTGTCGGCACGTACGCATATTCCAACCCCACGAACAGTGGCACCACCTGCTCGTCGGTGACGTGCTGGACGGCGAACCCGACGACGTCCTCCCCCGTGGGTGTGCGCGGCCGGTCGGCGAGGCGCAGGACCACCACCTCGAACGCCGGCGACTCGAGCACGGCGTCGATCAGCCGTCGCGGCAGCGGGAAGACGTTCAGCTCGAAGGCGCGGGCGTGCACGGCCCGATAGCGCGCGTACAGGACGTCCCGATGCAGGGCGGGCAGCGCGGTGGCCGCGGCGCTGCCCCCGGCGAGCACCTCCACGTCGAACTCCGCCTCGCGGGCCAGGACCCGGGAGCGCTGGTGGTAGCGGTGCTTGCGGGTCAGCCCGGCCAGGAACTCCTCGTCGGTCGCCCAGCCGTGCTCGCGCACCCAGCTGTCGGGGACCGGGATCCGCAGCAGCCCCTCGCCGAGCAGGAACGCGTGCAGCTCGTCGTCCCCGTCGGGCAGATCGCGGAGCACGACCGCCGCGGCGCCGGCGGCGTCCTCCTCGCGCCGGGCGGTCCGCAGGATCAGCCGAAGGGCGGTCCGCCAGTCCCGCGAGCGGTCGAGGTACAGGTGGTCGCCCTCGGTCAGCAACGAGCCCATCCCGACCATCGGTGACGTGAGGAACCACGGGTCCCCGTTCTCCGCGCGCCGCCGCTCGACCTCCCGTGACACGTCGGCAGGCGAGAGCATGTCGTCCTTCCAGCGCGCCGTGGTCAGGAACGTGGCCGCGACGGGCGTGCCATCGGGGTCCCGGACGACGAGGTAGGAGAAGGCCCACCGGTCCTCGGGTGCGGCGGCCGGGTCGGCGAAGACCCGCTCCAGCGTCCGCAGGGCCGCGGCGTCGAAGGCACCGCGGTGCCCGACCAGCGCGTCCCACTCGGCCGGATCGAGCTCGTCGATGGAGCGGACGTGCTGGAGGCGCAGTTGCGACGGCGCGGGGCGCGGCGACGGCACCACCGGCGGCGGCCCCGGGAGCACCTCGGGGCGCCCGCGGAGCTGCCGGGCGAACGCGCGCCGCAGGTCTGCGACGCCGGCGCCCTCGTCGGCGATCGCGGCGGGGAGGTGCTCGCCGAGGGCGGCGACGACACCGGCGACGTCGTCCTCGGTGTGGTGGGCCGTCAGCGTGAACCGGGCACCGCACCGCTTCGCCGGCACGGCGGGAAACGTGGCGGTGTTCACGAAGAACCCGGCGTCGCGCAGCCGCTCGGTCAGGCGATAGGCGACCGAGGCGACCCCCGCGCCCACATAGCGGATCGGTGCCTCGGACTCCGAGACGAGGGGCAGCCGGGCCTGGGTCGTGAGCCGGTTGAACAGCCGGATGCGCGAGCGCAGCAGCTCCTGCCGGGCGGCGATCTCCGGCGTCCGGTGGAGTCGCGCGGAGGCGACGATCGCACCCAGCATGGGCGGCTGCACCGGCCCGGAGAAGATCAGCGGTCCGCCGACGGTGGCCACCAGCCGCCGCGACTCCTCGTCGGGGAAGGTGATCGCGCCACCGGCTGCGGCGAAGGACTTGTTCAGCGAGCCCCCCACCACGGTCCGGGCGAGGGTCGCGGGCGCGAGGTGCTCGAGTGCGTAGCCGCGGCCCCAGGTGCCGGTCCAGGAGAACGCGTGGGCGTCGTCGACGTAGAGCCAGAGGTTGTCGTGCCGCGCGACGAGCGCGTCCAGCTCGGCGGCCGGGAAGAAGTCGGCGAACATCGAGTAGATGCCGTCGACGGCGTACCAGACGCGCCGGTGGGTGCCGCGGCACTCGACGATCCGGCGCTCCAGGGAGCGCAGGTCGTTGTGCGGGATCAGCTCGACCCGCGCGCCGCCCGCCTGCGCCAATTTCGCCGCCGTCTGCATGGAGTGGTGCGCCTGGTGGTCGAGCACCAGCACGTCGCGGCTGCCGATGAGCGTCGGCATCGTGGCGATGTGCCCGATCGACGTCGACGGCGTCACGATCACCGGCCGCCCGAACAGTTCCGCGAGCTCGGCCTCGGCGACGCGGTAGAGCGGCGCGGAGGCGTACGCCCGGGAGGAGGAGAACTGGGTGCCGTGGCGGTCGACGGCGTCCCGGACGGCGGCCTTCAGCCGCGGGTCGGTCTCGAGGCCGAGGTACGAGCAGGACCCGAAGTTGACCAGCCGCCGGCCGGCGACCGTGATGTGGCGGCCGTCCAGGACCTCGTCCTCGACGTCGTTGTGCAGGAGTCCCCGGCGGATCCCGTCGGAGATGACCTCGTCGACGGCGGTCAGGAAGTCCTCGGCTGTGGCCATGCGCTGCGCTCCCCCGATGTCATCCGCTGAGGGCGAGTCCGGCGCCGAGCAGTACGCCGGTCGCCAGCGTGAGCACCCCGGTGCCTGCGAGCGCGCCGATCAGCGCCGGCCCGCGTCCACGGGAGAGCACCGTACGCGTGGGCGCCGCCGCAAGGGGGACCGCGAGCAGCGAGACGAGTGCCCAGGGGCGGGCGACCCCGATCAGGACGACGACGGCAAAGGCCGCGACGATCAGGCCGGTGAACAGCAGGCGGGTCCCCCGGTCACCCAGGAGAACTGCCAGGGTCCGCTTGCCGGCGAGCGCGTCGCCCTCGATGTCGCGCAGGTTGTTGACCACCAGGATGGCCACGATGAGCAGGCCGACCGGCACCGAGGCTGCGAACGCCAGGCCCGTGAGGGTGCGGGTCTGCACGTACGTCGTCCCGACGACGGCCACGGGGCCGAAGAAGACGAAGACGAAGACCTCGCCGAGCGCGCGGTAGCCGTAGGGGAGCGGACCCCCGGTGTAGGTCCAGGCGGCGGCGATGCAGACCGCGCCGACGACCACCAGCCACCAGCTCGACAGCGCCGCGAGCCCCAGGCCGGCCACCCCCGCGACGGCGAAGGACACGACGGCCGCGGCGAGCACCTGCCGGGGGGTGGCGGCGCCCGAGCCGACCAGCCGCATGGGACCCACGCGGTCGGTGTCGGTGCCGCGCCTGCCGTCGGAGTAGTCGTTGGCGTAGTTGACCGCGACCTGCAGCGCGAGCGCCACGACCAGCGCCAGCACGGCGGGGCCCGCGCGGAAGCCGTGGAGGGCCACCGCGGTGCCGGTGCCGACCAGCACGGGCGCCAGTGCGGCGGGCAGGGTGCGGGGGCGGGCACCCGCGACCCACTGGGCGGGGGTGGCCATCAGACCTCCGGGAGCTGGGTCGTGTCGATGAGGGTCGCGACCGTGCGGCGGTCGGGTTTGCCGGTGTGCAGGAGCGGGATCTCGGCGAGCAGGTGCAGCTGGCGAGGGGCCGCCGGCGCGCCGAGCCGCTCGCCCACCCAGGCGCGCAGCTCGGCGAGCTGCGGACGGCGGTCGCCCTGCGGCACGACGGCGGCCACGACCCGCTGGCCCCACTCGTCGTCCGGCCACCCGAGGACGACGGCGTCGGCCACGTCGGGGTGGTCGCGCAGGGCGGCCTCGACCGCCGCCGGGGCGACGTTGACGCCGCCGGTGATGACGACGTCGTCGAGCCGGCCGGTGACCGTGAGGATGCCGTCGCGCAGGCTGCCGGCGTCCCGGGTGCGGAACCACCCGTCGGCGAAGGCCTCGGCCGTCGCGGCGGGGTCGTGGCGGTAGCCCAGCGCCAGCATCGGGCCGGACAGCTCCACGCCGCCGTCGGTGACCCGCACCTGCACGCCGGGCAGCGGTCGGCCGTCGTACACGCACCCTCCGGCGGTCTCGGTCATGCCGTACGTGGTCACGACCGCGACCCCGGCGGCCCGTGCCCGGGACAGCAGCGCACGGTCGGTGGCCGCACCGCCGACGATCACGGCGTCGAAGGCGCGCAGCCCGTCGGGCTCGGCGTCGAGGAACCGGCGCAGCTGCGTGGGCACCATGGCGGTGTACCGGCGTCCGGCGGGCATGCGGGCGACCGCGGTGCCGAGGCGCTCCGCGCGGGCGAGCGCCGTGGCCGGCTCGCCCGCCACGATGCCGCGGCAGAGCACCTGGAGCCCGGCGATCGCCGAGACCGGCAGCGTCAGCAGCCATGCGCCGGGACCGCCGAGCCGGTCGTGGGTCGCCTCCGCCGAGGCGGTGAGTGCGGCGGCCGACAGCAGCACGCCGCGGCCGTTCCCGGTCGAGCCGGACGTCACGACGACGAGGTCGGCGCCCGGCTCCAGGGGGACGTCGGGCCGGAGGACCTCCCGGGCGGCGGCGACGGCAGCGGGGGGCCCGGCCGGGAGGACGGCGAGCGGCGAGGTCCCGCTGAGGGCCGCCCGGACGTCGTCGGGGGACAGCTCGGCGGCGGGGACGATCCGGAGCTGCCTGGCCACGAGAGGCAAGCCTACGGTTGGGCCCCGCTGCAGGGGCCCGGCCCCGAGCTCGCGAGGGGACAGGGGCCAGTGGGCTCCTTTCATTAGGCTCGCCCCCGTGATCACCGTGCCCGCCGGCATCTCCGACGTCCGTGTCTGGTCGGTGCCGATGCGTTCGCGGTTCCGGGGCATCGACGTCCGCGACGGCGTGCTGGTGCGCGGCCCGGCCGGCTGGGGCGAGTTCTCCCCGTTCTGGGACTACGACGTCGCCGAGAGCCGGCGGTGGTGGGCGGCCGCGGTCGAGGGGGCCGTCGACGGCTGGCCCGACCCGGTGCGCAGCTCCGTGCCGGTCAACGTCACCGTGCCCGCGGTGGACGCCGAGCGGGCGCACGCCATCGTGAGCGACTCGGGGTGCCGGACGGCGAAGGTGAAGGTGGCCGAGCCCGGACAGTCCGCCGCTGACGACCTCGCCCGGGTCGAGGCGGTGCGGGACGCCCTCGGGCCCGATGGCGCCCTTCGCGTCGACGCCAACGCCGCGTGGGACGTCGACACCGCCGCCGCCCGGATCGCGGAGCTCGACCGCGTGGGCCTGGAGTACGTGGAGCAGCCGTGCGCCACGCTCGAGGAGCTGGTCGCGCTGCGCCGGCGGATCGACGTCCGCATCGCCGCCGACGAGGTCGTGCGCCGGGCCGACGATCCGCTGCGGGTCGACCTGCGCGAGGCCTGCGACGTCGTCGTCCTCAAGGTGCAGCCGCTGGGCGGGGTGCGGGCGGCCCTGCGGGTCGCCGAGGCACACGGCCTGCCCTGCGTCGTGTCGTCGGCGCTGGAGTCGTCGGTCGGCATCGCCGCCGGGGTGGCGCTCGCGGCGGCACTGCCCGAGCTGCCCTTCGCCTGCGGCCTCGCGACCGTCGCCCTGTTCACCGACGACGTCTGCACCCAACCGTTGCTGCCGGTCGACGGCGTCCTACCGGTGCGGCGCGTGGCGCCCGACCGCGACGACGTCACCGCCGGCCCCGCGACCACGGCCCGGTGGGCGGCCCGGCTGGCCGCGGTGACCGCGTGAACCCCGCCACCGCGTTCGCCCGGGTGCTGGTCGACGAGCTGGTGCGGGGCGGAGTCACCGACGCCGTCCTCGCGCCCGGGTCGCGCTCGGCACCGGTCGCGCTCGCACTGGCCGCAGCGGAGCGGGCCGGTCGGCTCCGGCTGCACGTGCGGATCGACGAGCGGACGGCGGCGTTCCTCGCGCTCGGCCTGGCGAAGGGCTCGGGGCGTCCCGTACCGGTGCTCACCACCTCCGGGACGGCGGCGGCGCACCTGCACGCCGCGGTGCTCGAGGCCGACGCCGCCGGCGTGCCGCTGCTCGCGCTCACCGCCGACCGGCCGCCCGAGCTGCGCGGCACCGGGGCGAACCAGACGATCGCGCAGCCCGGGATCTACGGCGGCGCGGTGCGCTGGGCGGCCGACGTGGGAGTGCCCGAGGCGGGGCGAGAGGCGGCGCAGAACCGCTACTGGCGGTCGCTGGTCGCGAAGGCGCTGGTGGTGGCCGGCGGCGCGGTCTCCGGCGATCCGGGTCCGGTGCACCTGAACCTCGCCCTGCGCGAGCCCCTCCTCCCCGAGGACGACGGCGTCGCGCTCACCGGCGCCTGGGCCGGCCGGCCGGACGGCGGCCCGTGGACGGCGGCCCGGACGCCCCCGCCGGTCCAGGGCTCGGCATCCGCCGCGCCGAGGACACTCGTGGTCGCGGGTGACGGAGTGGTCCGTACCGGTGTCGCCGCGGCACCGCTGATCGCGGAGCCCAGCAGCGGGCTCTGGGGCGCACCGGGCGGGCTGCGGGCCGGCGCGCTCCTGCTGGGCGCCCGTGACTGGCTGGCCGCGCACCGGCCCGACCGGGTGGTCGTCCTGGGGCGCCCGACGCTGTCGCGGCCGGTCGCCGCGTTGCTCGCCGACCCGGCGGTGCGGGTGGAGACGGTGCCGTCGTCCCCCCGCTGGGCCGATCCCGGGCGCAGCAGCGCCCTCCTCACCGCGACCCTGGACGGCGGTTCTCCCTCCGGCGGCTGGTCCGCCGCCTGGCAGGACGCCGCCACGCAGGTCGGGCGGGCGATCGACGCGGTGCTGGACGCCGCACCCGAGCTGACCGCCGCGCGACTGGCCCGCGACACGGTGGCGGCACTGCCGGCGGGCGCGCTGCTGGTGCTGGGCTCCTCCACGCCCGTCCGGGACGTCGACCGGCTCGCGGTGCCCCGGGCCGACGTCCGCGTGCTGGCCAACCGCGGCGTGGCGGGGATCGACGGCACGATCTCGACGGCGATCGGCGCCGCGCTCGCCCACGGGGGTCCGGCGTTCACCCTGATGGGTGACCTCACCTTCCTGCACGACCTCACCGGTCTGCTGGTCGGCGAAGGGGAACGGCTGCCGGATCTGACCGTCGTCGTGCCCGACAACGACGGGGGCGGGATCTTCGCGCAGCTGGAACCGGGGGAGGACCGCTACGCGCAGGACTATCGGCGCGTCTTCGGCACCCCGCACGGGCGGGACCTGGTCGCCGTGGCACAGGGCCTCGGCTGGGCGGCGACGCGGATCACCACGGCCGCCGAGCTCCGGCCGGCCCTCGCGCCGGGGGGACCGCGGGTGGTTGTCGTGGGCACCGATCAGCGCGCCGAGGCGCAGCTGGCCGGTGTGCTCCGCAGCGCGGCGCAGGCGGCGCTGGGCGGTCCTTTCTGACCTTGCGGCTGTCTTGCGGTTTCCGCGGGGGTGACCTGCGGTTCGGCCGTCAGAGTCTGTCCTGTCACCGGAAACCCGGCGACGGGACCGACCGAGGAGACACCCCGACATGAGCACCACGATGATCGCCCGCGGCATCGTGGGCTCCGTCCGCCTCGCCGGCGTCACCGCCGCCGTCGTCGCGGGTATCGCGGGCTTCGCGACCGTGAGCGCCGCGCCTGCGCAGGCCGCCACCACCGTCAACGTCGCGCAGTTCACGCTCACCGACCAGCAGGGCGCAGCGCTGTCGAACCTGGCCAGCAAGGTGACCCTGCCGAAGATCACGCTGCCGGTGAAGGCCTGCGTGCAGATGGAGCAGGCCAACGTGCCCACCGATGTCCGCCTGAAGCTCGGCTGCATCGTCATCCCCGTCGAGGGCGAGATCATCGGCGGCTCGATCTTCGGCTGACCCATGCCCGGTGGGCCTCTCCCGAGGCCCACCGGGTCGGCACCGCTCCGGGAAGGAGGCACACCGTGACCGCCGTCCAGCGACCCTCGCTCGCGCGGCGAGCCGCAGTCCTGCTGCTGCTCACCGCCGGTCTGCTCCTCGGCGCGGCGCTCCCGTCGTGGGCCTCCTTCACCGACTCGGTCGCCCTGCCGCAGACGACGGTGTCCACCGCGACGCTCGACGTCCCCGGTGTCCCCACCGGCCGCGCGACCTGCAGCGGCAGTACCGCGACGGTGACGGTGTCCTGGAACGCCAGCACCGCCCCCCGCGTCTCGGGGTATCGCGTGCGGCTGTGGCTCGGCAACGCGTGGCAGGACGTGACCACCGTGACCGGCACGACCTGGACGGGGAACACCTCGACCACCTACGTCAACGGGTACGTGATGACGTTCACCGTCTGGACGCTGACCCCCTACGGCTGGACGGCGGAATCCACCCACAGCGCGCAGGTGCTCTGCTCCTGACGCCGGCCGGTGCCGGCGTCCTCGTCCGACCTTGCGGGTTTCTTGCGGTTTCCTGGCGGGTGCCCTGCGGTCGGCCGTCCAGAGTCCTAGTTGTCGCGGGAGACACCCGCGGCGAAACGGACCGAGGAGACACCGACATGAGCACCACGACGACTGCCCGCGGCATCGCGGGCTCGCTTCGCCTCGTGGGCGTGACCGCCGCGATCGCCGCCTTCGCGACCGTCGGCGCCGCCCCCGCCTCTGCCGCGCCCTCTGCCGCGCAGGGCAACGTGCCCCTGAAGGCCTGCCAGAACATGGAGCGGGCCAACGTGCCCCTCGCGGTCTACCTGAAGCACGGCTGCATCGTGATCCCCGAAGAGGGCGAGATCACCGGCGGTTCGATCTTCGGCTGACCCTTCCCGGGCGACCTTCCCGGCGGGCCTCCCCGGAGGCCCGCCGGGGTCCGCATCTCGTGTCGAGAGGAGGCACACCATGACCGCCGTCCAGCGCCCTTCGCTCCTGCGGCGAATCGCAGTCCTGCTGCTGCTCACCGCCGGCCTGGTCCTGGGAGCGGCGCTCCCGTCGTGGGCCTCCTTCACCGACTCGGTCGCCCTGCCGCAGACGACGGTGTCCACCGCGACGCTCGCGGTGCCCGGTGTTCCCACCGGCCGCGCGACCTGCAGCGGCAGCACCGCGACGGTGACCGTGACCTGGAACGCCAGCACCGCCCCCCGCGTCTCGGGCTACCGCGTACGACTGTGGCTCGGCAATGCGTGGCAGGACGTGACCACCGTGGCCGGCACGACCTGGACCGGCAACACCTCGACCACCTACGTCAACGGCTACGTCATGACCTTCACCGTGTGGACGCAGACGCCGTACGGCTGGACGGCGGAATCCGCCCACACCGCGCAGGTGCTCTGCGCCTGACGCCGGCCCGTACCGGGCGTCACCCCTCGAGGGCCGCCTGGAAGGCCGCGAACTTCGACTGCGTCTCGGCGAGCTCGGCGCTCGGGTCGGAGCCGGCCACGATGCCGCAGCCGGCGAAGAGCCGGGCGCTGTCGTCCCCGACCAGCTCGGCGCAGCGCAACGCCAGCCCGAACTCCCCGTCGCCCCGGGCGTCCAGCCAGCCGACCGGTCCGGCGTAGCGCCCCCGGTCCATGCCCTCGAGCTCGCCGATGAGCGCTGCCGCGTCGCGGGTCGGCGTCCCGCACACCGCTGCGGTGGGGTGCACGGCGCCGATCAGTTCGAGCAGCCCGGCCGCGCCGCGGCGGCCCCGGCTGCGCTGGGTCCCGGTGACGTCGGTGGCCAGGTGCCGCACGTTGGCCAGGGTCAGGAGCTCGGGCTCGGCGGGGGCGTGGAGCGCCGTGCAGTACGGCGCCAGGGCGTCGACGAGCGAGTCGACCGCGAGGGCGTGCTCGGCGCGGTCCTTGGTCGAGCCCAGCAGCGCATCGGCGAGGCGCTGGTCGTCGGCGCCCGCGCCTCGGGGGGCGGTGCCCGCGAGCACCCGTGCGGACAGCTCGCGGCCGGTGCGCCGGAGAAGGAGTTCGGGGGTCGCGCCCAGCAGCCGGTCGACGGCGAAGGTCCAGCAATCGGGGAATCGGGCGGCCAGCCGGCGCAGCAGGCGGCGCGGGTCGAGCGGCACGTCGGCGGACACCAGCAGGTCTCGGGCCAGCACGACCTTGGCCAGGTCGCCGTCCTTGATCCGCTCGACCGCGGTGGCGACGGCGGCGCACCAGGTGGCCGGGTCGAGCGCGCCGTCGGCGTAGCGCAGGCGCAGCGGGGTCTCGTCGTCCGGGCGCTCGGTCGCGGGGACGTCCCGCGGATCGACGTCGCCGATGGTCGTGATCCAGCCGACGCCGTCGCGCCGTCCGACCGTGACCTCCGGGACGACGAAGACCGACGTCCCGGCCACGGGGTCGAACGCGATGCTGGCGAACAGCACCGGCCCCGACCCCGGGATGCCCAGGTCGTCGTCCACGCCGAGTTCGGCGGTGTAGGACTCCCACCACTGCGCGGCCTCGGTGAGTGCCTCCGGGCCGGTGACCTCCAGCCGGGCCGCCTCGCCGCGGCCGACCAGCCCGTCGCCGCGGCGCACCCACGACAGGGCGCCCTCGGCCGGCAGGCGGTCGAGGAGGGCGACGGCGTCGTCGGTCCGCACGGTCGTCACCGTGCGCGCGGCGGCGGCCGGGGAGGTCAGGGCTGCCGCGGTCACGGTGCCAGCGTAAGAGGCCCGGTACCGTCGCCGCCGTGGGAGACCGGGGAGACGACGCGCACACCACCGGTTTGCGGGCCGGCCTGGACAAGCAACCGGCCGACGTCGCCGCCATGTTCGACCGGGTCGCCCGGCGCTACGACGTCACCAACACGGTGCTCTCCGGCGGACTCGACGCATCCTGGCGGCGGGCCACCCGCGAGGCGCTGGGGGCCCGCCCGGGGCAGACCGTCCTCGACGTGGCGGCCGGCACGGCGGTGTCGACGGTCGAATTGGCGGCCGGCGGCGTGACCGCGATCGCGTGCGACTTCTCGCAGGGGATGCTCCGGGCCGGCGCCTCCCGGCACGTGCCCAAGGTGGCCGGTGACGCGATGGCGCTGCCCCTGGCCGACGAGAGCGTCGACGGCGTCGTCATCTCGTTCGGGCTGCGCAACGTCGCGGATCCGGACGCCGCACTGCGGGAGTTCCGCCGGGTCACGCGGCCGGGCGGGGCGCTGGTGATCTGCGAATTCTCCAGCCCGACGTTCGCGCCGTTCCGCACCGTCTACACGGAGTACCTCATGAAGGCGCTGCCCCGGATCGCCCGGGCGGTCAGCAGCAACCCCGAGGCCTACGTCTACCTCGCCGAGTCGATCCGCGCGTGGCCCGACCAGGCGGCGCTGGCCGGTCGCGTGCAGGACGCAGGCTGGACGGACGTGGCCTGGCAGAACCTCACCGGCGGCATCGTCGCGCTGCACCGCGCCCGCCGGATCTGATCTTCCGGTCCTGCCGTCGAGCAGGGCAAATCTGTCGTACGTGTGTTCTAGCGTTCGGGCATGTTCCCTCCGGAGTCGTTCGCGGTCGGTGTGACCGTGGACCGGCTGCACCCGGACCCGTGGGCGGATGTCGTGCCGGAGGGTGTGGTGTCGTCGCGGCCGTCGCGGATCGGGGACCTGCTGCGGGTGGCGTCGATGTCGCCGGAGCAGAAGGCCGCGCAGCTGCAGCGGGTGCAGCAGGCGAAGTCGGTGCTGGCCGCCTTCGAGGTGGAGCTGGTGGTGGGGTTGGCCGCGGATCGGCCGGCGACGGTGGACCGGCGGCGGGGGCAGACCGGCGCCGCGTCGGATGCGTGGGCCGACGATCTGCTGGACGAGGACGTGTCGGAGTTCTACGCCGACGAGCTGGCGATGGTGCTGAACTGTTCGCGGACGGCGGCGACCAACCTGTGGGAGCAGTCGACGACGTTGCGCAGGCGGCTGCCGGGGACGTGGGCGGCGTTGGCCGACGGGGAGCTGGACTGGCCGCGGGCGCGGGCGATCGCCGTCGAGCTGGGCTGGCCGGCCCGGGAGACCCCCGAGGATGTGCTGGCCGCCGTCGAGCGGGTGGTGTTGCCGCGGGCGGCCGGGTTGTCGATCACCCGGTTGCAGGCGCTGGTGCGGGCGGAGCTGATCAAGGCCGACCCCGCGGCCGTGGAGCTGCGGAAGAAGAAGGCTCTGCGCGCCGCCGACGTCACCGCGGGCGGGATCGGGAACGGTATGGGGGAGCTGCGGGCCACGATGCCGCTGCCGGAGGCGAAGGAGATCCGGGCGCGGGTCGACGCCGACGCGCGGGCGGCGAAGGCCGCCGGGGACCAGCGTCCGATCGGCCTGCTGCGGGCCGTGGCGCTGCACGCCCGGGTCACCGGCGCCGGGCAGGACCGGCCGGCGGTGTCGGCGCACGTGGAGGTCCTCGCCCACCTGGACGCGTTGGAGTCCGCGGCCGCCGGGGCGCCCGGTCTGGGGCGGGAGCCGGTGCTGGTCGACGGGGAGCCGGTGACCGCGGCGCAGGCCCGGCAGCTGCTGGAGCGGTTGGACGCGCTGTGCCCGGGCGGGCTGCGGGCGCCCACCGACGGCACCCTGATGCTGTCGGTGGTCGATGAGAACGGGCGGCTGATCGCCGCGGTGACCCGCCGGGAGCTGGAGTCCGCGGTGCGGCACGGCGGGGGACTGTGCCCGCCGCCGGCGGTGGACCGGTACGAACCCAGCCCCGCCCAGCGGCGGTTCACCACCACCCGCGACCGCACCTGCCGGCACTACGGCTGCGCCAACCGGGCCGGCTGGGCCGACCTGGACCATGTGCTCGCGCACGCCGACGGCGGCGAGACCGACTGCACCAACCTGTGCTGCCTGTGCCGCCGGCATCACCGGCTGAAGACCCACGCCCCCGGCTGGCACTACGTCATGACCGCCGAAGGCGTCCTCGCCATCACCACACCCAGCGGCGTCACCCGCACCAGCCGGCCACCGGGCATCGCCGCCGACCACGACGGACCCGTGCTGCGGGTGACCGCCGAGCGAGATCCCGACCCACCACCCTTCTGACCCGGTACCGACATGCGGGAGGGCGGGAGCCCTACCCGTGCGGCGGGACACCGTCTGACCGGGGGTCGCTGTTCCCTTCCTCACAGCCGGGCCTAGACTCGGACCGAGCGACTTTGTGAACTGATTCACAAAGTCAGGCAAACGGTCCGGGAGGAGGCAGGGGAGCGTGCCCGACACCTCGGCCGACGTGACCTCCGCCGACGTGATCGTCGTCGGCGCCGGCCCCGCCGGCTCCAGCGCCGCCTACTGGCTGGCCCGCGCCGGGGTGGACGTCGTCGTCCTGGAGAAGTCGGCCTTCCCCCGCGAGAAGGTCTGCGGCGACGGACTGACGCCGCGAGGGGTGAAGGTGCTCGACGACATGGGCATCGACACCTCGCCCGCCGCCGGCTGGGTCCGGCACAAGGGTCTACGCGTCCATGGCGGCGGCCAGGTCATCGAGGTGGACTGGCCCGAGCTCGACTCCTGGCCGCACTACAGCGTGGTCCGCCGGCGCAGCGAGTTCGACGCCCAGCTGGCCGACCACGCGCAGGCCGCGGGGGCGCGGCTGCACACCGGTGTCACCGTCACCGATCCCCTGCTCGACGAGGCCGGCCGGGTCGTCGGGGTGCACACCCTCACGGGGCCGGACAAGGAGCCGGGCACGTGGCGGGCGACGCTCGTCGTCTCGGCCGAGGGGCTCTCGGGCCGCCTCGCCAAGTCCCTGGGCCTGGTGCGCCGCGAGGACCGGCCGCTGGGGATCGCCGTCCGGCGATACGTCCGCACCCCACGCGCGTCCGACGACTACCTCGACATCTCCTTCGACCTCTCCGCCGACGGGCCGACGAGGTCGTCCATGCCCGGCTACGGCTGGATCTTCGGCATGGGCGACGGGACGGCGAACGTCGGCTTCGGCCTGCTCGACACGCGCCGCGGGGACGGGAGCGACCACCGCGAGATCCTGCGCCGGTGGCTGGACACGTTCCCCGCCGAGGACGGGCTGGACGAGGAGCACGCCGTCACCCCGCTGCGGGGCGCCGGCCTGCCGATGGCGCTGAACCGCGGCCCCGCGTACAGCCGCGGGCTGCTGCTCGCCGGCGACTCGGCCGGCACGGTCAACCCGTTCAACGGCGAGGGCATCAGCTACGCGATGGAGACCGGGCGCATGGCCGCCGAGACCTCGGTGAACGCTCTCGCCCGTCCCGAGGGCCTGCAGCGCGAGGCGGTGCTGCGTCGGTACCCGGACCGGCTCCGGACCACCTACGGCCGGCACCACCGGCTGGGCATGGGGTTCCTCGCGCTCCTGAGCCGTCCGGACCTCGTCCGGTTCGCGACGTCGCACGGCCTGAAGCGGCCGGCGATGGTCGGCGCCGCGGTGCGGTTGATGGGGAACCTGACCGACGGGGCCGACGGGGACCGGGTCGACCGGGCCATCGCCGCGCTCACCCGACTGACACCGGCGGTGTGATCGTGGTCGACATCACACCTCGAACACAAGCCGACACGGAGCGTGAGGCATGACGCCTGTCCGGAACGTGATCGCCCTCACCGTAGGGTGCCGCTGATGCTGTCGAACTACGTCCCGCTGATCGGGCTCTTCGCGCTCGCCGCCGGGTTCGCGCTGTTCTCGGTGACCGCTGCGCCCTATGTCGGTCCGCGCCGTTACAACCGGGCGAAGCTCGACGCCTACGAGTGCGGGATCGAGCCGGTCCACCAGCCGCTGTCGGGCGGCCGTTTCCCGATCAAGTACTACCTGACGGCGATGCTCTTCATCGTCTTCGACATCGAGATCGTCTTCCTCTACCCGTGGGCGGTCACCAACGACCGGCTCGGCGTCTTCGGGCTGGTCGAGATGGTCGTCTTCATCGCCACCGTGTTCATCGCCTACGCGTACGTGTGGCGGCGCGGCGGATTGGAATGGGACTGAGATGGGACTCGAGGAGAAGCTGCCGAGCGGCGTCCTGCTGACGACGGTCGAGAAGCTGGTCAACTGGACGCGCAAGTCCTCGCTGTGGCCGGCCACCTTCGGGCTGGCCTGCTGCGCCATCGAGATGATGGCGTCGGGCGCCGGGCGGTACGACATGGCCCGGTTCGGCATGGAGGTCTTCCGGGCCTCGCCGCGGCAGGCCGACCTGATGATCGTGGCCGGCCGGGTGAGCCAGAAGATGGCCCCGGTACTGCGCCAGATCTACGACCAGATGCCCGAGCCGCGGTGGGTGCTCGCCATGGGCGTCTGCGCCAGCTCCGGCGGCATGTTCAACAACTACGCGATCGTCCAGGGCGTCGACCACATCGTCCCGGTGGACATGTACCTGCCCGGCTGCCCGCCGCGGCCGGAGATGCTGATGGACGCGATCCTCAAGCTGCACCACAAGATCCAGCACGAGCCGCTCGGCGCCAAGCGGGCCCGGCAGCTGGCCCGCGCCCAGGAGGAGGGCACCGCGAAGGACCTGCACGTCGAGATGCCCTCCACGGTGCGCGTGGACAAGAAGGCGCGGCGGGCCTACGAGGAGGCGGCCGCGCAGGGCCGCACCGGCCAGTTCGCGATCGAGCAGCGCGGCGGCAACGCCGTCCTGCTGCCCGAGGAGCGGCCCACGGGGCTCGGAAAGGCCTGGAGATGACGGGGCCGGGCGACCGCAGCGGGATGGACGCCTCGCAGGGTGCCCAGGCGCCGAGCGGCGGCTTCCGGAAGGGCGCGTTCGGCGTCACCGGCAGCGGCGACACCTCCGGCTTCGGCGGCCTCGTGCGGGTCGAGCCCGGTGGTGCGGTCGCGCTGCACTCCACCGAGCGGCCCTACGGCGGCTACTTCGACGAGGTCACCGACGCGCTGATCGAAGCGGTCGGCGAGGGCACCTACGCGGCGGCGGTGTCACGGGTGCTGGTCGACCGCGGCGAGATCACCTACTTCGTCGAGCGCGAGCACCTGCTCGCGCTCGCCCAGGCCCTGCGGGACGACGAGGCGCTGCGATTCGAGCTGCTCAGCAGCCTGTCCGGGGTGGACTACCTCGACAGCGGCGGCCCGGCGGTCTCGCCCGGCCGCCCCCGGTTGCACGTCGTCTACCACCTCACCTCGATGACCTACCGGCGCCGGATCCGCCTCGAGGTCGCCGTCACCGCGGAGGACGCGCACGTCCCCTCGGTCACGGGCATCTACCCCACCGCGGACTGGCACGAGCGCGAGGCCTGGGACATGTTCGGAATCGTCTTCGACGGCCATCCCGCGCTCACCCGGATCCTCATGCCCGACGACTGGGACGGCCACCCGCAGCGCAAGGACTACCCGCTGGGCGGCGTCCCCGTGGAGTACCACGACGCGACCATCCCGCCGCCGGACACGCGCCGGGCCTACAGGTAAGGGGGCCTGCAGATGAGCACTGCCTACAACGAGGCCGACCCGTACGCCGGCTCGCGCGAGACCACCGAGGGCCGCGTCTACACCGTCACCGGTGGCGACTGGGACCTCACCTTCGCCGACCCGCACGGCGAGGAGCGCCTCGTCGTGAACATGGGGCCGCAGCACCCCTCGACGCATGGCGTCCTCCGCCTGATCCTCGACCTCGAGGGCGAGACGGTGACCAAGGCGCGGGTGACCATCGGCTACCTGCACACGGGCATCGAGAAGAACCTCGAGTACCGCAACTGGACCCAGGGCACGACCTTCGTGACCCGGATGGACTACCTCGCCCCGCTGTTCAACGAGTTCGCCTACTGCACGTCGGTGGAGAAACTGCTCGGCGTCGAGGTGCCGCAGCGCGCGCAGACGATCCGGTTGCTCGTGATGGAGATCAACCGGATCGCCTCGCACCTGGTGGGCCTCGCCACCGGCGGCATGGAACTGGGCGCGCTGACGGCGATGACGAACGGCTTCCGCGAGCGCGAGATGTGCCTCGACCTGCTCGAGGAGATCACCGGCCTGCGGATGAACCACGCGTACATCCGCCCCGGCGGCCTGGCGCAGGACCTGCCCGAGGGCGTGGTGGAGCACATCCGGGAATTCCTGAAGATCATGCCGGGGCGGGTCGCCGACTTCCACCGGCTGCTCACCGGCCAGCCGATCTGGCAGCGGCGGCTCAAGGACGTCGGCTACCTGGACGTGACCGGGTGCCTGGCGCTCGGCGTCACCGGTCCCATCCTGCGGTCCGCCGGGTTGGCCTGGGACCTGCGCAAGGTGGAGCCCTACCTGGGCTACGAGACCTACGACTTCGAGGTGCCGACCGCCGACACCGCGGACGCCTGGGGCCGCTACCTCGTGCGCATGGCCGAGATCAACGAGTCGCTGAAGCTGATCGAGCAGGCGCTGGAGCGGCTCGAGCCCGGCCCCGTCATGGTCGAGGACCGCAAGATCGCCTGGCCGGCGCAGCTGAGCCTCGGCGCGGATGGCATGGGCAACTCCCTCGAGCATGTCCGGCACATCATGGGTCAGTCGATGGAGGCCCTGATCCACCACTTCAAGCTGGTCACCGAGGGCTTCCGGGTGCCGGCCGGCCAGGTGTACGTGCCGATCGAGTCGCCTCGCGGCGAGCTCGGCTACCACGTGGTCAGTGACGGCAGCACGCGGCCGTGGCGCGTCCACGTGCGGGACCCAGGATTCGTGAACCTGCAGGCCACGGCGGCGATGAGTGAGGGCGGCATGATCGCCGACGTCATCGCCGCGGTCGCCTCGATCGACCCCGTGATGGGAGGTGTGGACCGGTGAGTGCCCTTCCCGGATCCGCCGAAGGAACCGCGGTCACCGGGCTCGACTCGAGCCCGGTACAGCCGGCGTACGCCGACCTGCCGCCGCTGACCGAGCAGACCCGGCTCGAGGCGCGGGAGATCATGGCCCGCTACCCGGTCGCGCGGTCGGCGCTGCTGCCGATGCTGCACCTGGTGCAGAGCTACCAGGGCTACGTCTCGCCCGAGGGCGTCGCGCTGTGCGCCGACGAGCTCGGCCTGACCAAGGCCGAGGTCGGCGCGGTCGCGACGTTCTACACGATGTACAAGCGCCGCCCCACCGGCCGGCACATCGTCAGCGTCTGCACGAACACGCTCTGCAACGTGCTCGGCGGTCAGCGGATCATGGACGCGCTCTCGGTCGACCTCGGGGTGCACCACGACGAGACGACCGCCGACGGCTCGATCACCCTCGAGCACGCCGAGTGCCTGGCCGCCTGCGACTACGCGCCGGTCGTCACGGTCGACTACGAGTTCTACGACCAGCAGGACGTCGAGAGCGCGCGGGAACTGGTCGCGGCGCTGCGCCGGGGCGAGAAGCCACTACCGACCCGCGGTGCTCCGCTGACCGACTTCCGGGGCATCTCCCGCCAGCTCGCCGGCTTCAACCAGTACCAGGACGCCGACGCCGCGATCGACAATCCCGGCGAGTACGGGCCGACCCTGCGCGGGCTGCACCTGGCCGAGGAGCGCGGCGAGGCGGCCCCCGAGATGCGCCGTGCCGCCACCTCGTCCTCCGATGCCTCAGCGGCCGAGGCCGCGGGCGTCGAGTCCGCCCGGCGTGGCGCCCCCGAGCCGGCTCGCCGCGATGCCGGCAGAGGTCGCGCCGGCACCGACTCCCCTGCAGGGACCGAGCCCGGTACGACCGGTCAAGGTCCCGGGAAGGCCTGATCCGATGCCTCTCACTCCCGTGCTCACCACCCGCTGGGGCGCCGACCAGTCCTGGCGGTTGTCGACCTACGAACGGCTCGAGGGCTACGCGGCCCTGCGGACGGCGCTGTCGATGGCCCCGGACGAGCTCGTGAACCTGGTCAAGGACTCCGGCCTGCGCGGCCGCGGCGGCGCCGGCTTCCCCACCGGCATGAAGTGGAGCTTCATCCCGCAGCCCAAGCCGGGGGAGACCCCGACCGGTCCGGCGGCGATGCCGAAGTACCTGGTGGTCAACGCCGACGAGGGCGAGCCGGGCACCTGCAAGGACCTGCCCCTGATGATGGCCGACCCGCACTCGCTGATCGAGGGCGTGATCATCGCCGCGTACGCGATCCGCTCGCACCTCGCGGTGATCTACGTGCGCGGGGAGGCCGTGCACGCGCACCGCCGGCTGGTGTCGGCCGTGCGCGAGGCCTACGACGCCGGTTACCTCGGCACGGACATCCTCGGCAGCGGCTTCGACCTCGAGCTGATCGTCCACGCCGGCGCCGGCGCCTACATCTGCGGCGAGGAGACCGCCCTGCTGGACTCCCTGGAGGGCTATCGCGGCCAGCCGCGGCTGAAGCCGCCGTTCCCCGCGGTCGCCGGCCTGTACGGCGCACCGACGGTGATCAACAACGTCGAATCGCTGGCCAGCGTGCCGTTCATCGTCCGCGGCGGTGCCGACTGGTTCAAGGAGTTCGGCCCGGAGAAGTCCCCCGGTCCGAAGATCTACTCGCTGTCTGGCCGGGTGGTCCGTCCCGGCCAGTACGAGGCCCCGATGGGGACGACGATGCGCGAGCTGCTCGAGATGGCCGGCGGCGTCCGCCCGGGCCACGAGCTGAAGTTCTGGACGCCGGGGGGCTCGTCGACGCCGTACTTCACCGCGGAACACCTCGACATCCCCTTGGACTTCGACTCGGTCGCAGCGGCGGGCTCCATGCTCGGCACCACCGCGCTGATGGTCTTCGACGAGACCGACTCGATCGTCGAGGCGACCCTGCGGTTCAGCGAGTTCTACGCGCACGAGAGCTGCGGCAAGTGCACCCCGTGCCGGGAGGGCACCTACTGGTACGTCGGGATCCTCCAGCGGCTGGTCGCCGGCCAGGGCACCGCCCAGGACCTCGACACGCTGCTCGACATCTCGGACAGCATCCTGGGCCGCGCGTTCTGCGCCCTGGGCGACGGTGCCACCAGTTGCGTCGTCAGCTCGCTGAAGTACTTCAAGGACGACTACGTGGCCCTGCTGCCTCCCGAGGAACAGGCCCGCCTCGGCCGAACGCTCCGCATCGAGCCCGTGAAGGTTGCCTCATGACGCTGACGACCCCCGGTCCCGCACCCGCGGTGCCGCCCGGTTCGCCTGGTCCGCACACCCCGCCGGACGCCGTGCACTGCACGATCGACGGGTTCGACGTGGCCGTCCCCAAGGGCACCCTGATCATCCGGGCCGCCGAGATGATCGGCGTCCAGATCCCGCGGTTCTGCGACCACCCGCTGCTCGAGCCGGTCGGCGCCTGCCGTCAGTGCCTGGTCGAGGTCGAGGGCCAGCGCAAGCCCGTGGCCTCCTGCACGATGCCGGTCGCCGAGGGCATGGTCGTGCAGACGCAGCTCACCAGCGAGGTCGCGGACAAGGCGCAGCACGGGAACCTGGAGTTGCTGCTGATCAACCACCCGCTGGACTGCCCGATGTGCGACAAGGGCGGCGAGTGCCCGCTGCAGAACCAGACGATCAGCAACGGGCCGGCGGAGAGTCGTTTCCAGGAGGCGAAGCGGACGTTTCCGAAGCCCCTGCCGATCTCCAGCGAGATCCTGCTCGACCGCGAACGGTGCATCCAGTGCGCACGCTGCACCCGCTTCTCCCAGCAGATCGCCGGTGATCCCTTCATCGACCTGTTCGAACGCGGCGCGCTGGAGCAGGTCGCGATCTACGAGGACGAGCCGTTCGACTCCTACTTCTCCGGCAACACGATCCAGATCTGCCCCGTCGGGGCGCTGACCAGCGCGCAGTACCGCTTCCGCGCGCGTCCGTTCGACCTGCGCAGCGAGCCCAGCGTCTGCGAGCACTGTGCATCGGGCTGCGCCCAGCGCACCGACTACCGGCGGGGGAAGATCACTCGCCGGCTGGCCGGCGAGGACCCCGCGGTCAACGAGGAGTGGAACTGCGACAAGGGTCGCTTCGCGTTCCGCTACGTCAGCGCGAACGCCCGGCTGACGACGCCGCTGGTACGACGGGACGGCGAACTGCAGCCCGCGTCCTGGCCCGAGGCATGGGCGGCGGCGGCCGAGGGCCTGCTGGCGGCCCGTGAGCAGGGCGGCGTCGGTGTCCTGCCCGGCGGCCGGCTGACCCTCGAGGACGCCTACGCCTACGCCAAGTTCGCCCGCGTCGCGCTGGGCACCAACGACGTCGACGCCCGCGCCCGCGCGCACTCGGCCGAGGAGCTCGCGTTCCTGGAGGCGCGGGTCGCCGGCACTGGAGCCGGCCGGGGTGCGGTGACCTACCAGCAGCTGGACGAGGCCTCGGCGGTGCTGCTCGCCGGCTTCGAGCCCGAGGAGGAGTCGCCGATCGTCTTCCTGCGGCTGCGCCGCAACGTGCGCACCCGCAACCTGCCGGTGTTCGACCTCGCGCCCTTCGCCACCCGGGCTGCGGAGAAGCTGCAGGCCACCGTCCTGACCACGCTGCCCGGGGCCGAGGCCCAGTCGCTGCGCGCGCTCACCGACGGCTCGTGGGGCGGCCCCGCGATCGAGGCGCTGCGGCAGCCGGGTGCGGTGATCCTGGCCGGCGAGCGGCTGGCCGAGGTGCCCGGCGCGTTCTCGGCGCTCGTCGCGCTGGCGCAGAAGACGGGCGCGCGGGTGGCGTGGGTCCCACGCCGGGCGGGGGAGCGCGGCGCGGTCGAGGCCGGCGCCCTGCCCGGCCTGCTCCCCGGTGGGCGGAGCGTGGCCGATGCGGCCGGGCGCGCGGACGTCGCCCAGCGCTGGGGCGCCGACGTGCCGGCCACGCCGGGTCGTGACGTCACCGGCATCCTCACCGCCGCCCGCGACGGCGAGCTCGGCGGTCTCCTGGTCGGCGGGGTCGACCCGCACGACCTGCCGGACCCCGCGCTCGCGGAGGCGGCCCTGGCCAACGTCGGTTTCGTGGTCAGCCTGGAGATGTTCCCCTCGGCGGTCACCGAATGGGCCGACGTGGTCCTGCCGGTCGCCGCCGCGCCGGAGAAGGCCGGCACCTTCCTCGACTGGGAGGGCCGCCCCCGCTCCTTCGACGCGACGCTGCACGGCACCGGACAGCTTCCCGACGGGCGGGTACTGCAGGGCCTTGCCGACGAGATGGACGTCGACCTCCGGCTGCCCACCCCCGAGGCGGCGCGAGCCGAACTCGCCGCCCTCGGCGCCTCCCGCCGGCCCGCGGAGGGGATCGGGCTCGACGTCCGGCCCCCGGCGGCACCCGACCTGCCCGCCGGTGAGACCGCCGTCCTGGCGTCCTGGCGTCAGCTGATCGACGCCGGCACGCTCCAGCGCGACGAGCCCGAACTGGCCGGCACCGCGCGGCAGCCCGTGGCGCGGATCGGCGCCGACGCCGCCGGCCGGCTGGGTCTCGCCGACGGCGACCGGCTGACCGTCAGCGGGGCGACCGGCTCCGTCACGCTGCCGGTGCGGATCACCCCCATGCCCGACCGGGTGGTGTGGCTGCCGATGAGGTCACCGGGGAGCGAGATCCGCACCGATCTCGGCTCCGGTCCCGGTGGCGTGGTGCGGCTGTCCGTCGGAGGTGTCGCGTGAACGTGCTGGCCAGTGCGAACCAGCCGACGCTCGACGACTTCGGGCACGACGTCTGGTGGATCGTCCTCATCAAGATCGTCGGCATCTTCGTCGTGCTGGTCTTCATGACGCTGTTCGCGATCGTCTTCGAGCGCAAGGTCGTCGCCCGCATGCAGCAGCGGCTCGGCCCGAACCGGGTCGGCCCCCGCGGCTACCTGCAGAGCCTGGCCGACGGCCTGAAGCTCGCGTTCAAGGAAGACATCATGCCGGCGCTGGCCGACAAGCCGGTCTACTTCCTGGCGCCGGTCATCGCCACGATCCCGGCGTTCCTGGCCTTCTCGGTCATCCCGCTCGGTCCCTCGGTCAGCATGTTCGGCCACCACACGCCGCTGCAGCTCACCGATGCGCCGATCGGCGTCCTCATCGTCCTGGCCTGCTCCGCGATGGGCGTCTACGGCATCGTGCTGGCCGGCTGGGCCTCCGGCTCGACCTACCCGCTGCTCGGCGGCCTGCGCAGCGCCGCCCAGATGGTCAGCTACGAGATCGCGATGGGCCTGTCCATCGTCGCCGTCTTCCTCTACTCGGGGTCGATGTCGACCTCGGAGATCGTCGGCGCGCAGGCCCACGGCCACCAGCTGTCCTTCTTCGGCTGGGAGTTCACCGGGCCCAGCTGGAACGCGGTCCTGCTCCCGATCTCGTTCGTCATCTACGTGGTCGCGGTCGTCGGCGAGACCAACCGCGCGCCGTTCGACCTCCCCGAGGCCGAGAGCGAGCTGGTCGGCGGCTTCCACACCGAGTACTCGTCGCTGAAGTTCGCGCTGTTCTTCCTCGCCGAGTACGTCAACATGGTCACCGTCTCCGCGCTGGCCGCGACGCTCTTCCTCGGCGGGTGGCGCGCCCCCTGGCCGATCTCGATCTGGGACGGCGCCAACACCGGCTGGTGGCCGCTGCTCTGGTTCTTCCTCAAGGTCGTCGTCGCGCTGTTCGTCTTCATCTGGCTGCGCGGCACGCTGCCTCGCCTGCGCTACGACCAGTTCATGCGGTTCGGCTGGAAGGTCCTGGTGCCGACGGCGCTGCTGTGGATCCTGGTCGTGGCCACCATGCGCACCGTGTCGCGGGAGGCGGACCTGTCCACCGGCGAGGTGGCGCTCTACGTGGGCGTCCCGGCCGCGCTGCTGGTGCTCGCCGGTCTGCTGATCGCCAGCCGCTCGGCCAACCGCGACACGCGGCTGATGGCCGTCGAGGCCTCGGCCGGGGGCGTGCACGCCGTCGACCCGGAACCCGACGTCCTGCCCGCCCTCGGCCCCCGCCGCCGGCCGACCGGCGCGCCGAGCCGCTCCGAGGGCGGCTTCCCGATCCCGCCGATGGATCTCAAGGTGCCGCCGTCGCCGCGACTGCGGCGCCAGCCGGTGGCCAGCGACGGCGCTCCCGTCGTGAGCACCGGACGCCGCGGCCCGACCAGTCAGAAGGAGGACGGCGATGTCTGACCGGACACCCGCCCGGCGCTCGGGGGGCGAGGTCGAGCGCTCGTCCGGCCGGGGGAGCAAGCGGCCCGCCGTCCGTGACAGCGTCATGCCCGCCCCGACGCAGGGTTTCGGGGTGACCTTCGCCCAGATCTTCCGCAAGGTGACCACCGAGCAGTACCCGTTCGAGCCCAAGGTGACCAAGCCGCGCTACCACGGCCGGCACGTGCTCAACCGGCACCCGGACGGCCTGGAGAAGTGCGTCGGCTGCGAGCTGTGCGCCTGGGCCTGCCCGGCCGACGCCATCTACGTCGAGGGCGGGGACAACACCGAGGACGCCCGCTTCTCACCCGGTGAGCGCTATGGCCGCGTGTACCAGATCAACTACCTGCGCTGCATCTTCTGCGGCCTGTGCATCGAGGCCTGCCCGACGCGTTCGCTGACGATGAGCAACGACTTCGAGCTGGCCGACGACAACCGCCAGGACCTCATCTACACCAAGGAGCAGCTGATGGCACCGCTGCTGCCCGGCATGGAGGCCCCGCCGCACCCGATGCGGCTCGGGGACGACGAGAAGGACTACTACCTGCGCGTGCCGGGGTCGGCGCCCGCGGAGCCGGTCACCGAGGAGCGGGTATGAGCCAGCACCTCGCCGGTGGCGAGACCGTCGTCTTCTGGATCCTGGGCCCGATCGCGCTGGCCGGGGCGCTGGGCATGGTGCTCAGCCGCAACGCCGTCCACTCGGCGCTGTTCCTGGTGACCACGATGCTGTCGTTCGGCGTGTTCTACGTCGTCCAGGAGGCGCCGTTCCTCGGCGCCGTGCAGATCATCGTCTACACCGGCGCGATCATGATCCTCTTCCTCTTCGTGCTGATGCTGGTCGGACGCGACTCGTCGGACTCCGTCGTGGAGACGCTGCGCGGTCAGCGGGTCGCGGCGATCGTCCTGGGCATCGGCTTCGCCGGGCTGGTCGGTGCCGGCATCGCCCGCGCCACCCAGGACCTGCCGGTGGCGGGCCTGAACGACGCACTGGGCGGCAGGGGCAACATCCACGCGATCGCCGAGCTGCTGTTCACCAAGTACCTGCTCGCGTTCGAGGTGACCAGCGCACTGCTGATCACCGCCGCGGTCGGAGCGATGGTGCTCGCGCACATCGAGCGCGAACCCGGCAGCCGGCGCAGCCAGAAGGACCTCTCGCGGGCCCGCTTCCTCACCGACCGGCCGCAGACGCTGCCGGGACCCGGTGTGTTCGCGCGCGCCAACTCCGTCGCCGTGCCCGCGATCCTGCCCGACGGCCAGGTGGCGGAGGACTCGCTCGCGACCGGCCTCGACCCCCAGGAGCCCGACCAGATGCCGCGACCCATCGGCCGGGGGCAGCTCGGCTCCCCGGACGCCGCGCTGGGCACGCTCGACCCGGCTCCCCTGGACGGGGGTGACCGTCGGTGACGCTGTCCTGGTACCTCGTACTCGCCGCGATCCTGTTCACGATCGGCGCCGTCGGCGTGCTCGTCCGGCGCAACGCCATCGTCGTGTTCATGTGCGTCGAGCTGATGCTCAACTCCGTGAACCTCACGCTGGTCACCTTCGCCCGCGCCAGTGGCACCGTCGACGGCCAGATCATGGCCTTCTTCGTCATGGTCGTGGCCGCCGCCGAGGTCGTCGTGGGCCTCGCGATCATCATGTCGATCTACCGGACCCGCCGGTCCGCCTCGGTCGACGACGCCAACCTGCTCAAGTACTGACGGGGAAACGCGCATGCTCACGTACTCCTGGCTGCTGATCGCGCTGCCGCTGGCCGGTGCAGCAGTGCTGCTGCTCGGCGGCCGCCGCACCGACCGGTGGGGCCACCTGCTCGGGTCGGCGACCGTCGTCGCCGCGTTCGTGATCGGCCTCGTCTGCACCATCCAGCTGGCTGGGCAGGACGCGAAGTCGGTGAACGTCGACCTGTTCACCTTCATCTCCAGCGGCTCGCTCGACATCCGCGCCGGGCTGCTCTACGACCCGCTGTCGGCGGTCTTCGTCCTGCTGATCACCGGGGTCGGCTCGCTGATCCACATCTACTCGATCGGCTACATGGCGCACGACCCCGGGCGCCGGCGGTTCTTCGCCTACCTCAACCTGTTCGTGGCGGCGATGCTGCTGCTGGTCCTCGGCAACAACTACGTGGCGCTCTACGTCGGCTGGGAGGGCGTGGGTCTGGCGTCCTACCTGCTGATCGCGTTCTGGTACACCCGCCCGTCGGCCGCCACCGCGGCCAAGAAGGCGTTCATCATGAACCGGGTCGGCGACGTCGGCCTGGCGCTCGCGATCTTCCTGATGTTCAGCCAGCTCGGGACGACGTCCTACGAGGGCGTCTTCGGCTCGGTCGGCACCCTGGCCGGCGGCACGGTCACGGCGATGGGCCTGCTGCTCCTGCTCGGGGCCTGCAGCAAGTCCGGCCAGTTCCCGCTCCAGGCGTGGCTGCCCGACGCCATGGAGGGACCGACCCCCGTCTCGGCGCTCATCCACGCGGCCACGATGGTCACCGCCGGCGTCTACCTGATCGCGCGCTCGGCGCCGATCTACGACCTCAGCGAGACCGCCCGCGTCGTCGTCATGTGCATCGGGGCGCTCACCCTGCTGATCGGCGCGATCGCCGGTTGCGCCTACGACGACATCAAGAAGGTGCTGGCGTACTCCACGGTCAGCCAGATCGGGTACATGTTCCTCGCGGTGGGCCTCGGGCCGGTCGGCTACGTGGCCGGGCTCGCCCACCTGCTCGCCCACGGCTTCTTCAAGGCCGGGCTGTTCCTCGGCGCCGGCTCGGTCATGCACGCCATGGACGACGGCGTGGACATGCGGCGGTTCGGCGCGCTGTGGAAGAAGCTGCCGGTCACCTTCGTGACCTTCGGGCTGGGCTACCTGGCGCTCATCGGCTTCCCCGGCCTGGCCGGTTACTGGACCAAGGACGCCATCGTCGAGGCGACGTTCGACCGCGGGGACACCCTCGGCTACACCTTCGGGATCATCGCGGTGCTCGCCGCCGGTCTCACCTCCTTCTACATGACACGGCTGATGTTCATGACGTTCTTCGGCCGCGCGCGGTGGGAGGAGGGCGTGCACCCGCACGAGGCGCCGTCGGTGATGACCGTGCCGATGATCGTGCTGGCCGTCGGGTCGGTGTTCGCCGGGTTCCTGCTCGTCCAGGCCTTCCCGCTCAGCGACTGGCTCGCGCCGGTCTTCGGGGAGCCGAAGGAGGCCGAGCACGTGGTCGCGCCGCTCTCCATCGGGATCGCACTGTTCGCGGTCATGCTGATCGGGGCCTTCCTCGCCTGGCTGTTCGTCGGCCGCCGCGAGGTGCCCGTGACCGCCCCGGCCCGGGTCTCGTTCGTGACGCGGGCCGCCCGGAAGGCGCTCTACGCCGACACGATCAACGAGTCGCTGTTCATGCGTCCCGGCCAGTGGCTGACCCGCGCGCTGGTGTTCTTCGACAACCGCGGCATCGACGGGGCCGTCAACGGCCTCGCCGCGACGCTGGGCGGGTCCTCGTCGCGGCTGGGCCGCACCCAGACCGGCTTCGTGCGCACCTACGCCCTCGGCATGCTCGGCGGCGCCGTGCTCGTCGCGGGCGCCCTGCTGGCGGTGACGGCGGGATGACCACCATGACTGCTGGCGCGACCTCTGGAAAGGCCGGACACCGGTGAGTGACTTCCCCTGGCTGCTCGTGATGATCGTCGTCCCGGCGGTCGCCGCCGCGGTCGTCGCGGGTCTCCCGCGCGGCCGTGACCTGCTGGCCAAGCAGATCGCCCTCGGCGTCAGCCTGTTCGTGCTGGTGCTCGCCGTGCTCGCGACCGTGGCCTTCGACACCGGCGGCGACCGCTTCCAGCTGACCACCGACTTCGCCTGGATCCCCGACTTCGGCGTGCGGATCGCGCTCGGGGTCGACGGCATCGCGCTGGTGATGCTGCTGCTCATCGGCGTCCTGGTGCCGGTCGTGGTCGGCGCCTCGTGGCGCGAGGAGTTCCCCGGCCGGTCGATGAAGGCCTACTTCGCCTGGCTGCTGCTGCTCGAGGCGATGATGGTCGGCGTCTTCGCCGCGACCGACGTGTTCCTCTTCTACGTCTTCTTCGAGGCGATGCTCGTCCCGATGTACTTCCTCATCGGGAGCTTCGGCGGGCCCCGCCGGCAGTACGCCGCGGTGAAGTTCTTCCTGTACAGCCTGGTCGGCGGCCTGATCATGCTCGCCGCCGTCATCGGCCTGTACGTGGTGAGCAACAGCCAGCTGGGCGAGGGCACGTTCGCGTTCGACGCGCTGCGCCAGCTCGACATCACCCCCGGCGTGCAGAAGCTGCTCTTCCTCGGCTTCTTCGTCGCCTTCGCCATCAAGGCGCCGCTGGTACCCCTGCACACCTGGCTGCCCGACTCCGCAGCGGAGGCCCCGATCGGGGGCGCGGTACTGCTGGTCGGCGTCCTGGACAAGGTCGGGACGTTCGGCTTCCTGCGCTACTGCCTGCCCCTGTTCCCCGATGCCTCACGCTTCTTCGCGCCGTGGGTCCTGGTGCTCGCCGTGGTCGGCATCCTCTACGCGGCGCTCCTGGCCATGGGGCAGAGCGACATGAAGCGCCTGGTCGCCTACACGTCGGTCTCCCACTTCGGGTTCATCGCCCTGGGCATCTTCGCCTTCACCACCGAGTCCGCCACGGGTGCCGTGCTCTACATGGTCAACCACGGCATCTCGACCGGCCTGCTGTTCCTGGTGGTCGGCTTCCTGATCGCCCGCGGCGGTTCGCGGCAGATCCGCGACTACGGCGGGATCGCCGCGAAGGCGCCGCTGCTGGGCGGGGTGTTCCTCGTCGCCGGCATGGCCTCGCTGGCGCTGCCGGGCACCAACAGCTTCGTGAGCGAGTTCCTGGTGCTGATCGGCTCCTTCCCGTCGCAGCCGGTGTTCACCGTCCTCGCCGCCGTCGGCATCCTGCTGTCGGCCATCTACATCCTGCTCATGTACCAGCGCACCATGCACGGCCCGCCGGCCGGGGTGCTGCTGCAGGAGCTCCCGCCCGAGCACCCGCCCACCGATACGGGTGGTGGCACCGCCGTCCGGACCGCGCCGCGCCGGACGCTGCGCGTCCTCGACCTCGACCGGCGGGAGATCGCCGTCGTCGCGCCGCTCGTCGCCCTGATCATCGCGCTGGGTGTCTACCCCCAGCCGCTGCTGAACCTGATCGAGCCGGCCGTCAGCGCCACCATGAGCGACCTCGGAGGGTCCGCACGATGATCCACGCGCCCGCTCTCTCCCTCGCCGCGCTCGCGCCGCTGCTGTTCATCTTCGGCGCCGCGTGCGCCGGCGTGCTGGTCGAGGCGTTCGCCCCGCGCGACGTCCGGCATCCGGTCCAGGTCGCCCTGGCCCTGGTGGGCACCCTGGGCGCGCTGGTGGCCACCCTGCTGCTCGCCGGCAAACACGAGGTCACCGCCGGTGGGGCGCTCGCCGTCGACGGCGCCGGGCTGTTCCTGCAGGCGACGATCGCGGGCCTCGGAGCGCTGGCGATCCTGCTGTTCGCCGAGCGGTCCCTCGACCCGGCACGTTCGTCGTTCGTGACGTCGGCCGCCGTGCCGGCCGGCAGTCCCCGCGACCGCGAACTGCTCACGTCCGAGCGGGTGCAGACCGAGGTGTACCCGCTCGCCACGTTCGCCATCGGCGGCATGATGCTGTTCACCGCCGCGAACGACCTGCTGGTCATGTTCGTGGCCCTCGAGGTGCTGAGCCTGCCGCTGTACCTGATCAGCGGCCTGGCCCGCCGGCGGCGGCTGCTCAGCCAGGAGGCGGCGGTCAAGTACTTCCTCCTGGGCGCCTTCGCCTCGGCGTTCTTCCTCTACGGGCTGGCGCTGGTCTACGGCGCCGTCGGCAGCGTCCGGTTGGCCGACATCCGGTCCGGCGCAGTCGCCGAGGGCAGCAACATCCTGCTCGTGCTGGGCTTGGCCCTGCTCATCGTGGGGCTGCTGTTCAAGGGCAGCGTCGCGCCGTTCCACACCTGGACGCCGGACGTCTACCAGGGCGCTCCGACGCCGGTGACGGCGTTCATGGGGGCGTGCACGAAGGTCGCCGCGTTCGGCGCCATCCTGCGGCTGCTGTACGTCGCCTTCGGCACCAGCGAATGGACCTGGCGACCGCTGATCTACGGCATCGCGATCATCTCCATGATCGTCGGCGCCGTGCTCGGCCTCACCCAGACCGACCTCAAGCGCATGCTGGCCTACTCCTCGATCGCGCACGCCGGCTTCCTGCTGACCGGCGTGATCGGTCTCGGCGGAGGCCACGGTTCCGGCCTGGCCGCCACGCTGTTCTACCTGCTCACCTACGGCCTGACGACGATCGGCGCCTTCGCCGTCCTCACCCTCGTCCGGGACGGCGACGGCGAGGCGAGCCACCTGTCGCAGTGGGCCGGCCTCGCGTCGCGCTCACCCCTGACCGCCGGCGTCATGAGCCTGTTCCTCCTGGCGCTGGCCGGGATCCCGCTCACCGCCGGGTTCACCGCGAAGTTCGCCGTCTTCCGGGCGGCCATCGAGTCCGGTGCCTGGCCGCTGGCGCTGGTCGCGCTGCTGGCCAGCGCGGTGGCGGCCTTCTACTACCTGCGGGTCATCGTGCTCATGTACTTCTCGCCGCCGGCCGCCGACGGCCCGACCGTCGGCGTGCCCGGTCTGCCGACCACGGTCGTCCTCGCGATCACGGCAACGGCCACCCTCGCGCTGGGCATCGTTCCCGGGTCGGTGCTCGACCTCGCCCAGCGGGCGGCTATCTTCGTCGGTTGATGACCGGAGCCCGTGCCGCAGCCGACGGCACTTCCACCGAGGTCTGGCACCGGGGCTCCACGCCGGCGTCGACCATCGGCCCCTGGCTCCCCGAGGGAGCACTGGGCGCCGCGCTCGCCGACGGACTCGTCCGCGTCGAGTCGGCCCTGACCACCGCCGTCGGCAGCGAGCACCCCTTCGTCCGCGAGGCCGCCGGCCACCTCATGGCGGCGGGGGGCAAGCGGTTCCGCCCCATGCTGGCGCTGCTCGCCGCCCAGCTGGGCGAGCCGCAGGCGCCGGAGGTGATCCGGGCCGCGGTGGTCTGCGAGCTCACCCACCTGGCCACGCTGTACCACGACGACGTCATGGATGAGGCCGCGGTGCGCCGGGGCGCCCCCAGCGCCAACAGCCGGTGGACCAACAGCATCGCCATCCTCACCGGCGACCTGCTGTTCGCGCGTGCGTCGGACCTGCTCGCCGACCTCGGGCCCGACGCGGTGCGCATCCAGGCGCAGACCTTCGAGCGGCTGGTCACCGGGCAGATCAAGGAGACGGTCGGCGCCCAGCCCGGCGACGACCCGATCGACCACTACCTCGGGGTGCTGGCGGACAAGACCGGCTCGCTGGTCGCGACGTCCGCGCGGTTCGGCGCGAGCTTCGCCGGCGTCGAGGCGTCACTGGTCGAGGCCCTCACCGCCTTCGGCGAGGAGGTGGGTGTGGCTTTCCAGATCTCCGACGACCTGCTCGACATCGTGAGCCGCGACGGCGCCTCCGGGAAGTCGCCGGGCACCGACCTGCGCGAGGGCATCGCGACCCTTCCCGCCCTGTTCGCGCTCGCCGGCGACGACCCGGCGGAGGCGCGGCTGCGGGAGCTCGTGGCCGCGCCGATCAGTGACGACGCCGACCACGCCGAGGCCCTCGAGCTGCTGCGCTCGTCCCGGTCGCTCGCCCGGGCGAACGAGGTGCTCGCCGAGTACGCCGACCGCGCCCGCGCACGGCTCGAGCAGGTGCCGGCCGGCGACGTCCGGGACGCGCTGTCGGCGCTGTGCGACTACGTGGTCACCCGCACCAGCTGACGAAAGGCGCACCATGCCCCCCACCGCTCGCACGCTCGCGGCGGGGCCCTGCATGGTGGCCGCACTGCTCCTCGGGTGCACGGCTACGCCAACGGATTTGCCTGCGCCGTCCGGTGCGCCGCGCCTCGAGGTCACCGTCGTCGCCGACGGGCTCGACCACCCGTGGGACGTCGCCCAGGCCTCCGACGGCACGCTGCTGTTCGACGAGCGGGCCGGTGGCTTCACCGCCGTCCTGCCCGACGGCACGCGCCAGCACGTCCGGGCCGACATGGACGACCTGTTCGCCCGGGGCGAGACGGGCCTGATGGGGCTCGTCCTCGATCCCGGCTTCGACGGCAACCGGCGGTTCTACAGCTGCCAGGGGGTCACGGACGGCGCCACCCCGTCGATCGCCGTCATCGCCTGGACCGTCTCCGCCGACTGGCGCACCGCGAGCCGGGTCGCCGACCCGCTGGTCGGTGACATCCCGGCCAACGCGACGTCGGGCCGGCACGGGGGCTGCCGGCTGCGGTTCACCCCCGACGGGGCGCTGCTGATCGGGACCGGCGACAACGCCGTCGGCAGCAACCCGCAGGACCGCTCCAGCCGGGCGGGCAAGGTGCTGTTGGCCGACCCGGCGACGGGGGAGGTGGCTGTGTGGAACTACGGGCACCGCAACGTGCAGGGCCTCGCCGTCCGTCCGGGCACGAACCAGGTCTTCGGGGTGGAGCAGGGCACCTTCCGCGACGACGAGGTGAACCTGCTGCGGCCGGGCGGCAACTACGGGTACGACCCGAACGGATCCGACGGCGGCTACGACGAGAGCGTGCCGATGACCGACACCTCGATCCCCGGCGCGATCGAGGCGGTGTGGTCGTCCGGGTCGCAGACGATCGCGACGTGCGGGGGCACCTTCCTCGACGGCGCGCAGTGGGGGGCCTACGACGGGCTGCTGCTGCTCGGCGTCCTAAAGGGGCAGGGTGTGCTCGCGCTCCGGCTCGACCGCGACGGCAAGCTGGAGCAGCAGTTCCGGCTGCCGGAGCTCGAGGGGAGCTACGGCCGGATCCGGACCGTCCAGCAGGGCACGGACGGCGACCTGTACGTGACCACCGACAACGGCGACGACGACAAGCTGCTGCGCGTCACGCCTCGCTGATCTCGTTCGGCGCTGCCAGGGGGCCGGGCCGTCACTGGCCCAGCGGTAGGTCTACCCGGACCGACAATCCGCCGGCGGGCTGCGCCACGGCCTCGATGAGACCGTCGTGCGCCGTACTGATCGACCGGGCGATCGTCAGCCCGAGTCCGGCACCGCCGCTGTGATCCAGCCGGTCCCCGCGGGCTCGCCGGAAGGGCTCGAACAGCCGGGGAACCGCCTCGGCCGGCACGACCGGACCGGTGTTGGTCACGGTCAGCACCGGCTGCCCGGCGTCCACCCGCACGCGGACCTCGCCGCCGGGGTGGTTGTACTTGATGCCGTTGTGCACGAGATTGGCGATCAGCCGCTCCAGCAGCGCCGACTCGCCCGCCACGGTCACCGGCACGGACTCCAGCTGCAGGCTCACCTCGGCCGCCGCCGCCAGCCGACCGTAGGAGGCGACGGTGTCGGCGGCCAACGCGTCGAGCCGTTGCGGCATCCGGGAGGTGAGCCCCTGCTCGGTCTCGGCGAGCACGAGCAGCCCCTCGATCAGCGCCTCGTTGCGCTCGTTGGTCTCCAGCAGCTGCTTGGTGAGCAGCTCGAGCTGTTCGGCGGTCGGACGACCCGCCAGGCCGACCTCGATGAGGGTCCGCTGGACGGCCAGGGGCGTCCGGAGTTCGTGCGAGGCGTTCGCGGCGAAGCGCCGCTGCCCCTCGTAGCCGGCCGAGACCCGGTCGAGCATGCCGTCGATGGACTCGGCCAGGGCGGCGAACTGACCGCGCGGGCCCCGCAGCTCGGTGCGCTCCGCGAGGTTCTGCGGACCGAACCGCCGCAGCGTGGCCGCGAGGGAGCGCAGCGGCCGGCCACACCACAGCACGAGGCCGCCGAGGGCCGCGGCCAGCGCCAGCGTCACCGCCGTCAGCAGGACGGAGGCGAGCGGCACGCTGAAGGTGCCCGGCACGCAGGTGTTGCCGAACTGCCGCCACCCGTCGACGCAGATCAGGAGCTGCGAGCCGTAGCCGGCCCGCACGAGGTTGCGCGCCAGCGGGATGCCCCAGCTCAGATACAGGTGCCCCAGCACCGCGGTCACGAGCAGGCTGATCGCGATGCGCTGGCGAAGCGTCGGTGACACCGGCTCAGCCGTGTCCGAGCCGGTAGCCGACGCGCGGCACCGTGTGGATCACCGGCGGGTCCCCCAATTTGCGGCGCAGCGTCATCACTGCGACCCGTACGGCGTTGGTGAACGGGTCCGCGTGTTCGTCCCAGGCCTGCTCGAGCAGCTGCTCGGCCGGCACGACCCGTCCTTCGGCCCGCATCAGGACGGTGAGGACGGCGAATTCCTTCGGCGTGAGCGCCAGCACGGCGCCGTCCCGGGACACCGTGTGCCGAGGGACGTCGAGCACGATGCCGCACTGGTCGAGCACCGGCGGGGTGGCCTCGCGCGAGCGGCGGCCCAGGGCCTGGACGCGCGCGGCGAGCTCGGCGAAGGCGAAGGGCTTGGTGAGGTAGTCGTCCGCGCCCAGCGACAGGCCGTCGACCCGGTCGCGGATGCCGCCGGCCGCCGTCAGCATCAGCACGCGGGCGCCGTCCCGGGATGCGGTGAGGTACCGGCAGACCTCGTCCCCGGTGCGCCCGGGCATGTCCCGGTCCAGGACGGCCACGTCGTACCGGTGCACCGAGACCAGCTCGACGGCGGCCTCGCCGTCGTAGCAGACGTCGACGGCCATCGACAGCCGGCGCAGTCCCTCGGCCACCGTGTCGGCGAGCAGCCGCTCGTCGTCGGCCACCAACACCCGCATTCCGGTTCTCCCTTCCCGGGCGGTGGGCGGTCCACCGGTCGGAGCCAGCTCAGGCAGACCTCAGCATGCCCGGGGCAGTCATAAGGAAGGCGTAAGGGACCGGCTGACGGCGACCAGAGTCGCCGCCCCGGACCCTTCGCGGCATGACCCGCCCCCTGCACAGAACCGCGCCCGCAGCGGTGCACCGTTCCCTCCCGGCGGGCTGCCCGGCCGCGCGGACGACCTATCGGCACGGCCGCGCGGTGCGAGGACGTTCCCCGCGCAGCCGTGGGCTGCGCGCCGTGCTGGCGCTGGTCCTCGCCGGGGTGGTGGGTGGCGCCGCTCTCCTGCACCGGGCACCGGAGATGCCGGAGGCGGCGGTCACCTGGCCGGCCGAGGGACAGGCCGCCTACACGACGTCGGAGCTGGACGCGATCCGCAGCAGCGGTCGTGAGCTCCCGGTGCCCATCGCCAGCGTCACCAAGGTGATGACCGCCTACGTGGTGCTCCACGAGCGGCCACTGGAGCCTGGGGAGCCGGGGCCGGTGATCCGGCTCACCCACCAGGATGTCGCCGACACCGCGCGACGGCGGGCGAACGGTGAATCGGTGGTCGAGGTGGCGGCCGGCGAGGAGCTCACCCAGTTGCAGGCCCTCCAGGCGCTGCTGCTGCCCTCGGCCAACAACGTGGCGGTCGTCCTGGCACGGTCGATCGCCGGCTCCGTCGACGCGTTCGTGGCACTGATGAACGAGGCGGCCGACGACCTGGGGATGGACGACACCACCTATACCGATCCGAGCGGCATGGCAGCTGACACCGTCTCCACGGCGTCGGACCAGGTGCGGCTGTTCGACGCCGCGATGCGTGACCCGGTGTTCGCGGAGGTGGCCGGTGCGACCTCCGCCCGCCTGCCGGTGGCCGGCACGGTGGTCACCACCAGCAGCCTGCTCGGGCAGGACGGCTTCGTCGCCGGCAAGACGGGCTCGCACGACGCGGCCGGTGGCTGCTACGCCTTCCGGGTCGTCCGCCCGGTCGGCGGCCGCGACATCGCGATCACCGGCGTCGTGCTCGGCCAGCGCGGTGGGCCCTACGTCGAAGCCGCCCTGACCGCCGCCCGGGGGCTGGCCGCGGAGGTGGCTGCCAGCACCGACGCCCGAGCCGCATGACGGGCGGGGTGCGGGACCGTCCCGACCAGGGCGCACGCCGTCGCGAGCTGCTGGTCGCCGTCCGGCGAGCCGAACGGTCGGCCACGGCCCGGGCGGTGCCCCGAGACCAGCTCGGTGCGCGGCGGGCGTCCCCGACACCGGCCGGTGACGGCGAGGGCACCGCTAGGGCTTGACCTCCCAGGTGTCGCCGCCGGCGAGGAGGGCCTGCAGGTCACCGGGGGCCTCGGTGCGGGCCGTCTCGAGCTGATCGGCCATCATCGCGTCGTACGTCGGCTTCTGGACCGAGCGGAAGACGCCCATGGGCGTGTAGCGCAGGTCCTGGGACGACAGCCGGGACAGCGCGAAGGCGTAGGCCGGGTTCTCCCGGTGCGCGTCGTGCACGACGATCTCGTCATGCTCGACCTGGTTGGTCTCGGCGATCCGCAGCCCGCCGAACTCGTCGCGGACCACGCAGGACGCGCCGTCCGGCCCGAAGACCAGCGGCTTCCCGTGCTCGAGCGGGATCGACCACTGGGTGCCGGTCGCGGGGTCCTTGAGCAGCTCGAACGCGCCGTCGTTGAAGATGTTGCAGTTCTGGTAGATCTCCACCAGCGACGTGCCCTTGTGCTCGGCGGCCTGTCGCAGCACGTCGGTGAGGCCCTTGCGGTCGGAGTCCATCGCCCGGCCGACGAATGTGGCGTCCGCGCCCAGGGCCAGCGACACCGGGTTGAACGGCGCGTCGATCGACCCCATCGGGGTGGACTTGGTGACCTTCCCGACCTCGGACGTGGGTGAGTACTGGCCCTTGGTCAGCCCGTAGATCCGGTTGTTGAACAGCAGGATCGTCAGGTTCACGTTGCGCCGCAGCGCGTGGATCAGGTGGTTGCCACCGATCGAGAGGGCGTCGCCGTCGCCGGTGACGACCCACACGCTGAGGTCGGGCCGCGAGGCGGCGAGCCCGGTCGCGATCGCCGGCGCCCGGCCGTGGATCGAGTGCATCCCGTAGGTGTTCATGTAGTACGGGAAACGCGAGGAGCAGCCGATGCCGGAGACGATGACCATGTCCTCGCGGGCGATGCCGAGGCTGGGCAGGAAGCTCTGGACGGCGTTGAGGATGACGTAGTCACCGCACCCGGGGCACCAGCGCACCTCCTGGTCGGTCTTCATGTCCTTGGCCTTCAGCTCGGTCAGCTTCGGGCCGTGGGCGTCGACCGAGTGCGCGATCGCGTCGGCGATCGGGCCTTCGGCGGGCATGCCGAGTTCGACGGCGGTCATTCGGCTCCTCCGGTGGAATCAGCGGCGAGAGGTGCGCCGCTGGTGGAATCGATGACGTCCTGGATGACGGCGGCCAGCTCGGCGGACCGGAACGGCAGCCCGCGCACCTGGGTGTGGCTCTCGACGTCCACCAGGTACTTCGCGCGCAGCAGCAGCGAGAGCTGGCCGAGGTTCATCTCGGGGCAGATCACCCGGTCGTAGCGGTGCAGGACCTCGCCGAGGTCGGCCGGCATCGGGTTGAGGTGGCGCAGATGGATCTGCGCGATCGACCGGCCGGAGCGGCGTATCCGCCGGCAGGCGGCGCCGATCGGCCCGTAGGTCGAGCCCCAGCCGATGACGGCGACCTTCGCGTCGCCGTCCGGGTCCTCGACGTCGGTGGCCGGCAGGCTCGCCGCGATCCCGTCGATCTTCGCCTGCCGGGTGCGGGTCATGAAGTCGTGGTTGGCCGGGTCGTAGGAGATGTTGCCGGTGCGGTCGGCCTTCTCCAGCCCGCCGATGCGGTGCTGCATGCCGGCGGTGCCGGGGATCGCCCACGGCCGGGCGAGGGTCTCCTCGTCCCGCAGGTACGGGAGGAACTCGCCGTCCTCACCGTTGGGCTCCGTCGCGAAGCCCACCGCCGAGCGCAGATCCGGCAGGTCCTCGACGTCCGGGACGGCCCACGGCTCGGCGCCGTTGGCGAGGTAGCCGTCGGACAGCAGGATGACCGGCGTCCGGTAGGTCAGCGCGATCCGGCAGGCCTCCAGGGCCGCGTCGAAGCAGTCGCCGGGGGAGCGCGGCGCGATCACCGGCAGCGGGGCCTCGCCGTTGCGGCCGAACATGGCCTGCAGCAGGTCCGACTGCTCGGTCTTGGTCGGCAGCCCGGTCGAGGGGCCGCCGCGCTGCACGTCGACGACGACCAGCGGCAGCTCGGTCATCACCGCGAGACCGAGGGCCTCGGACTTGAGCGAGACGCCGGGACCGGACGTCGTCGTCACCCCGAGCGCGCCGCCGAAGGCGGCGCCGATCGCCGAGGAGATGCCGGCGATCTCGTCCTCGGCCTGGAACGTGCGGACGTCGTAGGACTTGTGCTTGGACAGCTCGTGCAGGATGTCCGACGCCGGCGTGATCGGGTACGCGCCGAGGAACAGCGGCAGGCCCGAGCGCTGCCCGGCCGCCACGAGCCCGAGCGCGAGGGCCTGGTTGCCGGAGATGTTGCGGTACCGGCCCGGGGCCATGGGGGCCGGCTTGATCTCGTAGGAGACGGCGAACGCCTCGGTGGTCTCGCCGTAGTTGTAGCCGGCCCGGAACGCGGCGATGTTCGCGGCGGCGATCTCGGGCTTGCGGCGGAACTGGCGCTCGAGGAAGCGGACCGTGCCCTCGGTGGGCCGGTGGTACATCCACGACAGCAGCCCGAGGGTGAACATGTTCTTGCTCCGCTCGGCCTCCTTCTTGCCGAGGCCGGAGTCCTTGAGCGCGTCGGTGGTCATGCTGGTCAGCGGCACGGTGACCACCTGCCAGCCCTCGAGCGAGCCGTCCTCGAGCGGGTTGCTGGCGTAGCCGACCTTGGCCAGGTTCCGCGGCGTGAACTCGTCGGAGTCGGCGATCAGCAGGCCGCCGCCGGGCAGGTCGGCGATGTTCGCCTTCAGTGCGGCCGGGTTCATCACCACGAGGACGTCGGGCGCGTCGCCGGGCGTCATGATGTCGTGGTCGGCGAAGTGCAGCTGGAAGGAGCTGACACCCGGCAGGGTCCCCGTTGGCGCGCGGATCTCGGCGGGGAAGTTGGGCAGCGTCGACAGGTCGTTGCCGAAGCTGGCCGTCTCGCTGGTGAACCGGTTGCCGGTCAGCTGCATGCCGTCGCCGGAGTCGCCGGCGAGCCGGATGACGACGCGGTCGAGCTCGACGACGCTCTTCACGAGACCGCCGGGCGCGGAGCTGGGCGGGATGGTGCCAGTCATCAGTGGTGTACCTCCACCGGCCGAGGTTACGTGCGTGTGCCCGCGGCCGGGTGTGGATCCGGACACGATGATCTCGCACCGACAGCAACCGGGCGGCCCCGTTCCTCATTCCGACGGGGGAGGGGAGCGCCGTCGTCGGGGAACGGTGACCCCCACGGTCGCGTTGGACGGGTCGTGCGACGTTGGAACAACGGACTGAAGACCGCCGTGCTCCTGGGGGCCATGGGCGGTCTGATCCTCGCTGCGGGGGCGCTCATCGGCGGCCGGGGCGGCCTGTTCATCGCGCTGGTCATCGCGCTCGGCGTCAACGGCTTCGCCTACTTCAACTCTGACAAGCTCGCGCTGCGGGCGATGCGGGCCTTCCCGATCACCGAGACGCAGGGTCCGCAGCTCTACGCGATCGTCCGCGAGCTGGCCACGGAAGCCCGTCAGCCGATGCCGCGGATCTACGTCAGCCCGACCAATCAGCCCAACGCCTTCGCCACCGGGCGCAACCCGCGCAACGCTGCCGTCTGCGTCACCCAGGGCATCCTCGAGCTGCTGGACCGCCGCGAGCTGCGGGGCGTGCTGGCCCACGAGCTCTCGCACGTCTACAACCGCGACATCCTGATCAGCTCCGTCGCCGGCGCGATGGCCACGGTGATCACCTACCTGGCGCACATGGCGATGTTCGCCTCGCTGTTCGGCGGCCGGTCGGACGACCGCGGCGGCGGCAACGCGTTCGGCGGGCTGCTGCTGATGCTGCTCGGACCGCTGGCGGCCGGCGTGGTGCAGATGGCGGTCAGCCGCAGCCGGGAGTTCCAGGCCGACGCCTCCGGTGCCCAGCTGTCCCAGGACCCGCTGGCGCTGGCCGCCGCGCTGCGCAAGATCGAGCGCGGGGCCGCGGCCCTCCCGCTGCCCCAGGACGACCGGCTGGTCACGCAGAGCCACCTGATGATCGCCAATCCGTTCCGCGGCCAGGGCCTGGCCACGCTGTTCTCGACGCACCCGCCGATGGATCAGCGCATCGCCCGCCTGGAGGGAATGGCCCGCGAGCTCGAGTAAGGACCCCCGTCCCCTCACCGCTCGCAAGCTCGCGGCGAGCCTCCGGACGGGGGCCTTCACGTCACCGGTAGTTGTCGAACTGCAGCGCCACGTCGAGGTCGGCGCCGCGCAGCAGTTGCTGCACCGCCTGCAGGTCGTCGCGCTTCTTGCCGCTGACCCGCAGCTGGTCGCCCTGGATCTGCGCCTGGACGCCCTTGGGGCCCTCGTCGCGGATGAGCTTGGCGATCTTCTTGGCGACGTCGGACTCGATGCCCTGCTTGATCCGCGCGGAGATCTTGTACGTCTTGCCGGAGGACTGCGGCTCGTCGGCGTCGAGGGACTTCAGCGAGATGCCGCGCTTGACGAGCTTCTCCTTGAAGACGTCGAGGGCCGCCGCCACGCGCTCCTCCGTGTCGGCCTGCAGCGTCACGCCCTCCTCGCCGGCCCACGCGATCGTCGCGTTCACGCCGCGGAAGTCGAAGCGCTGCGACAGCTCCTTGCCGGCCTGGTTGAGGGCGTTGTCGATTTCCTGGCGGTCGACCTTGCTCACGACGTCGAAGGACGAGTCGGCCATGGTTGCTTCCTCTCATCGCGCGGACGGCCCGGGGCTCCGGGAACGCCGTCCGCGGTTCTTGTACTCTTCTCCGGTACCACCGCACGGCGGGTTGCCCGAGTGGCCAATGGGAGCGGACTGTAAATCCGTCGGCTTAGCCTACGAAGGTTCGAATCCTTCACCCGCCACGCCTCGGTACGACGGCCCCTGACCCCTCCGGTCGGGGGCCGTCGCCGTTCGCGAACCGGCTACAGCGTGGGGGCGCGGGCGCTGGCGACGGCGGTCCGCTCGAGCGGCTGCCCGCCCAGGAACAGCCAGCCGAAGGCGATGTCGGCGTAGCGCGTGCAGCGGACGGTCACCTCGGCGCCGTCGGTGTCGGCGGACCACGAGTCCAGCCGCGTGCCGCCGTCGGCGAGCTGGTCGGCGACGGCGGTCTGGGCCGTGGCCCGCGTGAGGGGCAGTTCCGTGCCGACGCCGCGGGCGTAGACGGCGCCCTCGTCGGTGCTGTTGGCGGCCGCGATCGCGGCGCCGTCGCAGACCGACTGCACGTCCTGCTGCTCGAGGAAGGCGTCGGAGGCGGCGATGGCCCCGAACGCCATCAGCGCGGCGACGGTCCAGCACACGAGGATGAAGGGCAGCGTCGACCCGCGTTCCTTGTCCTCATCCCTGCGCACGCTCGGCACTGTAGGCAGACGGAGCGTTGTCCACCGCCTGTGGACAGCGTCTGTGGACACTGTGGACACTCGATCGGGTGGCAGCCTGGCCCGCGGACGGACCTGTGGACGACGCCAGCGGCGCAGCCCCCTTCTTCGTGAGACTGCGCCGCATGTCCATCGAGATGCATGCGGCCGAGGTGTACCGGCTCGCGAACACGATGCGGGACGCCGCGGACGACGTCGAGGACATCGGCGCCGACCTGCGCAGGCACGCTCCGGTCGACGGCCCTCTGAAGGCTGCGGTGGGCGCCTTCCTCGACAGCCACCATGCGGCCATCACGGCCTTCGCCGGCGGACTCGACTGGCTCGCGGGCACCGTGACCGATGTGGCCCACTCGTGGCTCCGGCTGGACAGCACGCTGGTTCCCCGCGGACAGCTGGGCCCCGAATGACCGTCGTCATGCCGGCGAAGATCCCGCTGCCGCTGCCGCCGGGGGATGGCCACGCGCTGATCGAGCTGGCTCACGACCTCTTGGCCACGGGGCGTCGCATGATGGACATCGACAATCGCCTGCTCGGTCCGGCCACCGCGGCACCCGGGTGGCTCGGCGCCGATGCCTCGGCGGCCGCCGCGCAGTTGGCCGGTCTCGTCGCGCTGATTCGGGCCGCGAGCGACGCGATGCCTTCCGCCGCCGAGCGTCTGGCCGCGCACGGCGAGTGCTTGCTCGCTGCCCGGCGGCGGGTCGCTGCCCTGCGGAACGAGCAGCACGAGCAGTTCCGGGAGGCGTATGGCCGTCTGGAAGGGCTGCCCGACCTGGAGCTTCAACTCCGGGGCGCCGGCTCCGCGGCGCAGGCGGTCGTCCACGAGGTGGAGGTGGCGGAGGCGGGCCGGCGCAGGCGACATGCCGCGGTGCTGGAAGAGGTCGAGGACCACGCCGCCGCGACGGCGCGGGTTCTCGCGGACTCCTGTGCCGTGGTGGGCGGCCGCGGTCTCGCCGGCGACCCGAACCGGGTGGTGGCCTACCTCGCAGCCCAGCTGCCCGGCTGGGGTGACCGCGAGTTGATCCGCCGCGGTCGCGACCTGGCCGGGCAGCTGGGCCCCGGCCGCGGTCCCGACGAGCGGGAGAGGGTCTCACGGGAGGCGCTGCCGTTCGCCGGATCACCTGCCTTCGCAGGCGCCCTGCTGGGCGCACTCGGCGTCGGTGGGATGAGCTACAACCTCGAGGTCCTCGGGGAGGGCTACCTGGGGCCCGCCAGCGCGCTTGCGCGACTACTCGCGCAGGCGCTCGGCACCGCCGCTCCGGGGACAGGCTCCACCGTCAGCGCAGTCCTGACCGCGGAATACGCAACGCCGGACGACAGCGATGCCCGCGTCGACCTGCGCGTGCTGGGCATGGGAGCCGTGCTCGCGGCCGGCCTCGGGCCGGGATCCCGCGGGGTGGATCCGCGGACGGCGGCGTCGTGGGGGATCCAGATCGCACTTCGCGATCACTTCCTGGGGGGTACGGCCGCGCAGCGCGCCGAGGCGGACGGCGGTGACGTCGAGCCGGTTGACCCGCTGGCCACGGTCGTGGCGGTTCTTACCGCCGCCCAGGACCGCATCCCGGCGGCCGCCTTCCTGGCTTTCCCATCGGTGTGGGACGTCCTGCTCTCGCGGACCTGGGAGGACCACGGTGCACCGCTGATGGGGTTGATCCCGCTGGCAGCCGCGGAGCCAGGTGTCCTGGGGGACGCGGTGGTCCGTGGCGCACTGGAGGCGCTGGCGGGCGGTCTGCAGAACGGAGACGTCCACGACTGGCGCGTCGTCCGCGCGACCGCGGACGAGGTGGTGCCGGCGCTCGCCGACGCGCTCGCCCTCCATGTCGCGGTCGCCGGGAAGGCGCTGAACGTCGGCGTGGACGGAGCTCCCCGACCCGGTGACGAGTCGATGCTGCGCGGGTTGGCGTACCTGACCACGAACCGCGCGAGGCAGCTGTCGTCGTGGAGGCAGCACTCCAGCGATGGGTGGCGGACCAGCCAGCCCCGTTCTCGGTCGACGGAGCGGTTCAGGAGTTCCCGGCGATCGTCGTTCCGAACTCTTACCTGGCGGTGCAGGAGTACGGGCAGGCACTCGCGCATGCATTGGGGGAGCTGGAGTTGGAGAAGGCCGCCGAGGATCGAGCCTTCCTGTGGAACGTGACAGTCGGCCTGGTTGCCGACCTGGCCCCGGGGCCGTGGGGGCTGGCCGCCGGGGTGGTCGTGGACTTCGTCGCCATGGGACTCGGTCTGGACGGCACGTGGGATCCGGCGCCGGGCCAGAAACCGACCTTCGCTCCCCACGCGTTCGACCCGACCGCGGTCACGGGCGTGAGCGAAGAGGACTGGCTGCGCGCGTACGCCATGGCCCACATCGCCGAGGATTCCTTCGAGGGAACGACACAGGCACTGGGTTCCCTCCAGGTCCCAACGCCACCCAGGACGCATTGGTGGGACCCGCTCGTCGGAGCGTTGATCCCGGGCCCCAGGGACGCCGTCGAGCTCCTTGACCACGGACGCCAGGTCACCCGGTCGCGTCACCCATTCGGTGACATGTGGTCTGATTTTGACTACTGAGAGCGACGACGCGAGCAGTCGACACTCCATCGTGATCTTCGGTGCTTGTCCGGACGGGTGACGGGAAGCAATGTCTCCAGCGCGGTCCGTATTGCACGACGCTCTGCCCCCGCGCGTAGGCGGCTGCCGCAAGTCGCTGTCAGCCATGCCATCAGGCATCCAGGGAGGCATCATGAGCTCGTCCGACGCACGCACCGTCAAGTGGGGCCGCACGGTCAAGTGGGGCCGCACGGTCAAGTGGGGCCGCACCGTCAAGTGGGGTCGCTGACCTCCAGCGCTTCCCGACACGGGGCAGATGTCGATGACATCTGCCCCGTCGCGTTCTCACGACCGGGGAGTGGGCGGTTCCCGCTGCTAGCCTCGCCGCAACCTCCCTCTTCCCGAGAAACCCCGGTGACATTGGCCGAGCCCCTGGTTCCGCATGCCCCACGCTGGCTGAATTCCGCCGCGCGTCGGGCCTGGGGGATCGCGGTGGGCGGAGCCGCCCTGGCGATCGTTCTCGCCGTCGCAGTCCTTCCGTCGGCCGCCGAGCCGTTCCGGCCGATTCCTGTGCTCGTCATCGCTGTTCTTTTCCTCGTCAGCGAATCGGTGTCGATGCACATCGAGTACCGCCGGCAGACCTACGCCTGGTCGCTCGCGGAACTGGCCCTCACCATTGCCCTCGTCGAGGTCGGCGGACTGTGGGCGACCCTGGCCTGGGCCGTCGCGGCAGCGATCCAGCTCACGGTGCAGGCATGGCCGCCCGCCAAGGCCGTCTACAACGTGGCACTGGCGGTGGTGCACGGTTCGGTCGCCGTGGCAGTTCTCCACGTCTTCCCGCCGCTGGACGTCAGGGAACCGATCGGGTGGCTGAGTCTGGTCATCGCCGTCCTGGCGGCCAATCTGGTCGGCGCCTTGATGATCACCGTGGCGATCATCGGTACGGCCGGTTATCCCGGACCGCAGTTCTGGCGACAGCAGTTCGTCCCGATCGGCGTGGTCTCCCCGGTCCTGGTCTCCGTGGGCATCATCGCGCTGCTGTTGTCCTCGTTGAGCTCGTGGGCCTGGCTCCTGGTCGTCCCCGTGCTGACGGTCGTGGGACTGCTCTTCCGCCGGTTCGGGAGGGTGGCCCGCGAGGGCAACAGTGTCGAACGCGTCTACGACTTCGCGCGGCGCGTGGAGCAGGTCTCGCCGGACGAGGCCGGCACGCAGCAGATCGTCGAGGCGGTCCGGGAGCTGCTCAACGCCGAGCGCGTGGCGCTGTGGCTGCCGCCGTACCTCGACGAGGAGCCCCGGCTGATCGTGTCGGCCGAGAACGGAGCCGTCTGGTACGACGGGCCCGGGGACTCCGACGACGTCTTCCGCCGCCGCGCGGTCGCGGCGGAAGGGCCCTTGCTGGTCTCCCTGGCGCGGGCGGACGAGGAGGAGGTCGTGGCGCTCGGCCGACGCGGAGTCTCCGACCTGCTCGGCGCGCCGGTGATGACGGCGGCCGGCGAGCCCGGCTACCTGGAGGTGTGCGACCGCCGCAGCGCGATCGTGTCGTTCGCCGACAGCGACCGCGCCGCCCTGGAATCGATGCTCACCCACGTCAACGCGGCGATCCGGCACCAGCAGCTGCTCACCCAGATCCGCTACGACGCCGACCACGACCGGCTCACCGGCTTGCCGAACCGCCAGCGGCTGTCCGCAGAGATCGACCAGCTGCTCGCCGACGACCCGGTCGGTGCCCGTGCCGGTCTCATCCTCGCCGCTCTGGGCAACTACACCGAGGTCACCGACACCCTCGGGCACGCGGCGAGCGACGAACTGCTGCTCGTCACCGCCGGCCTGCTCCGCGAGCACGCGCCGCCGCAGGCGCTGCTGGCACGCATGGAGAGTGAGCAGTTCGCCGTCCTGCTGCCCGGCCTGTCGCTCGCGGCCACCGAGCGTGCCGCCCGCCGGCTGCGCGAGGCCGCCTCGACCCGTGCCCGGGTCGCCGGGCTGGACCTCGAGGTCACCCTGACGATCGGCGTCGCGGCCGCCCCGGTGCACGGCACGGACGCCGGAACGCTCATGCAGCGCGCGGACGTCGCCCTGCTCGCCGCCATCGAGTCCGGCGGGGTGGCGAGCTACCACCCGGTGCTGGACCAGCAGAGCCTGCGCCGCCTGCAGCTCGGCACCGAGCTCGAGCAGGCCATGGCCGACGGTCAGATCGGCGTCGTGTTCCAGCCGATCATCGACGCCCAGACCTCCGACATCGTCTCGGTCGAGACGCTGGTGCGCTGGGCGCATCCGCGGTACGGCGCGATCCCGCCGGACGACTTCATCCACCTGGCCGAGCAGATCGGCCGGATCGGTGCGGTGACCGACCACGTGCTGGACCTCGCGCTGGCGCGTTGCCGGCGCTGGCTGGACCAGGACATCGCGCTGTCGGTGGCGGTGAACCTGTCTGTGCACTGCCTGACCGAGCCGGATCTGGTCATGCGCGTGCGGCGGGCCCTCCAGCGGCACGGCGTGCCCGGCGAGCTGCTCACCCTCGAGCTGACCGAGGGCAGCGTCGTCGACGACTCGGTCCGCGACAGCAGCGTGCTCGGTGACCTGCACGCGCTCGGGCTGCGGCTGTCGATGGACGACTTCGGCACCGGCTACTCGTCGCTGTCCCAGCTGCGGCAGCTGCCGATCGACGAGGTCAAGATCGACAAGTCCTTCGTGCTCGGCATGTCCACCAGCCAGGGGGAGTCGTTCATCGCCCGGTCGATCATCGAGCTCGCCCACAACCTGGGCCTGCGGGTCGTGGCCGAGGGTGTCGAGGACGAGCTGACCCGCAACCTGCTGGCGGAGATGGGCTGCGACAAGCTGCAGGGCTTCCTGGTCAGCCGGCCACTGGCCGACGACCGGCTCGAGGCGTGGCTGCTCGCCCGCACCGGCGTCCGCTCGGCCGGACCTGGCGCGACCCACCGCCGCCTGTTCGTCCGGACGTAACGCGCCGGCGGGCCCCTGCAGGGAGGGCCGAGCGGTCAGGTAGAGTCGCCGACGGCTCTTCGAGCACGCCCCTTTAGCTCAGTCGGCAGAGCGTCTCCATGGTAAGGAGAAGGTCTACGGTTCGATTCCGTAAAGGGGCTCTGGAACATCAGCCTGGCGGTGTAGCTCAGCCTGGTAGAGCAAGCGGCTCATAATCGCTGTGTCACCGGTTCAAGTCCGGTCACCGCTACTCCCGACGGACCCCGGATGACGGGGTCCGTCACCGCGTCGGCAACCGCCGGTGCGGACGCACAAGGCTAGGAGCACTTCCGTGGCAGCCACCGACATCCGTCCGAAGATCACCCTGGCCTGCCAGGAGTGCAAGAACCGCAACTACATCACCCGCAAGAACCGGCGCAACGACCCCGACCGGCTCGAGCTGATGAAGTACTGCCCGAAGGACCGCAAGCACACGCTGCACCGCGAGACCCGCTGACCTGATCAGCCGTTAGACGCGAGAGGGCGGGAGCATGGCGCTGGACCGGGCACTGGTCGGGCGCAGCTACCCGCCCTCCGCCGTCTACGAGGTCGGTCGCGCGAAGCTCGCCGAGTTCGCCGCCGCGATCGGCTCCGACGACCCGGTCCACACCGACGTCGATGCCGCCCGCGCGGCCGGGCACCCCGACGTCATCGCCCCGCCGACCTTCGCCATCACGGTCACCCTGGCGGCCGCCATGGTGGTCCTCGACGACCCGGACGTCGGCATCGACTACAGCCGCGTCGTCCACGGTGAGCAGCGTTTCACCCACCACCGCCCGATCCGGGCCGGCGACCGGTTGGTCGCGACCACCACCATCGACGCCGCCCGCAGCGTGGCCGGCAACGACCTGCTGACCGCCCGGGTCGATCTGGCGACCGAGGACGGCGAAGCGGTCTGCACCTCGCTGTCGATGCTGGTCGCACGGGGAGCAGCATGAGCACGGACGTCGCCGTCGGCACCGAACTGCCGGAGCAGGTCTACCGGGTCACCCGCGGCGACCTCGTCCGCTACGCCGGCGCCTCCGGCGACTTCAACCCGATCCACTGGAGCGACCGGGTCGCGACGTCCGTCGGCCTGCCGGGCGTGATCGCCCACGGCATGTTCACCATGGCGCTCGCCGGGCGCGCGGTCACGAGCTGGACCGGCGACCCGGCGGCACTCGTCGAGTACCAGGTGCGCTTCGGCCGGCCGGTCGTCGTTCCCGATGACGACGAGGGTGCCGAGGTGACCGTCCGCGGCACGGTGGGCGCGCTCCTGGACGACGGCCTGGCGAGGGTCGACCTCACCGTCACCTCCGGCGGCGAGAAGGTCCTCTCCCTGGCGCGCGCGACCGTCCGCCTGGCATGACACCGGCGCGGCGGGCCGGCCCGGCCGCCGTCGCGGCGCTGCTCCTGAGCGGCTGCGCGTCGTTCGCGGACACGGTCGCGACCCCGGCGCACGACGCCGTTCCCACCGCCGCCACCCCCTCGACGGCGCCCCACGGGGGCTGCCCGGCCCAGCGCGCGCGGCCCGACCCCCACCGACCGGTGGTGAAGCTGGACTTCCGGCTGGCCGACGACCGGAAGACCGTGACCGGCACCGAGACCGTCGTCTTCACCCCGGACGAGCCGGTCCGCGAGCTGGTGTTCCGGCTGGTGCCCAACGGACCCGACTCCGCGCCCGACGGGAACCGCCTCGTCGTCGACGCCGTCCGCGGCGACGACGTCGCCGGAGGCGGCTACGAGGCGGCGGCCGCGGCCGATCCGGGTGGCCTCTACGTCGTTCCGCTGGACCACGAGCTCCGGGCCGGGAAGTCCACCGAGGTCGAACTCGACTTCACGCTCACCCTCGGCGGGCGCGACTTCGACCGGTTCGGCACCGACGACGGCGTCTCCTGGTGGGCCAGCGGCGCCCCCCTGCTCGCGTGGGAACCCGGTGTCGGCTGGGCGGAGGACCCGTTCGTCGCGCTCAGCGGGGAGACGGCGAGCAGCCCCGTGATGGACACCTCGGTCAGCGTCTCCGCGCCGGAGGACCTCACGGTCCTGATGACCGGAACCAGGGCGGAACCGTCGGCGGCGCAGGACGGCCGCCGCACCTGGACCTCCACCGAGAAGGTGGCGCGTGATGTCGGCGTGGCGGCCGGCCTGTTCACCACCGCCCAGGCCAGGACCCCGGACGGCGTCGGCGTCACGGTCGGTGTCCTGCCCGGCGCCGATCTCCCCGCGCCGGAGCTCGCCCAGCAGACCGTCGCCGCGATCACCGCGATCGCCGAACACGTCGGCCCGTTCCCGTACCGCACCCTCAGCGTGGCGCTGCTGCCCGACTACGGGGGCGGCATCGAGTACCCGAGCATGATCTTCGAGGCGTCGCGGGACCCGCAGGTGCTCGTGCACGAGGTCGCGCACATGTGGTTCTACGGAATGGTCGGCAATTCGCAGTTCCGCGACCCGTGGCTGGACGAAGCGCTCGCATCCTGGGCCGAGGCCGTCGTCGACGGTGACCACGGTCTGGTCGATCGGCAGGCCCTCTCGCTGGAGGGGCCGGTCGGGGGCTCGATGGCCGACTACGAGAACGACCACAGCTACTTCACCCTCGTCTACGACAAGGGCGGCGCGGCCCTGCTCGCCGCGCGGGACGCGGTCGGGCCCGACGCGTTCGACGCCGCGATCCGCTGCTACGTCGACACCAACGCCTGGTCGATCGCGACCCCGGCCGACCTGGGCGCCGCACTGGGCGACCTGCCGGCGGCGCTCGCCCCGCTGGAGCAGGCCGGCGCGCTCGACCAGAAGGACGTCCCGCGCTGAGGAGCTACTCGGCCGACGCGAGCAGCCGCTGGAGACGGGTGACGCCCTCCACCAGGTCGTCGTCCCCGAGCGCGTAGGACATACGGACGTAGCCCGGGGTCCCGAAGGCCTCGCCGGGGACGACGGCCACCTCGGCCTCCTCCAGGATCAGCGTGGCCAGCTCCGCGCTGGACTCCGCCGTCCGCCCCGCGATCGGCCGGCCCAGGAGGCCCTTGACCGACGGGTAGACGTAGAACGCGCCCTGCGGCTCCGGGCAGGCGATGCCGGGGATCTCGCGCAGCATCGACACGATCAGCTGCCGACGCCGGTCGAACGCCTCGCGCATGGTCGCGACGGCGGACAGGTCACGGGTCAGCGCGGCCACCGCCGCCGCCTGGGAGACGTTGGCGACGTTCGACGTGGCATGCGACTGCAGGTTGGTCGCGGCCTTCACGATGTCGGCCGGGCCGAGCATCCAGCCCACCCGCCAGCCGGTCATCGCGTAGGTCTTGGCGACGCCGTTCACGACGACGCAGCGGTCGGCCAGCTCGGGCACGAGCACCGGCATGGACGGCGCGGTGACCCCGCCGTAGGTGAGGTGCTCGTAGATCTCGTCGGTGAGCACCCACAGTCCGGCGTCCAGCGCCCAGCGGCCGATCTCCTCGACCTGTTCGGCCGGGTACACCGCTCCGGTCGGGTTGGACGGCGAGCAGAACAGCAGCACCTTGGTGCGCGGCGTCCGCGCGGCCTCGAGCTGCGCCGCTGACACGAGGTAGCCGCTCTGCTCGTCGGCGACGACGGGCACCGGGACGCCCCCGGCCAGCCGGATCGCCTCGGGGTACGTCGTCCAGAACGGAGCGGGGACCAGGACCTCGTCGCCCGGGTCGAGCATCGTGGCGAAGGCCTCGTAGACGGCCTGCTTGCCGCCGTTGGTGACCAGCACGTTCGCGGGCGTGGCCTGCAGGCCCGAGTCGCGCGCCGTCTTCGCGACGATCGCCTCCTTGAGCGCGGGCAGCCCGCCGGCCGGGGTGTAGCGGTGCATGGCCGGCTGGCGGCAGGCGGCGACTGCCGCCTCGACGATGTAGTCCGGCGTCGGGAAGTCGGGTTCGCCCGCCCCGAAGCCGATGACCGGCTTCCCCGCGGCCTTGAGCGCCTTGGCCTTGGCATCGACGGCCAGCGTCGCGGATTCGCTGATCGCGGCGATCCGGCGCGAGATCCGGCGCTCGGCCGGGGGCAGGGCGGCGGACTCAGCGGTCGGGAGGGTGACGGGCATGGCGGACTCCGAGGACACGGCGGTCATGCCCCCATGGTGTCAAAGTCGCGGCGACCGGACACGGCCTACCGTCAGTCGAGGCGCCGGCGGCCCGGAGGACGTTGGCTCTCGCCCGGCGCGGTCCCGTACACTCGCAGTCCTGGGGCAGCTGACCCCGCCACCGGCGTGCCCCGGAACCTCTCGCAGGGTCCGTGCTGCCATGGTGAGGCGGGCGGTCCCGGGCCCCGGCCAGGGCATAGGGGTGTAGCTCAATTGGCAGAGCAGCGGTCTCCAAAACCGCAGGCTGCAGGTTCAAGTCCTGTCACCCCTGCCACCGCACGGCAGTAACCGACCATCCGGCCGCTCACCCGAGCGACCGGCACCACGAGGCGAGCGAGGCGCAGTGAGCGACGAGAAGCCGGGACGCGAGGACGACGCTCGCGATGCCGAGCTGACCGACGAACAGCTCGACCGCGAGGCTCCCGGGGTCGACGACGCCGGGGAGCTCGAGGCCGCCGAGGACGAGATCGCCGCGGAGGCGGAGGCCGACGAGGACAAGATCGTCGCCACGCCCGCCCGTCGCCGTGGGGGACGCATCACCGCCGGCGACGACGACGACGAGTCGACGGCGACGCGGAGCCGGCGCGCCGCGCGTTCGGCCACCCCGGCCCGTGCCGGCGGCGGCACGCGGTCCCGCGCCGAGGCGGAGCGGGCCCGTGCCGAGACCCGCCAGAAGCGCTCGATCGCTCGGTTCCTCCGGGAGGTCGTGGCCGAGCTGCGCAAGGTGATCTGGCCCGGCCGCCGCGAGCTGATCACCTACACGACGGTGGTCATCGTCTTCGTGGCGTTCGTCGTCGCGTTGGTGGCCGGCCTGGACCTGCTCTTCGCCAAGGGCGTGATCGCCGTCTTCGGCTGATCCCCCGTCCTGCACGCCCGCCGCACGACACGGCTCCATGACAAGGAAGAGACCCCTGTGACCGACCCCCGCGAGCCCTTCGAGACCGACACCCCGGTCGAAGGCCTCACCGCGACCGACCTGGACGACACCCGCCTCGACGAGCGCGGCAGCGCCGATCTCGACACCGGCGCCGGTGAGCCCGGCGCCGCCGAGGCGTCGAGCGACACGACCGATCTGGCGATCGACGACGACGCCGACATCGCCGACGGCGAGGTCGCCGACGCGACACCCGAGATCGAGAGCGGGGATCCCGACACCCTGGCGTCCGACCCGCTGGCCGAGCCGGCCCCGTCGTCCGACGTCGAGCCGGAGGACGAGGACCCGGCCGAGGCGATGAAGAAGGCGCTGCGGCTGGCGCCGGGCGACTGGTACGTCGTGCACTCGTACGCCGGTTACGAGAACAAGGTGAAGACGAACCTCGAGGCGCGCATCCAGTCACTGGACGTCGAGGACTACATCTATCAGATCGAGGTGCCGACCGAGGAGGTCACCGAGATCAAGAACGGCAAGCGCGCCCAGGTCAACCGCAAGGTGCTGCCGGGCTACCTGCTGGTCCGCATGGAGCTCAACGACGAGTCGTGGGGCGCCGTCCGCAACACCCCGGGCGTCACCGGGTTCGTCGGCGCGACCTCGCGCCCGTCGCCGCTCACGCTCGACGAGGTCGTCAAGATCCTCGTCCCGGCGACGGCCCCGCAGGCGGCGCGCGCCACCGGCGGCGAGGCCGCGGCCGGGACTACCGCCGCACCGGCCGCTGTTGTGGACTTCGAGGTCGGGGAGTCGGTCACCGTCATGGACGGCCCGTTCGCGACCCTCCCCGCCACCATCAACGAGATCAACGCCGAGCAGCAGAAGCTGCAGGTGCTGGTGTCCATCTTCGGCCGCGAGACGCCCGTCGAGCTGTCGTTCAACCAGGTCAGCAAGATCTGAGCGGTCCGCCCGGACCTGTTCTGCAGAGATAGAAGGAAGACATGCCCCCCAGGAAGCGGTTGACCGCGGTCATCAAGCTCCAGATCAACGCCGGTGCGGCCACCCCCGCGCCGCCGGTGGGTCCGGCGCTGGGCCAGCACGGCGTCAACATCATGGAGTTCTGCAAGGCGTACAACGCCGCGACGGAGTCGCAGCGCGGCAACGTCATCCCGGTCGAGATCTCGGTCTACGAGGACCGCTCGTTCACCTTCGTCACCAAGACCCCGCCGGCGGCGCGCATGCTGCTCAAGGCCGCCGGTGTCGACAAGGGATCGGGCGAGCCGCACAAGACCAAGGTCGCCACGGTCACCCGTGACCAGGTCCGCGAGATCGCCACCACGAAGATGGCCGACCTCAACGCCAACGACCTGGACCAGGCCGAGAAGATCATCGCCGGCACCGCCCGGTCGATGGGCATCACCGTCCAGGGCTGAACCCAGCACCGACCAGCAATTCGTGGGAGGGCCTCGCCAGGCCCGTTCACCACACGATCGGGGCCTCGTCGTCGAGGGCGGGTCCCGCGAGAGGAATCACCATGGCGAAGCACGGCAAGAAGTACCGCTCGGTGGCCGACAAGGTCGACCGCGACAACCTGTACAGCCCGCTCCAGGCCGCAACGCTGGCCAAGGAGACGTCGACGACGGCCTACGACGCGACCGTCGAGGTGGCCATGCGCCTGGGTGTCGACCCGCGCAAGGCCGACCAGATGGTCCGCGGCACCGTCAACCTGCCCCACGGCACCGGTAAGACCGCGCGGGTGATCGTGTTCGCGACCGGCGACAAGGCCGCCGAGGCCGAGGCCGCCGGTGCCGACCGCGTCGGTTCCGACGACCTGATCGAGGCCATCCAGGGCGGCTTCCTGGACTTCGACGCCGCGATCGCGACGCCGGACCAGATGGCCAAGGTCGGCCGGATCGCCCGCATCCTCGGCCCCCGTGGCCTGATGCCGAACCCGAAGACCGGCACCGTGACCCCGGACGTCACCAAGGCCGTCAACGACATCAAGGGCGGCAAGATCAACTTCCGCGTCGACAAGCAGGCCAACCTGCACCTGGTCATCGGCAAGACGTCGTTCGGCGAGAACCAGCTGGTCGAGAACTACGCCGCTGCTCTCGACGAGGTCCTGCGGGCCAAGCCGTCGTCGGCGAAGGGCCGGTACCTGAAGAAGGTCACCATCTCCACGACCATGGGCCCGGGCATCCCGGTCGACCCGAACCGCACGCGCAACATGCTGGTGGACGAGCCCACGGCGTAAGTCCGAGAACGAAGGCCCCGCAGCATCTGCTGCGGGGTCTTCGTCGTGTCTGCCGTTCCTCCGGACGGGGGCCGGAGGCCTCCTCCGGTGGAACGCGGGTGGGCTCAGCTCACCTGGGGGACGGCTCCTGGCCGCGGTGCGACGCGGAGCGTCGCGGTGAAGATCGCGGTGGACATGGCACGAAGCCGCTCGTCCGCCGCACGTAGTCCGCGTAGCCGCGCCGCGAGCTCGACATCCGCTTCTCGGTCAGCGGGGCCCCCGTGCCCTTCGCCAGGGTCCACGTCATGAAGACGGGGGAGAGCACGAACGCCAGCCCGGACCAGTGGCCGGCCGACAGCAGGAACAGGCCCCACCACACGCAGGCGTCGCCGAAGTAGTTCGGGTGCCGGGTGTACCGCCACAGCCCGCGGTCGTTGACCACGCCCTCGTTGGCGGGGTCTGCCGTGAACCGCTCCAGCTGCCAGTCGCCGACCGCCTCGAAGAAGAACCCGACGGCCCAGACAGCGACGCCCAGCAGCGTCACGACCAGCGACGCCCCCGACCACAGCGGGCCGTCCTGGTGCACGGCGGCCTGGACCGGCAGCGAGACGAACCACATGGCGGCCGCCTGCGTGAGGTACACCCGGCGGTACATGTGCAGGGCCGGGCTGCCGGTGGCGCGCGCCTGGATGTCGGCGTACCGCGGGTCCTCGCCCTTGCCGTGGTTGCGCCGGCCGATGTGCACGGCCAGCCGCAGCCCCCAGACCACCGTCAGGACGAGGACGAGCGCGGTGCGCCCGCCGTCCCCCACCCCGTGGCTCCCCGCAAGAAAGGCACCGAGCACCGCGACGACGGCGAAGCCGGCACCCCAGACGACGTCGATGATCGCGTGCCGGCCGACCCGCAGGGCCACGAGCCAGGTGCCGGAGAGCAGCACCCAGACGGCGCCCAACGTGATCGCGGCGTCGATCCAGAACGCTCCCCAGTCCATGCTCAGGAGACCGCCCAGTCACGCCGGGTGGCCGGCATCCCGCTGATTCCGCGGTCGTCGGGCCGGACGAACAGCAGCTGGTCGACGCCCATCCGGTTCTCGGCGAACGTCAGCGCTCCGCCGGCCAGGTAGAGCCGCCAGATCCGGGCGCTCGCCACGCCGACCAGGCCGACGACGTCGTCCCAGCGCCGCTCGAGCGTGTCGGCCCAGGCGCGCACGGTCCAGGCGTAGTGCTCGCGAATGCTCTCGACGTCGCGCAGTTCCAGACCCGGCTCGGCGAGCATCGCCACGGTGTCCCACACCGGCCGCATGTGCATGTCGGGGGCGACGTAGCGCTCGATGAACGCACCGCCACCCGGCGCGGTCGGGTGGCTCATCGCCTGGAGCAGCACCCGACCACCGGGGCGCACCAGCCGGTGCAGCGTGGCGGCATAGGCGGGGTACTGCTCCTGCCCGACGTGCTCGCTCATCTCGATCGAGGCCACGGCGTCGTAGGGACCGTCCGCGGGCACGGGCACCTCGCGGTAGTCCTGCAGCCGCACGCCGACCCGGTCGGCGAGCCCGCGCTCGGCCACCAGCTTCTCGACGTGGTCGCGCTGCTGGGCGGAGATCGTCACCCCGGTGGCGTGTACGCCGTGGTGCTCGGCCGCATAGAGGATGAGCGACCCCCACCCGCAGCCGACGTCGAGCAGCCGCATCCCCGGCCGCAGGCCGAGCTTGCGGCAGATCGCCTCCAGCTTGTCCCGCTGCGCGTCGGTGATCCCGTAGCTGCCGTCGCGGGCCCCGGGGTCGTCGGCCGGGTCGGAGCGGAAGTAAGCGCACGAGTACGCCATGTGCTCGTCGAGCAGCGTCGCGTAGAGCTCGTTGCTCTGGTCGTAGTGGTAGCTGATCGCGTCGCTGTCCCGGCCGGTGCTGTGCTTCTCCCCGCCGAGCTCGGCCTCCTCCCGGGGCGGCGCCGGCCGACGTCCGATGATGCCGAGCCGCAGACCCGTGCCGGCCCAGCGGAGCCGGTCCCGCCATCCCGGCAGCGCGGGCGGCCGGCTGCGGAGGACGGCCCGGACGCGGGACAGCCCCTCGGCGAGGTCGCCCTCGAGGTCGAGCTCGCCGGCCACGTAGGCGCGCGCGAGGCCCAGTTCGTCCGGGTTCCACAGCAGCCGTCGCAGTGCCGTCCGCGACCGGACGACGAGGACCGGTGCTCCGGCCGGGCCCGTCTCGCTGCCGTCCCAGGCCCGGATGCGGACGGGGACCTCGCCGAGCACCTCGGCGATCACGGTCGACAGACGTCCGGCGACGGACCGGTCGGGGGAGAGGGTGGAGGGCACGAGAGCTCCTGGGGTCGGCGGAGGCGGTCGCCCGACGTTCGGATTCGGGGTCGGCTACGGATGGGGTACTCTCGTCGCTGTTCCCCCCAAGACCGCTGGTCGTCGCACGTCCGCGTGCGATCGAAGGTCCCGGTGACCCGGGCGCCCGCGCAGGTGGACGGTTCGACCGGCAGTCGCTCGCGCCTGCCTCTCGCCCCGTGCGCTCTGCGCCGGGGCGTTCCTCGTCTCCGGGGCCGGAGATCGTCCGCAGTCGTGCACCGGCCGGTGGTCGCCCGACAGACGAGAGGAGGCCCATGCCCACGCAGGCGAAGGCCGCGGTGATCGACGAGATCACCGAGCGGTTCCAGAACTCGAGTGCGGCGGTGCTCACCGAGTACCGCGGGCTGACCGTGGCGCAGCTGACCCAGCTGCGTCGTTCCCTCGGTGAGGGCAGCAGCTACGCCGTCGTCAAGAACACCCTGACGAAGCGGGCGGCGGACTCGGTCGGATTCTCCGACCTCGCCCCGCTGCTCAACGGCCCGACCGCGATCGCCTTCATCGAGGGTGACCCGGTCAACGCGGCGAAGGCCATCCGTGACTTCGCGAAGGCCAACCCGGCGCTCGTCGTCAAGGGCGGCGTCGTCGAGGGCCGCACGGTCGACGCACGCGAGGTCACCCGCCTCGCCGACGTCGAGAGCCGTGAGGTGCTGCTGGCCAAGCTGGCCGGCGCGATGAAGGGCAACCTGACCAAGGCTGCCGGGCTGTTCCAGGCCCCGCTGTCGCAGGTCGCCCGCCTCGCCGCCGCGCTGCAGGAGAAGAAGGCTGCCGAGGCTCCGGCCGAGGCCGCCGCTCCCGCCGAGGAGGCCGCTCCGGCCCCCGAGGCCGCTGCCGAGGCCGCCCCGGCCACCGATGACGTAGCTGCTGACACCACCCCCGAGACCGAGACCGCCGCTGCTGACGCAGCGAGCGACGACTGACAGAAGGAGACAGACATGGCCAAGATTTCCAGCTCGGACCTGCTCGACGCGTTCAAGGAGATGACCCTCCTCGAGCTGTCCGACTTCGTGAAGCAGTTCGAGGAGACGTTCGACGTCACCGCTGCTGCCCCCGTGGCCGTCGCGGCCGCCCCCGCCGCCGGTGGTGGCGGCGGTGGCGACGAGGCCGCTGCCGAGCAGGACGAGTTCGACGTCATCCTCGAGAGCGCCGGCGACAAGAAGATCCAGGTCATCAAGGAGGTGCGCACGCTCACGTCGCTCGGCCTCAAGGAGGCCAAGGACCTGGTCGACAACGCGCCGAAGCCGGTCCTGGAGAAGGTCGCCAAGGACGCCGCCGAGAAGGCCAAGGCCGCTCTCGAGGGCGCCGGCGCCGCCGTCACCGTCAAGTAAGACCTTTCGCTGCCCTCGGGCCGCCTGCAGGGTCCCGCCGCGAGCGCGCGAGTGGTGGGGGCAGGGGGTCCTTGCACGGCGAAGCCTCCACCGGCGCTGACAGCCGGGCACCGCACCACCCGCACCACCGCACGACGCCAGGGGCCGTTCTCCTTCGGGGGAACGGCCCCTGTTGCGTACCCCCTCTCGGGCGACAAGGACGTGTGGGCAGGCCACGGCCGGGGAAGTTGGTGGAGATCCGCGTCACGGAAACCCCGTGACGCACGTAACCTGTGTGGCGCACGGTCGTTACTCGTCAGTAGATGCGACTCGTGGGCGTCCGGATGCGGACGTGCGCGGGACGTCGGAGACTGCCGGGGCTCGTCGATGCGACGGGGCGGGGACCCGGCGATGCAGCCGGAGCGGAGGGACAGGCAGTCGTGGGCGTCGCGGTAGAGGTCGAAGGGCTGTCGAAGTCGTTCGGCAGCCAGAACATCTGGAGCGACGTCACCCTGACGCTGCCGCCCGGCGAGATCTCGGTCCTGCTCGGCCCTTCGGGCACCGGCAAGTCGGTGTTCCTGAAGTCGTTGGTCGGCCTGCTCAAGCCCGAGAAGGGCTCGATCGTCATCCAGGACACCGACCTCGTCCGCACCAGCGAGCACAAGCTCTACGAGATCCGGAAGCTCTTCGGCGTGCTGTTCCAGGACGGCGCCCTCTTCGGCTCCATGAACCTGTTCGACAACATCGCCTTCCCGCTGCGCGAGCACACCAAGAAGAGCGAGTCGGAGATCAAGTCGATCGTCCTGGAGAAGATGGGGATGGTCGGTCTCGAGGGCGCCGAGGGAAAGCTCCCCGGTGAGATCTCCGGCGGTATGCGCAAGCGCGCCGGCCTGGCCCGGGCCCTGGTGCTCGACCCCGAGATCATCCTGTTCGACGAGCCGGACTCCGGGCTCGACCCGGTGCGCGTGGCCTACCTCAACCAGCTGATCGTCGACCTGAACGCCCAGATCGACGCGACGTTCCTGATCGTCACCCACGACATCGGCACCGCCCGCACCGTGCCGGACAACCTCGGGCTGCTCTTCCGCCGCAACCTGGTCATGTTCGGCCCCCGCGAGCAGCTGCTCACCTCGCAGGAGCCCGTCGTCCGGCAGTTCCTCAACGGCCGCCGCGAGGGGCCGATCGGGATGAGCGAGGAGAAGGACGTCGCCCAGGTCGAGGCCGAGATGAAGGCCCTCGAGGAGCGGGGTGGCGACTCGCACAACGGGATCGGCCCCAAGGGCGCCAGCGGCGGGGACGCCGTCCCGCCCCAGCTGACGCCGACGGAGGGCCTGCCCGAGCGCAAGGCCGAGCGCCGCCGCCAGGAGCGCGTCGCACGGATGCTCCACGAGTTCGACGACGAGACCCGCGAGGCCATCCGGAAGTCCCTGCCCGGCGACCTTCTCGCCCAGGCCGACTCCGGCGCGTTCGAGCCCACGCCCGGTCAGGGTGGCCGGCACTGGGCGCCCGAGGCGGACGCCGACGGAGGTTCCCGCGGCCGCACGGCGACCCTGCCCCGTCAAGGGGGCGAGGGGTGACGGCGACCGACAAGCCGAAGGCCCCGGGGCTCCTCGACGGCAAGTTCTCGCCCACCCGGCCGCTCGCCGCCAGCGGCAACCTCTTCGCCTTCGCCCTGGACACCATGCGGGCGCTGCCGAAGCGCCCGTTCCAGATTCGGGAGTTCATCCAGCAGACGTGGTTCATCGCGAGCGTCACGATCCTGCCGACGGCGCTGGTCGCGATCCCCTTCGGCGCGGTCATCGCGCTGCAGTTGGGCTCACTGACCCGTCAGCTGGGCGCGCAGTCGTTCACCGGATCGGCCTCGGTCCTCGCCGTCCTCCGCGAGGCGAGCCCGATCGTGACCGCGCTGCTGATCGCCGGCGCCGGCGGGTCGGCCATCTGCGCCGACCTGGGCGCCCGCAAGATCCGCGACGAGATCGACGCCATGGAGGTCCTGGGCATCAGCCCGATCCAGCGTCTCGTCGTGCCCCGCGTCCTCGCCTGCATGCTGGTGGCGACGCTCCTCAACGGCCTGGTCAGCGTCGTCGGCGTCGCCGGCGGTTACTTCTTCAACGTGATCCTGCAGGGCGGCACGCCCGGCGCCTACCTCGCGTCGTTCAGCGCTCTGGCGCAGGTGGCCGACTTCTGGTCCGGCGAGATCAAGGCGCTGATCTTCGGATTGATCGCCGCGATCGTCGCCGCCTACAAGGGCCTGCGTGCCGGGGGCGGTCCCAAGGGTGTCGGGGACGCCGTGAACCAGTCCGTCGTCATCACGTTCCTGCTGCTGTTCGCGGTGAACTTCGTGATCACGGCGATCTACTTCCAGCTCGTGCCGCCGAAGGGACAGTGATGGCCCTTCTCTCGACCACCGACCGCGTCAGGGTCGGCCTGCGGAAGTTCAAGAAGGTCTACCGGGTGCCGTTGAGCACGCTCGACGACCTGGGGGAGCAGCTCGGCTTCTACGGCCGCGCGCTGGGCTGGACCCCGCGCACGCTCAAGCGCTACAAGAAGGAGACGATGCGGCTGCTGGCCGAGGTCACCTTCGGCAGCGGGGCCCTCGCGGTCATCGGCGGCACGGTCGGCGTCATCGCGTTCCTGTCGTTCTTCACCGGCACCGAGGTGGGCCTGCAGGGCTACGCGGCGCTGGACCAGCTCGGCACGTCGGCGTTCACCGGCTTCCTCTCGGCGTACTTCAACACCCGCGAGATCGCCCCGCTGGTGGCCGGCCTCGCGCTCTCGGCGACCGTCGGCTGCGGGTTCACCGCGCAGATCGGCGCCATGCGGATCAACGAGGAGATCGACGCCCTCGAGGTCATGGGCGTTCCCTCGCTGCCGTTCCTCGTGACCACCCGCATCATCGCCGGCTTCATCGCCGTCATCCCGCTGTACGTGCTCGGGCTGCTGACCAGCTACTTCGCCACGCGGTTGATCGCCACGCAGGCCTACGGGCAGTCCGCGGGCACCTACGACCACTACTTCAACCTGTTCCTGCCGCCCCAGGACGTCCTCTGGTCGTTCCTCAAGGTGCTCGTCTTCGCGGTCGTGATCATCCTGACCCACTGCTACTACGGCTACGTCGCCGGCGGCGGCCCCGCGGGCGTCGGCCTCGCCGTCGGTCGCGCCGTCCGTTTCTCGATCGTGGCGGTCAACATCATCGACCTGTTCCTGTCGCTGGCCATCTGGGGCTCGACCACGACCGTGCGGATCGCGGGGTGAGCCGGCGATGAGCAAGAAGATCCGCATCCGGCTGCAGGGCGTGGCGTTCCTCGTCGTCCTGGCACTGCTGCTGGGCCTGGCGGTCGCCACGTACCAGAAGGCCTTCGCCACCGTCGCCCACGTGACCCTGAAGACCGACACCGCCGGCAACCAGCTGCAGGAGGCCTCCGACGTCAAGGTGCGCGGGGTGATCGTCGGCGAGGTCCGCAGCGTGGCGGCCAGCACCGAGGGCGCCACCATCGACCTGGCCATCAACCCCGACTACCTCGACGAGATCCCCGCCGACGTCAGCGCCCGGCTGCTGCCCAAGACGCTGTTCGGTGAGCGCTTCGTCAACCTGCAGATCCCCGACAGCCCCAGCCAGAAGAGGCTCGCCGACGGCGACGTCATCGGCCAGGACCGGAGCTCGAACGCCATCGAGCTGCAGAAGGTCATCGACGACACCCTCCCGCTGCTGCAGGCCGTGCAGCCGCAGGACCTCTCCTACACCCTCGGCGCGGTGGCCGACGCACTGCGGGGTCGCGGGAAGTCCCTGGGCGAGAACCTCGCCGCCACCGGCGAGTACTTCGGCCAGGTCAACACGGTGCTGCCGCAGCTGCAGGCCGACATCTCCGAGCTCGCCGACTTCGCCGACACCTACCAGGGGGCCGCGGACGACCTGCTCGCCGTCCTGGACAACCTGTCGATCGTGAACAAGACGCTGGTCGACCAGAAGGAGCAGCTGCGCCGCACGTTCACCGTCGTGGACGCGTCCTCGAACGTGACGGCGGCCTTCCTGGAGACCAACGAGCAGAACCTGATCTCACTGGCCCAGACCTCCCGGCCGGTGCTCGGGGTGTTCGCCAAGTACTCGCCCGAGTACCCCTGCCTGCTCAACGGCCTGACGCGGTTCAACCCGATGATCAGCGAGGCCTTCGGCGCCGACGGCGACCCCGCGCTGAACTTGAACATCACGGTCAGCCTGCCGCCGCGCAACCCCTACGTGCCCGGTGACCAGCCGCAGTACGCCGACCAGAGCGGCCCCGACTGCCGAGGACTGGACAACATCGACGCGATCATCGCCGCGGCCCAGCACAACGAGTACTACTGCCCGAACGCGCCGGCCGACGGGGTGAACTCCGCCGACAACCCGACGACGGGCAACCCCAACTGCCTCGGCGGGAGCGGGCCCAAGGACGTGCCGCCGGGCGCGGGCAATCCCGACCCGGGGGCGGGGCAGTCCCTGCCGTTCCACCTGGCCGGCTCGACCGCGGAACTGGACTTCGTGCGCAGCATCCTCGCCTACCAGACCGGGTTGAAGCCGGGCCAGGTCTCGGACCTGGCCGCCTCCACGATGGCGCCCCTGCTGCGCGGGACGCAGGTGATGCTGCGATGAAGGGACAACTGCGCGGCCTCACCGGCCCGCTGGTCAAGCTGGTGATCTTCGGGCTGGTGACGGTGCTGGCGAGCTACGTGCTGATCAGCACGATCACCAACGCCGGCTACGGCAAGCAGCTCACCTACAAGGCCCAGTTCACCGACGTCGCCGGTCTCGTCGCGGGCGACGAGGTGCGCATCGCGGGCGTCCGGGTCGGCCAGGTCACCGGCATCGGCCTGTCCGCGAAGCAGGACCGGCCGACCGCCGAGGTCACCCTGGAGGTCAGCGCGGACGTCCCGGTGCCCGCGGCCGTTCAGGCCACGATCAAGTACCGCAACCTCGTCGGCCAGCGCTACATCGCGCTGACCGAGGGGAAGGGGTCAGGCGGCCGGACGCTTCGCGACGGCGGCGTCATCCCGCTGGCCCAGACGAAGCCGGCACTCGACCTCACGACGCTGTTCGGCGGGTTCCGGCCCCTGCTGCAGGCGCTGTCGCCGGCAGACATGAACCGCGTGTCCTTCGAGATCATCCAGGTCTTCCAGGGCGAGGGCGGCACGGTGGAGAGCCTGCTGAACCACGTCGCCTCGCTGACCAGCTCGCTGGCGGACAAGGACGCCGTCATCGGCAATGTCATCGACAACCTGAACACGGTCATGGGCCATGTCGCCGCGCGCGATCAGCAGCTGTCGGACCTCGTCGTGAGCCTCCAGCAGTTCGTGACGGGGCTGGCCGGCGACAAGGACGCCATCTTCAACTCGCTGCAGACGATCGACACCCTGGCGACGACGACCAGCGGTTTCCTCGCCGACGCCCGCCCGCCGCTGGCTGCGGACATCCAGGGGCTCGGGCAGCTGTCGAGCAACCTCGCCGACAGCGGTGACGTGCTCGAGGGCTTCCTCAAGCTGGCCCCGATGAAGATCGACTCGATCACCCGAACCGCGATCAACGGCAGCTGGTTCAACTTCTTCATGTGCAGCGCCTCGGGCTACGTCGTCGTCCCCGCGACCGGGCCCGGCGGCACCGAGACCGGCGTGCAGATCCCGGCGGGCAGCGGCCTGAACAACGGCGAGAGGGGGTGTCGGTGATGGCTCGTGAGTCCAAGCCCTTCCGCGATCGGAACCCGGTGATCATCGGCGCCATCAGCCTCACCGTGATCGCCCTGCTGGTGTTCCTCGCCTTCAACGCGCAGTCGCTGCCCCTGATCGGTGGCGGCACCGTCTACCGCGCGCAGTTCTCCGAGGCCGCCGGCCTGCAGCCCGACGACCCGGTCCGGGTCGCGGGGGTGAAGGTCGGCAAGGTGGAGAGCCTGGCGCTCGAGCACGGCGCGGTGACCGTCGAGTTCCGGGTGTCCGACGCGTTCGTCGGCGACCGGTCCGAGGCGGCCATCAAGATCGAGACGGTGCTCGGTGCGAAGTACCTGGCGCTCGTCCCGCGGGGCAGCACCGCACTGGACCCGGACAAGCCGATCCCGCTGGACCGCACCGCCTCGCCGTACGACGTCGTCGAGGCCTTCGCCGACCTGTCGACCACGGTGGAGCAACTGGACACCACGCAGCTGGCGAGCTCCTTCGAGGTGCTGTCGCAGACGTTCGCGAACACCCCCGAGGAGGTGCGCACCTCCCTGCAGGGGCTGGCGCGGCTGTCGGACACGATCTCCTCCCGCGACGCCCAGCTGGGCCAGCTGCTGTCGGCCACGCGCCAGGTCAGCCAGGTGCTGGCCGACCGCAACGGTGAGTTCACCCGGCTCATCGAGGACTCCAACGTGCTGCTCACCGAGGTGCAGCGGCGCCGCGAGCTGATCGACTCGATCCTGACGAGCACCCAGGAGCTGTCCAAGCAGCTGTCGGGCCTGGTGGCCGACAACCGCGCGACGCTGACGCCGGCGCTGCAGCAGCTGTCCACGGTCACCGACATCCTGTCCCGCAACCGGGCGGCGCTCGCGCAGACGGTCAACAACCTGGCGCCGTTCGTGCGGGTCTTCACCAACACCCTGGGCAACGGCCGCTGGTTCGACAGCTTCGTCGACAACCTGCTGCCGGCCGTCGTCGGCGGGATCGTCTGCGGCGGCGCCGCACAGACACCGCTCCCCGTGGGCTGTACGGAGGGCAACTGATGAGCGGCACCTTGCAGCGTGGCGTGGCGGTCGCGGCCACCCTCGTCCTGCTGGCTGCGCTGGGCTGGACGATCCTGCGGCCCGCGGGCCAGTACCGGGTCACGGCCTGGTTCACCCAGACGGTCGGCCTGTACCCCGGTTCCGACGTCCGCGTGCTCGGCATCCCCATCGGCACCGTCAGCGACGTCGTCCCCGAGGGCGACAAGGTCAGGGTGCAGATGCTGATCGACGACGCCTACGACATCCCTGCCAAGGCGGACGCGGTCGTCCTCGCCCCGTCGCTGGTGTCCGACCGGTACGTGCAGTTCGCGCCGGTCTACGACGGCGGGGAGAAGATGAAGGACGGCGCGAAGGTGCCGCTGGAGCGCACCGCCACCCCGGTCGAGCTCGACCAGGTCTACGGCGCCCTCGACGAGCTGTCGGCCGCTCTGGGTCCCAACGGTGCCAACAAGAACGGCGCGCTGTCGGACCTCGTCGACGTCGGCGCGGCCAACCTCGACGGCAACGGCGCGGCGCTCAACCGCACGCTCAAGGGCTTCTCGCAGGCCGTCGAGACCCTGTCCGACCACCGGAACGACCTGTTCGCGTCCCTGGACAACCTGCAGACGTTCACCACCGCCCTGGCCTCCATCGACGCGCAGGTGGGCCAGTTCAACCAGAACATGACCGCCGTCGCCGCCCAGCTCGCCCAGGAACGCGCCGACCTCGCGTCGGCGGTCACCCTCCTGAACAAGGCGCTGGCCGACGTCTCCGGCTTCGTGCAGGCCAACCGGACCCTGCTGACGACGAACGTCAACCGCCTCGCGGACGTCACGCTGGCCCTCGTGCAGCAGCGGCAGGCCCTCGCCGAGGTGCTGGACGTCGCGCCCGCCGCCCTGGGCAACCTGTCGCACGCCTACAACCCCGACTACGGCACGCTCGACACCCGCGACAACTCGGTGGGCTCGACCTCCCCGGAGGTCATCGTCTGCCAGATCCTCGCGGCGACGGGGCGGGTGACGATCAAGGATCTGCCCCTCCCGGACCCGACGCTGCCGGTCCCGGTGCCGCTGCCGACGACGCCGGAGGGCATCTGCGCCCGGCTGCTGTCCGGTGACGCCAACGCCGACAACGTGCCCGACGACGCCAACGGCAACAACATCCCCGACCTGCAGGAGCTGCTCACCCTGATCAACGGGGGTGGCGCCGGCGGCGGCGCGGGCGGCCGGCAGATCGTCGGACTGCCGTCGATCGGGGGACAGGGATGAACCGCGCAACGGTGCGATCCCGCCTGCGGCGGCTCGCCGCCCTGGTCACGCTGGCCACGCTGCTGGCCGGCTGCGGCTTCCGCGGCGCCTACTCCTTCAACCTGCCCGGCGGCGCCGACGTCGGCAGCGACCCGTACACCGTTCAGGTGGCCTTCCTCGACGTGCTCGACCTGGTGCCGCAGTCCGGTGTCAAGGTGGCCGACGTGCCGGTCGGACGGGTCGACAAGATCGAACTGCGGAAGGACTGGACGGCGCTGGTCACCCTCACGGTCAACGGCGACGTGGACCTCCCGGCGAACGCCGTGGCCAAGATCCAGCAGTCGTCGCTGCTGGGGGAGAAGTTCATCGAGCTCGCCGCCCCGGGCAACGAGAAGCCGGAGGGCACGCTGCGTCAGCACCCCCACATCCCGCTGGAGCGGACCAACCGGAACGTCGAGGTGGAGGAGCTCCTCGGCGCGCTGTCCCTTGTCCTCAACGGAGGCGGGCTGGCCCAGCTGCAGACCATCAACCGGGAGCTGGGGGAGGCGCTGCAGGGCCGCGAGGCCGCCGTCCGCAGCACGCTGACCCAGCTCGACACGTTCATCGGCGGCCTCGACGTCCAGAAGTCCGAGATCAACCGGGCGCTGGACAGCGCGAACACCCTCGCCGACACCCTGGCGTCGCGCACCACCACGATCGACACCGCCCTGGCCGACATCGGCCCGGGCCTGGACGTGATCAACCAGCAGCGCGACCTGCTCGTCTCGATGCTGCAGGGCCTGGCCCGGCTCGGTGACGTGGGGACGCGGATCATCAACCAGTCCTCGGCCGACACCGTCGCCGACCTGAAGCTGCTCCAGCCGATCCTCACGCAACTGGCCGCGGCCGGGCCGGACCTCGCCGGCTCGCTGGACCTGCTGATCACGTACCCGTTCCCCGCCAGCTCGGTGATCGGCACCGGTCACGGTGGCGCCACCCCGCTCAACTACCGGCAGGACCAGCGGACGGGCGGGTACGCGCTGTTCACCAACATGACGGCCTCGGTCGAGCTGGACCTCACCCAGACCCTCTGCCGATACGCCATCGACCCGGTGACCGGAGCCCTCAAGGTGCTGCGGCCCGAGGACGTCCCCACCGGCACCTGTGGCCAGGCCGGCACGCCGCCGGCCAACCAGGCGGCGGCGGCGACCGGCGGGTCCGGCGGCGGGGTCGGTCCGTTCACGACGCTGCCGGGGAACATCGTGGGCCAGGTGCCCGATCCGAAGGCGCCGACCGGCACCATCGGCGTGCCGGCGATCCCGGGGGTGACCGGATGATCACGCGCCGGACCAAGCTGCAGCTCATTGCGTTCGCCGTCGTGGCGGTGCTCGGCATGTCCTACCTCGGCTTCAAGTACGTCGGGCTGGACCGCGTGATCCTCGGCAGCGGCTACGACGTCGCCGCGGACTTCAAGGACTCCGGCGGCATCTTCGTCAACGCCGAGGTGACCTACCGCGGCGTCGCCGTGGGCCGGGTCACCGACATGAAGCTGATCGACGGAGGCGTCCGGGTGGTGCTGAGCATCGACCCCGGAGCGGACAAGATCCCGGCCTCGACCAAGGCGGTGGTGGCGACCCGCAGCGCCGTCGGTGAGCAGTACGTGCTGCTCAAGCCCGATGACGACAAGGGGCCCTATCTGAAGGACGGGTCGGTCATCCCGAAGAACCGCACCTCGATCCCGGTCCCGGTCGAGCAGCTGCTGCTCAACATGGACAAGCTCGTCGGCTCGCTGGACCAGGAGAACCTCCGGATCGTGGTCAACGAGCTCGGGCAGGCCTTCGCCGGCTCCGGCGACGACCTCGGCCGGCTGATCGACAACGGCAACCTGCTGCTCGCCCGTGCCGAGGAGTCGCTGCCGCAGACCCTCAAGCTGATCACCGACGGGCAGACGGTCCTCGACACCCAGAACGCCAACCGGTCGGCGATCCGCCAGTGGGCCTCGGACCTGCGGAAGGTGACCGACACGCTCGTCCAGATCGACCCGGACGTGCGGCAGCTCGTGGTGAACGCCCCCGACGCTGCCGGTGAGATCCAGCAGCTGGTGGACAATGCCGGACCAGGGCTGGGCTCGCTGGTCCGCAACCTGGACATCCTGAACAAGGTCACCATCCCGCGGCTGGACGGCGTCGAGCAGATGCTCGTCACGTATCCCGACGTCGTCTCGGGCGGCTTCACCGTCGTCCGCAACGACAGCGGCACGATGCGCGCCCACTTCGGGTTCGTGCTCAACGCCGACGATCCCCACGCCTGCATCAGCGGCTACCGGTCGACGGCGTCGACGCCGAGCCCGGGCGCCGTCGCGGCGGCCGACACCCGTAGCGTCACCTGCTCGGTGATCAACGGTGTCGACCCGAATCCGTCGGACGGGGTGAACGAGAACGGTTCCAACATCCGTGGCGAGCAGAACATCGGCCGCTCCGGGGGAGTGGGATCGGGCGGCCCGCAGAGCGGTGCGGCCGGCGGCACGGGGGCCCTCGGCGGTTCCAACCCATTGACCGATGCGCTGAACGGCATGCTGCACGCCAGCCCGTTCTCCAGCACCGCCGGCTGAGCACCGCACCGCCGGCACCGATGAGGAGACCAGCCACCGTGAGACGACGAGGAGGATCCAGCGCGTGACCAGCGATGCGCGGCCACGCCCGCAGGAGGAGGACACGCCGACCCTGGCGTCGACCGCCGACGAGACGCCGGCCCCCGAACCCCGGGCGACCGGTCCTGAGGCGACGGTGGAGACGGCCGCGGAGAAGGGGCGCCGTTCCCGCCGGCGTCCGGCAGACGACCCGGACGGTGGCGCGCCGACGGCCACCCGTCCGTCAGTGCCCCTCGTGCCGGTGCTCGCCGTCATCCTGGTGCTCCTGCTCGCCGGGGTGGGTTTCCTCTGGTTCACCCGCCCGGCGAAGTCGTCGGTCCGGACCGACGACTACGTCGAGGTCCTCCAGGCCGCCCGTTCCGGCGTCGTGGACATGACGTCGTTCGACTACCTGACCCTCGACGACGACCTCGAGCAGATCCGCCGGGTCACCACCGGCGACCTGAAGAAGGAGGCCGTCGACCAGCTCGACAGCCGGAGGCAGCAGATCACCGACTCGCAGGCGACGGTGAACACCGAGGTCGTCGGCGCGGGGGTCACCAGCGCCGGCGAGAAGAGCGCCACCGTGCTGCTGGTCATCCAGTCGACGCAGAAGAGCAGCGCGAGCGAGCAGGCGCAGGTCGTGCGCTACCGCATCCGGGTGGAGATGGAGAAGACGGGCGGCCGCTGGCTGCTCTCGGGCGTCGCGGGGACGGGGACCGGCAACAATGGCTGACACTCCTGACCGGACCAGCTCCGACGAGCGCCCCCGCCCCACGCCGCGCCCGCGGCCGGCCGCAGGGGCGCGACCCACGCCGCGCCCCCGCGTCGCCGGCAGCCGGCGGGAGCGCGAGGACGCGACCGCCGAGACGGCCCGACCGGCGGCCACGGCACGTCCGGCCACGTCGCGGAGCGAGCGGACCGGCTCGGCCGCCCTCTCCCGCGATCGCGGAACGGCCGCCGCCGAGGCCACGGCAGGCCGTCGTCCCTCCCGCGTGCCGGCGCTCGTCCTCGCGCTGCTGTGCGTGGCGGCGCTCGTCGCGGGCGGGCTGCTGATCCGGCAGCGGGTCGACCCCGGGTACGTCGACCCGACGATCTTCTCGGCGGCGCGCAGCGGTGTGCAGGCGCTCTACGCCTACGACTACAAGGACTCCGACGGCAGCATCAAGCGCAAGCTCGACGTGCTGACCGGCGACCTGCGCGACCAGTACAAGAAGGACCTCGGCCAGGGCGGCATCATCGACACCTACAAGCAGGTGTCGGCGACCACGAGCTACCAGGTCCTCGACGTCGGCCTGCAGCAGGTCAACGACGCCCAGGACACCGCGACCGTCGTCGTCTTCGGCGAGTACGTCGTGAAGTCGGTCAACACCGGTGAGCAGCCCGCCCCCCAGGGGTCGGAGTGCACCGTCACGGCCGACGGTGCCCAGTCGTGCACGCAGACGGTGCAGGTGCGGATCGCCAAGGTGAACGGGGACTGGAAGATCAACGACCTGACCCTGCTGACCACCAGCTGAGCCCCCTCCCGAGGCTCGGCCCGAGCGTGCGAGGGCTGAGAAGGAGGGGGTCCTTCTGGGCGTGGCGGTTACGCCGGACGCCCTCTACTGGCATCATGGTCGCGCACGCCCGTTGGTCCCATGCTCAGCACCGCCCGTCCCCCGGATGTGGCGCCGGTCGCACCCGGCCCCCCGGCGTGGACAGAGCGCTGGAGCAGGGGTAGGGTCTCCTGTTGCGCTGCCCTCTGACTGCTTGCCCGCCGAGACGGGTCACCAGGGGTGCCCGGGAGCAGGTTCCGGACACCCGTGGTCGGCCAACGGTCCGGGCCCGGTCAGGTGGACAGCTCCGCCATTACCGACGACGACCCCGCACAGTCCCGCCCGCACGTCGTGAGGTCCTTGGAAGGACGCATCTTGGCAGGCTCTCGCCCCACCAGCACGCCCACCCGCACCACCGAAAAGAACAGCGCAAGCGGCCCCCGAACCGGTGAGGCCGACCAGCAGAAGATCCCCGGCGCCCCGCTGCGCGTCTCCTTCGCGAAGATCCAGGAGCCTCTCGAGGTCCCGGACCTGCTCGCCCTGCAGACGGCGTCGTTCGACTGGCTCATCGGCAGCCCCGAGTGGCGCGCCACCCTCTCGCCCGAGGAGCAGGCCGACGCGGTCGGCGGCCTCGCCGAGATCCTCGAGGAGATCTCCCCGATCGAGGACTTCAGCGGCTCGATGTCGCTGTCCTTCTCCAACCCGCGCTTCGAGGACGTCAAGGCGTCCCTCGAGGAGTGCAAGGACAAGGACATGACCTACGCGGCGCCGCTGTTCGTCACGGCCGAGTTCATGAACAACACCACCGGCGAGATCAAGAGCCAGACGGTGTTCATGGGCGACTTCCCGATCATGACGAACAAGGGCACCTTCGTCATCAACGGGACCGAGCGCGTCGTCGTGTCCCAGCTCGTCCGCAGCCCGGGCGTCTACTTCGACAAGACTCTCGACAAGACGTCGGACAAGGACGTCTACAGCGCCAAGGTCATCCCCAGCCGCGGTGCGTGGCTGGAGTTCGACGTCGACAAGCGCGACACCGTCGGCGTCCGCATCGACCGCAAGCGCCGCCAGCCGGTCACCGTGCTGCTCAAGGCGCTCGGCTGGGGCGAGGACCGTATCCGCGAGCACTTCCAGTGGTCGCCGACCGTCCTCGCGACGCTGGAGAAGGACCACGTCGCCGGGCAGGACGAGGCGCTGCTCGACATCTACCGCAAGCTGCGTCCGGGCGAGCCGCCGACGCGTGAGTCCGCGCAGGCGCTGCTGGAGAACCTCTTCTTCAACCCGAAGCGCTACGACCTCGCGAAGGTCGGCCGCTACAAGGTGAACAAGAAGCTCGGCGTCTCCGTGCCGCAGAGCACCAGCACGCTGACCGAGGACGACATCGTCGCGACCATCGAGTACGTCGTGCGTCTCCACGCCGGCGAGCCCGAGCACGGCGTCGACGACATCGACCACTTCGGCAACCGTCGGCTGCGCACCGTCGGCGAGCTGATCCAGAACCAGATCCGGGTCGGCCTCTCCCGCATGGAGCGCGTCGTCCGCGAGCGGATGACGACCCAGGACGTCGAGGCGATCACGCCGCAGACCCTGATCAACATCCGGCCGGTCGTCGCCTCCATCAAGGAGTTCTTCGGCACCAGCCAGCTGTCCCAGTTCATGGACCAGACCAACCCGCTCGCGGGCCTGACCCACAAGCGCCGCCTGTCGGCGCTGGGTCCCGGCGGTCTGTCCCGTGAGCGGGCCGGCATGGAGGTCCGCGACGTGCACCCCAGCCACTACGGCCGGATGTGCCCGATCGAGACGCCGGAAGGCCCGAACATCGGCCTCATCGGCTCGCTGTCCTCGTTCGGCCGGGTCAACGCGTTCGGCTTCATCGAGACGCCGTACCGGAAGGTCGAGAACGGCACCGTCACCGACCAGATCGACTACCTGACCGCCGACGAGGAGGACCGCTTCGTCGTCGCGCAGGCCAACAGCCCGCTCGACGCGCAGGGTCGCCTCGCCGAGGAGCGCGTCCTGGTCCGCACCAAGGGCGGTGAGGTCGACTACCTCGCCCCCGAGAACGTGGACTACATGGACGTCTCCCCGCGGCAGATGACCTCGGTCGCCACGGCGATGATCCCGTTCCTCGAGCACGACGACGCCAACCGCGCGCTCATGGGCGCGAACATGCAGCGTCAGGCCGTCCCGCTGCTCCGCTCGGAGGCCCCGCTCGTGGGCACCGGCATGGAGCTGCGTGCCGCCGTCGACGCCGGCGACGTCGTGACCGCGGAGAAGGCCGGTGTGGTCGAGGACTCCACCGCCGACTACGTCACGGTCATGGCCGACGACGGCACCCGGCAGACCTACCGCCTGCTGAAGTTCCGCCGCTCGAACCAGGGGACGTCGATCAACCAGTCCCCGGTCGTCGAGGAGGGCCAGCGGGTCGAGGTCGGCCAGGTCATCGCCGACGGTCCGTGCACCGACCAGGGCGAGATGGCGCTGGGCAAGAACCTGCTCGTCGCCTTCATGCCGTGGGAGGGCCACAACTACGAGGACGCGATCATCCTGTCGCAGCGCCTCGTGCAGGACGACGTCCTGTCCTCGATCCACATCGAGGAGTTCGAGGTCGACGCCCGCGACACCAAGCTCGGTGCCGAGGAGATCACCCGGGACATCCCGAACGTCTCCGAGGAGGTCCTCGCCGACCTCGACGAGCGCGGCATCATCCGCATCGGTGCCGAGGTCGTCCCCGGCGACATCCTCGTCGGCAAGGTCACGCCCAAGGGCGAGACCGAGCTGACCCCCGAGGAGCGGCTGCTCCGCGCGATCTTCGGCGAGAAGGCGCGCGAGGTGCGCGACACGTCGCTGAAGGTCAAGCACGGTGAGTCCGGCAAGGTCATCGGCGTCCGCGTGTTCTCGCGCGAGGACGGCGACGAGCTGCCCGCCGGCGTCAACGAGCTGATCCGGGTCTACGTCGCCCAGATGCGCAAGATCTCCGACGGCGACAAGCTCGCCGGACGCCACGGCAACAAGGGCGTCATCTCGAAGATCCTGCCGCAGGAGGACATGCCGTTCCTCCCGGACGGCACCCCGGTGGACATCGTCCTCAACCCGCTCGGTGTGCCCGGCCGCATGAACGTCGGCCAGGTGCTCGAGATGCACCTCGGGTGGATCGCCAAGCAGGGCTGGCAGGTCGAGGGCACGCCGGACTGGGCCGCCAACCTTCCCGAGGTGGCGAAGTCGGCGGCCCCGGGCACCCGGACGGCGACGCCGGTGTTCGACGGCGCCAAGGAGGACGAGATCATCGGCCTGCTCGGTGCGACGACGCCCAACCGTGACGGCGACCGGATGGTCAAGCAGACCGGCAAGGCGCAGCTGTTCGACGGCCGCTCCGGGGAGCCCTTCCCCGAGCCGATCGCCGTGGGCTACGTCTACATCCTGAAGCTGCTGCACCTGGTCGACGACAAGATCCACGCCCGGTCGACCGGCCCGTACTCGATGATCACGCAGCAGCCGCTGGGTGGTAAGGCGCAGTTCGGTGGCCAGCGCTTCGGTGAGATGGAGTGCTGGGCGATGCAGGCCTACGGCGCGGCCTACGCGCTGCAGGAGCTGCTCACCATCAAGTCCGACGACATCCTGGGCCGCGTCAAGGTCTACGAGGCGATCGTCAAGGGCGAGAACATCCCCGAGCCGGGCATCCCGGAGTCGTTCAAGGTGTTGCTCAAGGAGCTCCAGTCGCTCTGCCTGAACGTGGAGGTCCTCTCCAGCGACGGCAACGCGATTGAGCTGCGCGACACCGACGACGAGGTCTTCCGGGCCGCGGAGGAGCTGGGCATCGACCTCAGCCGCCGCGAGCCGTCGAGCGTCGAGGACGTTTAGTCAGGTAGCCGGCCGGCCCGGGTTCGGGCCGGCCGGCTCCCCACCCACTTGGACATAGAAGAACTAGCCCCGGAAAGGGGTCATCACGTTGCTCGACGTCAACTTCTTCGATGAGTTGCGCATCGGCCTTGCCACCGGCGACGACATCCGCCAGTGGTCGCACGGTGAGGTGAAGAAGCCCGAGACCATCAACTACCGGACGCTGCGTCCGGAGAAGGATGGCCTCTTCTGCGAGAAGATCTTCGGTCCCACCCGGGACTGGGAGTGCTACTGCGGCAAGTACAAGCGCGTCCGGTTCAAGGGCATCATCTGCGAGCGCTGCGGCGTCGAGGTGACCCGGGCCAAGGTGCGCCGCGAGCGCATGGGCCACATCGAGCTCGCGGCTCCGGTCACCCACATCTGGTTCTTCAAGGGTGTTCCGTCGCGCCTGGGCTACCTGCTCGACCTGGCGCCCAAGGACCTCGAGAAGATCATCTACTTCGCGGCCTACCTGATCACCACGGTGGACGACGAGGCGCGGCACCGCGACCTCCCGACCATCGAGGCGGAGATCAGCGCCGAGAAGCACAACCTCGAGGACGCCCGCGACTCCACCGTCGAGGCGCGCCAGCAGAAGCTCGAGGCCGACCTCGCCGAGCTCGAGGCGGAGGGCGCCAAGTCCGACGTCCGCCGCAAGGTGCGCGAGGGTGGCGAGCGCGAGATGCGCCAGCTGCGCGACCGCGCCCAGCGCGAGATCGACCGCCTCGAGGAGGTGCTCGACACCTTCCGCAAGCTGGAGGTCAAGCAGCTCATCGCCGACGAGGGCCTCTACCGCGAGCTGCGCGACCGCTTCGGGGAGTACTTCGAGGGCGGCATGGGTGCCGCGGCGCTGCAGAAGCTGCTCGCCGACTTCGACCTCGACGCCGAGGCCGTGTCGCTGCGCGACACCATCCGCAACGGCAAGGGCCAGCGCAAGCTGCGCGCGCTGAAGCGGCTCAAGGTGGTCGCGGCGTTCCTGCAGACCCGCAACTCGCCCATGGGCATGGTGCTGGACTGCGTGCCGGTCATCCCGCCGGACCTGCGCCCGATGGTGCAGCTCGACGGTGGCCGCTTCGCCACCAGCGACATGAACGACCTGTACCGCCGCGTGATCAACCGGAACAACCGGCTCAAGCGGCTGCTCGACCTCGGCGCGCCCGAGATCATCGTGAACAACGAGAAGCGGATGCTCCAGGAGTCCGTGGACGCGCTGTTCGACAACGGCCGTCGCGGCCGGCCGGTCACCGGTCCGGGCAACCGTCCGCTGAAGTCCCTGAGCGACCTGCTCAAGGGCAAGCAGGGCCGGTTCCGCCAGAACCTGCTCGGCAAGCGCGTCGACTACTCCGGCCGTTCGGTCATCGTCGTCGGCCCGCAGCTGAAGCTGCACCAGTGCGGTCTGCCCAAGCAGATGGCGCTGGAGCTCTTCAAGCCCTTCGTCATGAAGCGGCTGGTCGACCTCAACCACGCGCAGAACATCAAGTCCGCCAAGCGGATGGTCGAGCGCGCGCGCCCCGTCGTGTGGGACGTGCTGGAGGAGGTCATCACCGAGCACCCGGTTCTGCTGAACCGCGCGCCCACGCTGCACCGTCTCGGCATCCAGGCCTTCGAGCCCCAGCTGGTCGAGGGCAAGGCCATCCAGATCCACCCGCTCGTCTGCACCGCGTTCAACGCGGACTTCGACGGTGACCAGATGGCGGTGCACCTGCCGCTGTCGGCCGAGGCGCAGGCCGAGGCCCGGATCCTGATGCTGAGCTCGAACAACATCCTGAGCCCGGCCGACGGTCGTCCGATCACCGCGCCGACCCAGGACATGGTGCTGGGCCTGTACCACCTGACGACCCTCGTGGCCTCGCCGGCCGAGGCCGATGGTGGCCAGCCGCACGCGTTCTCCTCGGCCGCCGAGGCGGTCATGGCGTACGACAAGGGCGCGCTGGGTCTGCAGGAGCGGGCCTGGATCCGCCTCGACGAGGTCTTCGGCGTCGACAACGGCTCGGTCAACGAGCCGTGGGAAGCGCCTGCGGACTGGACGCCGGGCGCACCCGCGCGCGTGCTCACCAGCCTGGGTCGGGTGCTGTTCAACGAGGCCCTGCCCGAGGACTACCGCTTCGTCAACTACCAGGTGCCGAAGAAGGAGCTCGGGGCGATCGTCAACGACCTCGCCGAGCGCTACCCCAAGGTGCAGGTCGCGGCGACGCTGGACGCGCTGAAGTCCGCCGGGTTCCACTGGGCCACCCGCGCCGGCATCACGATCGCCATCGACGACGTCGTCACGCCGCCGTCGAAGCAGGCGATCCTGGACCGGCACGAGGCCGAGGCCGCCAAGATCGAGAAGCAGTACGAGCGCGGTGTCATCACCGACACCGAGCGTCGTGGCGAGCTCATCGAGATCTGGACCCGCGCGCGGGCCGAGGTCAGCCAGGCGATGGTGGACAACTTCCCGACCACCAACCCGGTCTGGGTCATGGTCAACTCGGGCGCCCGAGGCAACATGATGCAGATCAGCCAGATCGCCGGTATGCGTGGTCTGGTCGCCAACCCGAAGGGCGAGATCATCCCGCGGCCGATCAAGGCCAACTTCCGGGAAGGTCTGTCGGTGCTGGAGTACTTCATCTCCACGCACGGTGCCCGCAAGGGTTTGGCCGACACCGCTCTGCGTACGGCCGACTCGGGCTACCTCACGCGTCGCCTGGTCGACGTCTCGCAGGACGTCATCATCCGCGAGGAGGACTGCGGGACCGAGCGCGGCGTCGTCATGCCGATCGGCACCGTCGTCGACGGCAAGGTCGTCCGTGACCCGCACGTGGAGACCAGCGTCTACGCCCGCGCCCTGGCTGCCGACGTGGTGGCCGAGGACGGGACGGTCATCGCACAGGCCAACTCCGACCTGGGCGACGTCCTGATCCAGACGCTGATCGACGCCGGTGTGTCCGAGGTCAAGGTCCGCGTGGTGCTCACCTGTGAGTCGCTGCTCGGTACCTGCGCCACCTGCTACGGCCGGTCGCTCGCGACCGGCAAGCTCGTCGACGTCGGCGAGGCGGTGGGCATCATCGCCGCGCAGTCGATCGGTGAGCCGGGTACGCAGCTGACGATGCGCACCTTCCACACCGGTGGTGTCGCGGGTGAGGACATCACCCACGGTCTGCCGCGTGTGGTGGAGCTCTTCGAGGCCCGCGTCCCCAAGGGCAAGGCGCCGATCGCCGAGCTGGCCGGCACGATCCGGGTGGAGGACGGCGAGCAGTTCCGCAAGCTCACCATCACCCCGGACGACGGCTCCGACGAGGTCGTCATCGACAAGCTGTCGCGCCGGTCGCGGCTGCGGGTCGAGGACGGCGCCCACGTCGAGGTCGGCGAGCAGCTCACCGAGGGTGCTGTGGACCCGCACGAGGTGCTGCGGATCATGGGCCCCCGCGAGGTGCAGCTGCACCTGGTCCGCGAGGTCCAGGAGGTCTACCGCAGCCAGGGCGTGTCGATCCACGACAAGCACATCGAGGTGATCATCCGCCAGATGCTGAAGCGGGTGACCATCATCGACTCGGGCGCCACGGAGTTCCTGCCGGGCGCGCTGGTCGAGCGGACGCTGTTCGAGACCGAGAACCGCCGCGTCGTCGCCGAGGGCGGCGAGCCGGCCTCGGCCCGTCCGGTCCTCATGGGCATCACCAAGGCCTCGCTCGCGACCGAGTCGTGGCTGTCGGCGGCGTCCTTCCAGGAGACGACGAAGGTCCTCACCGACGCCGCGATCCAGGGCAAGAGCGACAGCCTGCTCGGCCTGAAGGAGAACGTGATCATCGGCAAGCTGATTCCGGCGGGTACGGGCATCAGCCGCTACCGGAACATCACGGTCGAGCCGACCGAGGAGGCCCGCGCCGCGGTCTACACGATGGCCGGGTACGACGACGGGCAGTACTACAGCCCGGACGTCTTCGGTCAGGGCAGCGGCGAGGCCGTGCGCCTCGAGGAGTACGACTGGCGGGGCTGAGCGCCCTAGCTGAGTGACACAAGGGCCCCGCAGACCGGTCAGGTCTGCGGGGCCCTCGCTTTCGGGGTGCTGCACGCGCCTTCGGGGTCGTGCAGGACCCCTGGAGCGTGCACAACACCCCTGGAGCGGGCGGCTCAGCCGGCGAGGCGCTTCATCGTCTCCACGGTCCTCAGGCGGGCCTCACGGCTGCCGTCCAGCGGCTGGAGCATCAGGGTGCTCACGCCGGCCTCGGCGAAGGCGGCGATCCGCTCGGCCACGTAGGACTCGGGCCCGATGAGGGACGACGCCTTCACCAGCTCCAGCGGCACCGCGGCCGCGGCCTCGTCCTTCTTGCCGTCCAGGTAGAGGTCCTGGATCGTCTTCGCCTCGGCCTCGTACCCGTAGCGGACGGCGAGGTCGTTGTAGAAGTTCTTGCCGCGGGCGCCCATGCCGCCGATGTACAGGGCCAGCGCCGGCTTCACGAATTCCAGGAGCGGCTCGACGTCGTCCCCGATGGCGACCGGCACCCCGGTGATCACCTGCAGCTCACCGAGCGACGGGTCGCGCTTGGCCTTGCCCGCGGCGAGGAACTCGCCCCAGACGGATGCGGCCTTCTCCGGGTGGAAGAAGATCGGCTCCCACGCCTCGGCGATCTCGGCGGCGAGCTCGACGTTCTTGGGGCCGAGCGCGGCAAGCATCACGGGGATCCGGTCGCGGACAGGGGTGTTGATGAGCTTCAGCGGCTTGCCCAGGCCCGTGCCCTGGTCGGCGGGCAGCGGCACCGTGTACTTCTTGCCCTGGTGGTCCAGGCGGTCGCGGCGCCACACCTGGCGGCAGATCTCGACGACCTCGCGGGTGCGCTGCAGTGGAGCGTCGTAGGGGACGCCGTGCCAGCCCTCGATCACCTGCGGCCCGGAGGCGCCCAGGCCGAGGGTGAACCGGCCGCCGGACACGAAGTCGAGCCCGGCGGCGGTCATGGCGGTCAGGGCAGGAGTGCGGCTGTAGATCGGGAAGATGGCGCTGAGCAGCTCGACCCGCTCGGTGACCGCGGCGAGGTACCCCAGCTGGCTGACGGCGTCGAACGTGTACACCTCGGCCACCGCCGCGACGTCGAGACCCGCGGCCTCCAGGTCCCGGATCTCGGCTGCCGTCTCCTGGAACCCACCGCTGTAGCTGGCCTGGATGCCGATGCGCACGTGCCCTCCCGGGTCTCCCGGCACCACCGTTGGCGCCGCGAGCACGGTATCGGGCAGCGGCATGTCGCTCCGCACAGAGCACCCACCAGGCACCTCGGAGCGGTACCGTCGGCCGCGCCGCCCCAGAGCCCGGGACACGGACCACGGGCTGGGAAGAGAACCGGACGGCGGGCCGTTGGTCCCGGGTGTCGCCCGCTTCGGTGGGCGACAGTTGGCCGCTGGCCGTGCATGTGAGGTACCCGGCTTTGACCGGCCTCGGGCGCACGGGTATCGTGGTCAGCCGTGCCCAGGGTGCCCTGGGCCTGCTCCCGTTCGCGGTGCGCCTGGGTGGCCTCACGGCTGCCGGGGACCACCTTCCGGTTCACGCCGGTGGGTGGCGGCGCCGAGTCGCGAGGGGCGACCGATTCCGGTCCGACTTCATCGGCCGGTCCCGGGCTGGGCGACACGCCCGACCGCGGGGGCCGGACAATGGTTCGCGGCCGGGAACGGGTCAGGACCGGCACCAGGTACGACCAGCCCGCACCACACAGACAGCACCACCCCAGCGCAGGTAGGAGATCCAGGCCACCCATGCCCACGATCAACCAGCTGGTCCGCAAGGGCCGCGAGGACAAGGTCGAGAAGACCAAGACTCCGGCGCTGAAGGGTTCGCCCCAGCGTCGCGGAGTCTGCACGCGCGTCTACACGACGACGCCGAAGAAGCCGAACTCGGCGCTGCGCAAGGTCGCCCGCGTCCGGCTGACCAGCGGCATCGAGGTGACCGCCTACATCCCGGGTGTCGGCCACAACCTGCAGGAGCACTCGATGGTGCTCGTGCGCGGTGGCCGTGTGAAGGATCTGCCCGGCGTGCGCTACAAGATCATCCGCGGCTCGCTGGATACGCAGGGTGTCCGCAACCGCAAGCAGGCTCGTAGCCGCTACGGCGCGAAGAAGGAGAAGAGCTAATGCCGCGCAAGGGCCCCGCCCCGAAGCGTCCGCTCGTCGCCGACCCGGTGTACCAGTCGCCGCTGGTGACGCAGCTGGTCAACAAGGTCCTGGTGGACGGCAAGCGTTCGGTCGCCGAGGCGATCGTCTACGGCGCCCTCGAGGGTGCCCGCGCCAAGAGCGACACCGACCCGGTCGTCACGCTCAAGCGCGCGCTGGACAACGTGAAGCCGGCCCTCGAGGTCCGCAGCCGCCGCGTCGGTGGTGCGACCTACCAGGTCCCGGTCGAGGTCCGCGCCTCGCGCAGCACCACGCTGGGTCTGCGCTGGCTGATCCAGTACAGCCGGGCCCGTCGCGAGAAGACGATGACCGAGCGCCTCATGAACGAGCTGCTCGACGCGAGCAACGGTCTCGGTGCCGCGGTCAAGCGGCGCGAGGACACGCACAAGATGGCCGAGTCGAACAAGGCCTTCGCGCACTACCGCTGGTAACGCACCAGCGCCCGCCGTCGGCGGGACACCCGGGCGACCCCCGGCACCCGCACACGGAACCGAAACAAAGAGGAGTAAGAGATGGCCAAGAAGGCCGAGCTCGCCAAGACCCGCAACATCGGGATCATGGCGCACATCGACGCCGGCAAGACCACGACGACCGAGCGCATCCTCTTCTACACCGGTATCAACTACAAGATCGGTGAGGTCCACGACGGCGCGGCCACCATGGACTGGATGGAGCAGGAGCAGGAGCGCGGCATCACCATCACGTCCGCCGCGACGAAGTGCTCCTGGAACGGCTACGACATCAACATCATCGACACCCCCGGGCACGTCGACTTCACCGTCGAGGTGGAGCGGTCGCTGCGGGTGCTCGACGGTGCCGTCGCCGTCTACGACGGTGTCGCGGGCGTGGAGCCGCAGACCGAGCAGGTCTGGCGGCAGGCCGAGAAGTACGGCGTCCCGCGCATGTGCTTCGTCAACAAGCTCGACCGCACCGGTGCGAACTTCTTCCGCTGCGTCGACATGATGGTCGAGCGTCTGGGTGCGAACCCGCTGGTGCTGCAGATCCCGATCGGTGCCGAGGCCGACTTCATCGGCGTCGTCGACCTGGTCCAGATGAAGGCCCTCACGTGGCGCGGCGAGACCAAGCTCGGTGAGGACTACACGGTCGAGGAGATCCCGGCCGAGCTGGCCGACCAGGCCGCGGAGTACCGCGAGAAGCTCCTCGAGGGCATCTCCGACTTCGACGACTCGATCATGGAGTCCTACCTCGGCGGCGAGGACATCTCGGTCGACACCATCAAGGCGGCGATCCGGAAGGCGACCATCGCCGGCCAGGTCAACCCGGTCGTGACGGGTTCCGCGTTCAAGAACAAGGGCGTCCAGCCCATGCTCGACGCGGTCACCGACTACCTGCCCAGCCCGCTCGACATCGAGGCCATCGTCGGCACGGCGCTGGACGGCGAGACCGAGGTCCTGCGCCACGCCGACGAGGACGAGCCGTTCTCGGCGCTGGCGTTCAAGATCCAGACCGACCAGCACCTGGGCAAGCTGACCTACATCCGGGTCTACTCCGGCAAGCTGGACGCCGGGTCCCCCGTGCTGAACAGCACGAAGGACCGCAAGGAGCGGGTCGGCAAGATCTACCAGATGCACGCCAACAAGCGCGAAGAGCGCCAGGGCGTGGGCGCCGGCGAGATCGTCGCCGTCAACGGCATGAAGAACACGACCACGGGTGACACCCTCTGCGACCCGCAGAAGCCGGTGATCCTCGAGTCGATGACCTTCCCCGCGCCGGTCATCTCGGTGGCCATCGAGCCGAAGACCAAGAGCGACCAGGAGAAGCTGGGCACGGCCATCCAGAAGCTGGCCGAGGAGGACCCGACGTTCCAGGTCCGCCTCGACGAGGAGACCGGTCAGACGGTCATCTCGGGCATGGGCGAGCTGCACCTGGAGATCCTGGTCGACCGCATGCGGCGTGAGTTCAACGTCGAGGCGAACGTCGGCAAGCCGCAGGTGGCCTACCGCGAGACGATCCGCAAGGCCGTCGAGCGCTACGACTACACGCACAAGAAGCAGACGGGTGGCTCCGGCCAGTTCGCGAAGGTGCAGATCGCCATCGAGCCGCTCGAGATGGGCGGCGACTCGGCGACCTACGAGTTCGAGAACAAGGTCACCGGTGGGCGCATCCCCCGCGAGTACATCCCGTCGGTCGACCAGGGCATGCAGGACGCCATGCAGTACGGCGTGCTGGCCGGCTACCCCATGGTCGGCGTCAAGGCCACCCTGCTCGACGGGGCGTACCACGAGGTCGACTCTTCGGAGATGGCCTTCAAGATCGCCGGCTCGATCGCCTTCAAGGAGGCCGCCCGCAAGGCCAGCCCGGCCCTGCTCGAGCCGCTGATGGCCGTCGAGGTCGTCACCCCGGAAGAGAACATGGGTGACGTCATCGGCGACCTGAACTCCAGGCGCGGAACCATCCAGGCGATGGACGAGCGCTCCGGCGCTCGCGTCGTCAAGGCCCTGGTGCCGCTCTCGGAGATGTTCGGCTACGTGGGCGACCTGCGCAGCCGCACCCAGGGACGGGCGAGCTACACCATGGTGTTCGACTCGTATGCCGAGGTTCCGTCCAACGTGGCCAAGGAGATCATCGCCAAGGTCACGGGCGAATAGCCCCGGCACCACCCGAGCACTGCCCGCAATCCCCCTAGACACGCGCACGACTGCGAAAGACACGGAGAGAGGAACCCAGTGGCCAAGGCCAAGTTCGAGCGGACCAAGCCGCACGTCAACATCGGCACCATCGGGCACATCGACCATGGGAAGACGACGCTCACCGCGGCGATCACCAAGGTCCTGCACGACAAGTTCCCGAACCTCAACGAGGCGTCCGCCTTCGACTCGATCGACAAGGCGCCCGAGGAGAAGGCCCGCGGCATCACGATCTCGATCGCGCACGTCGAGTACCAGACCGAGGCTCGGCACTACGCGCACGTCGACTGCCCCGGGCACGCCGACTACATCAAGAACATGATCACCGGTGCCGCCCAGATGGACGGCGCGATCCTGGTGGTCGCCGCGACCGACGGCCCGATGCCGCAGACCAAGGAGCACGTCCTCCTGGCCCGCCAGGTCGGCGTCCCCTACATCGTCGTGGCCCTCAACAAGGCCGACATGGTCGACGACGAGGAGATCCTGGAGCTCGTCGAGCTCGAGGTCCGCGAGCTGCTCTCCGAGTACGAGTTCCCGGGCGACGACGTCCCCGTGGTCCGCGTCTCGGCGCTCAAGGCGCTCGAGGGCGACAAGGAGTGGGGCGACAAGCTCATGGAGCTCATGGACGCGGTCGACACCGCGATCCCCGAGCCCGAGCGTGAGATCGACAAGCCGTTCCTCATGCCCGTCGAGGACGTCTTCACGATCACCGGTCGCGGTACGGTCGTCACCGGTCGCGTCGAGCGTGGCATCGTCAAGGTCTCCGAGGAGATCGAGATCGTCGGTATCCGCGAGGGTTCGACGAAGACGACCGTCACCGGCGTCGAGATGTTCCGCAAGCTGCTCGACCAGGGTCAGGCCGGTGACAACGTCGGGCTGCTCCTCCGTGGCATCAAGCGCGAGGACGTCGAGCGCGGCCAGGTCGTCGTGAAGCCCGGTTCGATCACCCCGCACACCAACTTCGAGGGTTCGGTCTACATCCTCTCGAAGGACGAGGGTGGCCGTCACACGCCGTTCTTCAACAACTACCGTCCCCAGTTCTACTTCCGGACGACGGACGTGACCGGCGTGGTGACCCTGCCCGCCGGCACCGAGATGGTCATGCCCGGCGACAACACCGAGATGACGGTGGAGCTGATCCAGCCCATCGCCATGGAGGAGGGCCTTCGGTTCGCCATCCGTGAGGGTGGCCGCACCGTCGGCGCCGGCCGCGTCACCAAGATCCTCAAGTAACACCCCCGGCGGGCGGCGGCCGGTCCAGGCCGCCGCCCGTCACCGGGTCAGCAGACCCACTCGAACTTTCACAACCGATCGGCAGGAGCAGAAGACAGCGATGGCGGGACAGAAGATCCGCATCCGGCTGAAGGCCTACGACCACGAGGCCATCGACGCCTCGGCGCGACGCATCGTGGAGACGGTCACCAAGACCGGAGCGCGAGTGGTCGGCCCGGTGCCTCTGCCGACGGAGAAGAACGTGTACGCGGTGATCCGTTCGCCGCACAAGTACAAGGACTCGTTCGAGCACTTCGAGATGCGCACGCACAAGCGGCTCATCGACATCCTCGACCCGACGCCGAAGACGGTCGACGCGCTCATGCGCATCGACCTGCCGGCCTCGGTCGACGTCAACATTCAGTAAGGGCAGTCAGCAGACATGGCGAGCACATTTCGCGGTCTCCTCGGCGAGAAGCTGGGGATGACCCAGGTTTTCGACGAGAACAACCGCCTCGTGCCGGTGACCGTCGTCAAGGCGGGCCCGTGTGTGGTGACCCAGGTGCGCACCCCCGAGGTCGACGGCTACTCCGCCGTCCAGCTCGGATTCGGTGAGATCGACCCGCGCAAGGTGAACAAGCCCGAGGGTGGGCACTTCACCAAGGCGGGCGTCACGCCGCGGCGGCACCTGGTGGAACTCCGCACCGAGGACGCCGGCGAGTACACGGTCGGTCAGGAGCTGAACGCCGAGGTGTTCGACGGCGTGGCCAAGGTCGACGTCATCGGCACCAGCAAGGGCAAGGGCACCGCCGGCGTCATGAAGCGTCACGGCTTCAAGGGCCTCGGCGCGTCGCACGGCACCCAGCGCAAGCACCGGTCGCCCGGTTCCATCGGTGGCGCGTCGACCCCCGGTCGCGTGTTCAAGGGCCTGAAGATGGCCGGCCGCATGGGTCACGTGAAGACGACGACGCTCTCGCTGGTCGTGCACAAGGTCGACACGGAGCGCGGGCTGCTGCTCATCAAGGGCGCCGTTCCCGGTCCGAAGGGTGGCCTGCTCCTCGTCCGTTCCGCGGTCAAGGGCGGCCCCGTGGGGAGTGACAAGAAGTGACGCTTTCATCCACCGAGACGCGTACCGACCGCCAGGTCGACGTCCGCACCCCGGCGGGGGAGACCTCCGGCAGCGTCACGCTGCCCGGTGACCTCTTCGACGCCAACGCGAACGTCTCCCTGATGCACCAGGTCGTCATCGCCCAGCTGGCCGCGGCACGTCAGGGCACGCACTCGACCAAGACGCGCGGCGAGGTCCGCGGTGGTGGCGCCAAGCCCTACCGCCAGAAGGGCACCGGCCGCGCCCGTCAGGGTTCGACCCGCGCGCCGCAGTTCGCCGGTGGTGGCACGGTCTTCGGGCCGACCCCCCGCGACTACACGCAGAAGACCCCGAAGAAGATGAAGGCCGCCGCCCTGCGCGGTGCCCTCTCCGACCGGGCCCGCGAGGGCCGGGTGCACGTGGTCTCCGCGTTCGTCGACGGCGACGCGCCGAAGACGAAGGCCGCGCTCGCCACCCTGAACGCGGTGACGCAGGCCAAGCGGGTCCTGGTCGTGCTCGACCGGGACGACGTCCTCAACTGGGTGAGCCTGCGCAACGCGCCGCACGTGCACCTCATCGAGGCCGGCCAGCTCAACACCTACGACGTCCTGGTGGCCGACGAGGTCGTCTTCACCGAGACCGCGCTCGCCGAGTACGTCGCCGGACCGGCCAAGGGCAAGGGGCGCCGGCTTCCCGACCTCGCCACCCGCGAGATCCCCGGCGGCGTCCCGTCGGTCGCTCCCGCCGAGGGCGAGGGGACCGTCGAGACCGGTACCGCTGCCGAGGCGCCGGCCAAGAAGGCCGCCGCCAAGAAGGCCCCGGCTGCCAAGAAGGCTCCGGCCAAGAAGGCAGCTGCCGACGCTCCGGCGAAGAAGGCCGCCGCCAAGAAGGCGCCCGCCAAGAAGGCAGCGGCTGCTGACGAGACCACCGAGGAGAAGGCATGAGCGTCCGCGACCCCCGGGACGTCCTGCTCGCCCCGGTCATCTCCGAGAAGAGCTACGGCCTGATCGACTCCGGGCAGTACACGTTCATCGTGCTGCCCGAGGCGAACAAGACCCAGATCAAGATCGCCGTGGAGCAGATCTTCAACGTGAAGGTCCACAGCGTGAACACGATCAACCGCCCGGGCAAGCGCAAGCGCAGCCGGGGCACGCAGATGGGCAAGCGCAAGGACACCAAGCGCGCCATCGTCTCGCTCGCCCCCGGCGAGCGCATCGAGATCTTCGGGGGCCCGGGCGCCTGACGGCACCCGGACCCAACGGACCAGAGATATAGACAGGGACTGAGTCAGCAATGGCTATCCGTAAGTACAAGCCGACGACGCCGGGCCGACGCGGCTCCAGCGTCGCCGACTTCGCCGAGGTCACCCGCGACCATCCCGAGAAGTCGCTGGTCCGACCGCTGCACGGCCGCGGTGGACGCAACGTCCACGGCAAGGTCACGGCCCGCCACCAGGGTGGCGGCCACAAGCGCGCCTACCGTCTGATCGACTTCCGTCGGGCGGACAAGGACGGCGTGCCGGCCAAGGTCGCGCACATCGAGTACGACCCGAACCGCACCTCGCGGATCGCACTGCTGCACTTTGCCGACGGCGAGAAGCGCTACATCATCGCGCCGGCCCGGCTGAAGCAGGGCGACACCGTCGAGTGCGGCCCCTCGGCCGACATCAAGCCCGGCAACAACCTGCCGCTGCGGAACATCCCGGTCGGCACGGTGGTTCACGCCATCGAGCTCCGTCCCGGTGGTGGCGCGAAGATCGCCCGGTCCGCGGGCACCAGCGTCCAGCTGGTCGCCCGTGAGGGTCGCTTCGCGCAGCTGCGCATGCCGTCGGGCGAGATCCGCAACGTCGACGTGCGCTGCCGCGCCACCGTCGGCGAGGTGGGCAACGCCGAGCAGTCGAACATCAACTGGGGCAAGGCCGGCCGCATGCGGTGGAAGGGCAAGCGCCCGACCGTCCGCGGTGTCGCCATGAACCCGGTCGACCACCCGCACGGTGGTGGTGAGGGCAAGACCTCCGGTGGTCGCCACCCGGTGAACCCGAAGGGCAAGCCGGAGGGCCGGACGCGCAAGCGGAAGGCCAGTGACGCCCTGATCGTGCGCCGCCGGCGCGCCAACAAGAAGCGCTGAGCGGGATAGGAGCCGACAGACATGCCACGCAGCCTGAAGAAGGGCCCGTTCGTCGACGACCACCTGCTCAAGAAGGTGGACGCACAGAACGAAAAGGGCACCAAGAACGTGATCCGCACCTGGTCGCGTCGCTCGACGATCATCCCGGACATGCTCGGCCACACGCTGGCCGTGCACGACGGTCGCAAGCACGTCCCGGTCTTCGTGACCGAGGCGATGGTCGGGCACAAGCTGGGCGAGTTCGCGCCCACGCGCACCTTCCGTGGGCACATCAAGGACGACCGCCGCTCGCGGCGGGGCTGACCAGGTAGAGAGAGATTCAGATGACTTCCCAGTTGGGACAGGAGGCGCCGGTCGCCCGGGCTACGGCCCGGTTCGTCCGCGTGACCCCCATGAAGGCCCGCCGGGTGGTGGACCTGATCCGCTACCTGCCGACCGATGAGGCTCTGGCTCTGCTGCGCTACGCGCCGCAGAGCGCCAGCGAGCCGGTGGCCAAGGTGGTCGCCAGCGCGGTGGCCAACGCCGAGCACAACCTGCAGCTGGACCCGGCCGCGCTGGTCGTCAGCGCCGCCTACGTCGACGAGGGCCCCACGCTCAAGCGGATCCGTCCGCGTGCGCAGGGCCGGGCGTTCCGCATCAACAAGCGGACCAGCCACATCACCGTCGAGGTGAGCGAGGTCGCCACCAGCGCCGAGCTCGCGCAGAAGTCGCGCAAGGCGCGTCGGGACACGGGCCAGTCGGGCCCGGCGACCCAGCAGCAGAAGAGCAACACGAGGGGAGGGACCCGCTAGTGGGTCAGAAGGTCAACCCGCACGGGTTCCGGCTCGGGATCACCACCGACTACAAGTCCCGGTGGTACGCGGACAAGCTGTACAAGGACTACGTCAAGGAAGACGTCGCGATCCGCAAGCTCATGTCCAAGGGCATGGAGCGGGCCGGCATCTCCAAGGTCGAGATCGAGCGCACCCGTGACCGGGTCCGCGTCGACATCCACACCGCCCGGCCGGGCATCGTCATCGGCCGTCGCGGGGCGGAGGCCGACCGCATCCGCGGCGAGCTGGAGAAGCTCACCGGCAAGCAGGTGCAGCTGAACATCCTCGAGGTCAAGAACCCCGAGTCGGATGCGCAGCTGGTCGCGCAGGGTGTGGCCGAGCAGCTGTCCAGCCGCGTCAGCTTCCGTCGCGCCATGCGCAAGGCCATGCAGTCGGCCCAGCGCAGCCCGCAGGTCAAGGGCATCCGGGTGCAGTGCTCCGGACGCCTGGGCGGCACGGAGATGAGCCGGTCGGAGTTCTACCGCGAGGGCCGGGTGCCGCTGCACACGCTCCGCGCGAACATCGACTACGGCATCTACGAGGCCCGGACCACCTTCGGCCGCATCGGCGTCAAGGTCTGGATCTACAAGGGTGACGTGAGCGGCTCCCGCGCCGAGCGCGCCGCCCTCGAGGCCCTGGCCGAGCGCCAGCAGCGTCGCGAGCGCACGCAGCGTCCGCAGCGTCGGTCCGGCTCGTCCGGCACCACCGCCGGCGGCACCGAGGCCGGCCGCGCCGCTGCCGAGACCCCCTCGTCCGAGGCTCCCGTCGTGGAGGCCCCGGTCGTCGAGGCGCCCGTCGTCGAGACGCCGGCCGTCGAGACCCCCGCGGTCGAGACGACGGCCACCGAGAACACGGAGAGCTGAGCCATGCTCATCCCACGGCGCGTCAAGCACCGCAAGCAGCACCACCCCGACCGCGGCGGCAAGGCCAAGGGCGGGACGGCGATCAACTTCGGTGAGTACGCCATCCAGGCCCTCGAGCCCGCCTACGTGACGAACCGTCAGATCGAGTCCGCCCGTATCGCCATGACCCGTCACATCAAGCGTGGCGGCAAGGTGTGGATCTCGATCTACCCGGACCGTCCGCTGACCAAGAAGCCCGCCGAGACCCGCATGGGTTCCGGTAAGGGTTCCCCCGAGTGGTGGGTCGCCAACGTCAAGCCCGGCCGGATCATGTTCGAGCTGTCGGGCGTCGCCGAGCCCGTGGCCCGCGAGGCCATGCGCCGCGCGATCCACAAGCTCCCGATGAAGTGCCGCTTCATCACGCGTGAAGGAGAAGTGTGATGGCCGCCGGTCTGACCGCTCCGGAGTTGCGCGAGCTGTCCGTGGACGAGCTCGCCGCGCGGCTGCGTGAGCACAAGGAAGAACTGTTCAACCTGCGCTTCCAGGTGGCCACCGGCCAGCTGGACAACAACCGGCGACTGCAGACCGTCCGCCGCGACATCGCCCGGATCTACACGATCCAGCGCGAGCGCGAGCTGGGTCTCTCGGTCGCCCCGAACGAGGGTGTGGCATGAGCGAGACCCAGGAAGCTAGCCAGGCCTCCAGTGGGCCCGGCCTGGCCGGTCGCGGGTACCGCAAGGTGCGCGAGGGCCTGGTCGTCAGCGACAAGATGGAGAAGACCATCGTCGTCGAGGTCGAGGACCGCGTGAAGCACGGCCTGTACGGCAAGGTCATCCGCCGGACGAGCAAGCTGAAGGCGCACGACGAGCAGGGGGTTGCCGGCGTCGGTGACCGCGTGCAGATCATGGAGACCCGGCCCACGTCGGCCACCAAGCGGTGGCGGCTGGTCGAGGTCCTCGAGAAGGCGAAGTAAGCCAGCAAGGGGCGGCCCTGCGGGGCCGCTGGGGGTACGAGTATCCTGGACGACCGGCGCGCGTGCGCGCCACATCCCGGTCTCCCGTGCTCGGACGCACCGACGGCACCACGCTGTCGGTGCGTCCGCACGCGAGTGATCGGACAGCCGGTTCACCGTTCCGGCCCGGCTGTCACCACAGAGTATTTGGGAGTTGGACGTGATCCAGCAGGAGTCGCGACTGCGTGTCGCCGACAACACCGGTGCAAAGGAAATCCTCTGCATCCGTGTGCTCGGCGGCTCGGGGCGACGCTACGCGGGCATCGGCGACATCATCGTCGCGACCGTGAAGGACGCCCTGCCCGGCGCAGGGGTCAAGCGGGGTGACGTGGTCAAGGCCGTCATCGTCCGCACCGTGAAGGAGCGCCGTCGTCCGGACGGCTCCTACATCCGCTTCGACGAGAACGCCGCGGTCATCATCCGCGACAGCGGCGACCCGCGCGGTACGCGCATCTTCGGCCCCGTGGGCCGCGAGCTCCGCGACAAGCGCTTCATGCGGATCATCTCGCTCGCGCCGGAGGTGCTGTGAACATGGCTGACAACAAGAAGACGCCGTCGATGAAGGTCAAGAAGGGCGACACCGTCCTGGTGCTGTCCGGCAAGGACAAGGGCGCCAAGGGGCGCGTCATCGCCGCCTTCCCCAAGGTCCAGCGCGTGCTGGTCGAGGGTGTCGGCCGGGTCAAGAAGCACACCCGCATCAGCTCCACCCAGCGCGGGGCCCAGCAGGGCGGGATCGTCACGCAGGAGGCGCCCATCCACGTGAGCAACGTGATGGTGATCGACTCCGAGGACAAGCCCACCCGCGTCGGCTACCGCAAGGACGACAACGGCCGCAGCGTGCGCGTCTCGCGGCGAACCGGTAAGGACCTCTGATCGCCATGAGCGCACCCACCCGCGAGCTGCCCCGCATGCTCGCCCACTACCGCGAGACGATCGCGCCGGCACTGCAGTCGGAGTTCAACTACGACAACGTCATGCAGATCCCCCGCCTGACGAAGATCGTCGTCAACATGGGCGTCGGCGAGGCCACTCGCGACGCCAAGCTGATGGACGGCGCCGTCCGCGACCTCACCGCGATCACCGGTCAGAAGCCGGCCGTCGTCCGGGCCCGCAAGTCCATCGCGCAGTTCAAGCTGCGCGAGGGCATGCCGATCGGCGCGAAGGTCACCCTCCGCGGCGACCGCATGTGGGAGTTCCTGGACCGGCTGCTGTCGCTGGCCCTGCCCCGTATCCGCGACTTCCGTGGGCTGTCCGCCAAGCAGTTCGACGGCCACGGCAACTACACCTTCGGTCTCAACGAGCAGTCGATGTTCCGCGAGATCGACGTCGACCGCATCGACCGGCAGCGCGGCATGGACATCACGCTGGTCACCACCGCCACGAACGACGACGAGGGCCGCGAGCTGCTCCGGCAGCTGGGGTTCCCCTTCGCCGGTCAGCCCGTCGTGGCCACCATCCGCTGAGCCGGTAGGAGAAACCAATGGCCAAGAAGGCTCTGATCGAGAAGGCGAACCGCAAGCCCAAGTTCGCCGTCCGCGGATACACCCGTTGCCAGCGGTGCGGTCGTCCGCACTCGGTCTTCCGCAAGTTCGGCCTGTGCCGGATCTGCCTGCGGGAGATGGCGCACGCAGGGGAGCTCCCCGGCGTCCGCAAGTCCAGCTGGTAACACAACCGACCTGCACCACCCAGGCATCACCGATCGCCGAAGGCCCACGCGCCAAGTCTCCGAGACCCAGCGCCTGAGGAACCGCGGCGAGAGAGGCACCACCTGACATGACGATGACCGACCCGATCGCGGACATGCTCACGCGTCTGCGGAACGCCAACCAGGCGTATCACGACTCGGCTGCCATGCCGTCGTCGAAGTTGAAGACGCACATCGCCGAGATCCTCCAGCAGGAGGGCTACATCGCCGGCTGGACCGTCAACGACGTCGAGAAGGACGGCAGCACCTTCAAGCAGCTCGTGATCGACCTGAAGTACGGCCCGAACCGCGAGCGGAGCATCGCCGGTGTCCGGCGCGTCTCCAAGCCCGGTCTGCGCGTGTACGCGAAGTCGAACTCCCTGCCCAAGGTGCTCGGTGGTCTGGGCGTCGCGATCATCTCGACGTCCACCGGACTGCTGACCGACAAGCAGGCGAACAAGAAGGGCGTGGGTGGGGAAGTCCTCGCCTACGTCTGGTAAGGGGCGAGCGAAGATGTCACGGATCGGACGACTCCCGATCGCCGTGCCCGGTGGTGTGGACGTCGCCATCGACGGCCAGACGATCAACGTCAAGGGCCCCAAGGGCTCGCTGAGCCACACCGTCGCGGCGCCCATCACCGTGTCGCGCGAGGAGGACGGCACGCTGCTCGTGCAGCGGCCGAACGACGAGCGCGAGAGCCGTGCCCTGCACGGGCTCTCGCGCACGCTCATCGCGAACATGATCACCGGCGTCACCGAGGGCTACACCAAGACCCTCGAGATCGTCGGTGTCGGTTACCGCGTCCAGGCGCGCGGCTCGGACCTCGAGTTCGCCCTGGGCTTCAGCCACCCCGTGCCGATCAAGGCGCCGGAGGGCATCACCTTCACGGTCGAGGCGCCCACCCGCTTCCGCGTGAGCGGGATCGACAAGCAGCAGGTGGGCGAGGTCGCGGCCAAGATCCGCAAGCTCCGCAAGCCCGACCCCTACAAGGGCAAGGGCGTGCGGTATCAGGGCGAGGTCGTCAAGCGCAAGGTCGGGAAGACGGGCAAGTGATGGCTCAGGCAACGAAGAACGAGAAGGCCGGGGCCCGCAAGCCCGTCGGCACCGACGTCAGCACGGCGCGCCGCGTCTCGCGGCTGCGTCGCCACAACCGGCTGCGCAAGCGCGTCTCGGGTACGCCGGAGCGTCCGCGCCTGGTGGTCAACCGCAGCTCGCGGCACATCCACGTGCAGCTGGTCGACGACACCTCCGGCCGCACGCTGGCCAGCGCCTCGACGATGGACTCCAGCCTGCGGGGTGCCGAGGGCGACAAGTCCGCCCTGGCCCGCCAGGTCGGCGCCCTGATCGCCGACCGGGCCAAGGCTGCCGGCGTCACCGCGGTCGTCCTCGACCGTGGCGGCAACCGGTACGCCGGGCGGATCGCCGCCCTGGCCGATGCGGCTCGTGAGAGCGGGCTGGACTTCTGATGACTGACAAGCTGATCGAGAGGGACGTCTGATGCCAGGACCACAGCGACGCGGCGGCGGCGCCGGCGGCGGTAACGACCGCCGCGACCGTCGTGACGGCGGGCGGGGCCCCGGTGGCGCGCCTGCCGAGAAGAGCAACTACATCGAGCGCGTGGTTGCCATCAACCGCGTGTCCAAGGTCGTCAAGGGTGGTCGGCGCTTCAGCTTCACCGCCCTGGTGATCGTGGGTGACGGCGACGGCAAGGTCGGCGTCGGCTACGGCAAGGCCAAGGAGGTGCCCGCGGCGATCGCCAAGGGCGTCGAGGAGGCCAAGAAGCACTTCTACAACGTGCCGCGCATCGCCAGCACCATCCCGCACCCCGTGCAGGGTGAGGCGGCGGCCGGTGTCGTGCTGCTCAAGCCGGCCAGCCCCGGTACCGGTGTCATCGCCGGTGGTCCGGTGCGCGCCGTGCTCGAGTGCGCCGGCATCCACGACGTGCTGTCCAAGAGCCTGGGTTCCTCGAACCCGATCAACATCGTGCACGCCACGATGCAGGCGCTGAAGGACCTCGTCCGCCCCGAGGAGATCGCGGCCCGCCGTGGTCTGCCGCTGGAGGACGTCGCCCCGGCCGCCATGCTCCGTGCGCGTGCGGGCCAGGGGGTCTGACATGGCACAGCTCAAGGTCACCCAGGTCAAGTCGGCGATCGGGCGCAAGAAGAACCAGCGCGAGACGCTGCGCTCGCTGGGGCTCAAGCGCATCCACGACTCGGTCGTCCAGGAGGACCGTCCCGAGATCCGCGGCATGGTCGCGACGGTGCCGCACCTGGTCACCGTCGAAGAAGTATGAGGGATGACACACCATGACTCTTAAGGTTCACCACCTGCGTCCGGCCCCCGGCGCCCACACCCCCAAGACGCGAGTCGGTCGTGGTGAGGGATCCAAGGGCAAGACCGCCGGTCGCGGCACCAAGGGCACGGGCGCTCGTGGCAACACCTCCGCCCGGTTCGAGGGTGGGCAGACCCCGCTGTACATGCGGCTGCCCAAGCTCTCGGGCTTCAAGAACAACAACAAGGTCGTTTTCCAGGTCGTCAACCTCGACCGGATCGCGGCACTGTTCCCGCAGGGCGGCTCCATCGACCCGGATGCGCTGGCCGAGGCCGGCGCCGTCCGCCGCGGCCAGCCGGTCAAGGTGCTGGGCACCGGTGACCTGGGCGGCGTGAAGGTCGACGTCCAGGCGCACGCGTTCTCCGCGTCGGCTGCCGAGAAGATCGGTGCCGCCGGAGGCAGCACCAGCGTCATCTAGTACGAAGGACCCCTCTGCCCCGGCCCTCCTCAGGGCCCCGCCGCGAGCCTGCGAGCGGCGGGGGGCAGGGGGGTCCTTACACTCACAGGACCGACTAGGGGAGGGCACGTGCTGCAGGCGTTCGCCGCGGCGTTCCGGACGCCAGACCTCCGGCGCAAACTGCTGTTCTCCCTGGCGATGATCGCCGTCTACCGGCTGGGTGCGTCCGTGCCCGGCCCGGGGGTGTCGGTCAAGGCGATCAACAGCTGCCTGGAGAGGGCGCAGGCGTCCGACCAGCGCGACATCTACTCGCTGGTGAACCTGTTCTCCGGTGGGGCGCTGCTGCGCCTGTCCGTCTTCGCGCTCGGCATCATGCCGTACATCACGGCCAGCATCATCGTGCAGTTGCTGGTGGTCGTGATCCCGCGGTTCGAGCAGCTGAAGAAGGAAGGGCAGTCGGGTCAGAACAAGCTGACCCAGTACACCCGTTACCTGACCATCGGGCTCGCGATCCTGCAGAGCACCGGCATCATCGCGCTGGCCCGCAGCGGCCAGCTGTTCCCGAGCTGCCCCGACCCGATCATCCCGTCGGACTCGGTGTGGACGACGGTGGTCCTGGTCGTCGCGTTGACCGCCGGCACGGCGATGATCATGTGGCTCGGCGAGCTGCTCACCGAGAAGGGGATCGGCAACGGCATGTCCGTGCTGATCTTCACCTCGATCGCGGCCCGCATCCCCGCCGAGGGCGGCCAGATCCTGCAGAGCCGCGGCGGCCTCGTCTTCACCGTCATCTGCGCCTTCGCGCTGGTGGTCATCGGCTCGGTCGTCTACGTCGAGCAGGCCCAGCGGCGTATCCCGGTGCAGTACGCCAAACGGATGGTGGGCCGCCGGATGTACGGCGGCACGTCGACGTATCTGCCGCTGAAGGTGAACCAGGCCGGCGTCATCCCGGTCATCTTCGCCTCGTCGCTGCTCTACCTGCCGCAGCTGATCACCCAGCTCCAGGGCACCTCTACCGGCAAGGTGCGCCAGTTCTTCGAGAACTACGTCATCGACCAGGGCAGCCCGGTGCACGTGGCGCTGTACTTCGCGCTGATCGTGTTCTTCACGTACTTCTACGTGTCGATCACGTTCAACCCCGAGGAGCGGGCCGACGACATGAAGCGCTACGGCGGCTTCATCCCCGGTATCCGTCCCGGCCGGCCCACCGCCGAGTACCTGCAGTACGTGCTGTCGCGGATCACCCTGCCGGGTTCGATCTACCTGGGCGTGGTCGCCGTGCTGCCGAACCTGTTCCTGTCGCTCACGCAGCAGGGGCAGAACCAGAACTTCCCGTTCGGTGGCACCGCGGTGCTGATCATGGTCGGAGTGGGGTTGGAGACGGTGAAGCAGATCGAGACACAGCTCAATCAGCGCAACTACGAAGGGTTCCTGAAGTAGTGCGCGTCGTGCTGCTGGGCCCTCCCGGAGCGGGCAAGGGCACCCAGGCGCAGATCATCGCCGAGCGTCTCGGCGTCCCGGCCATCTCGACCGGCGACATCTTCCGGGCGAACGTCAGCGGGCAGACCGAGCTGGGCCGGCAGGCCAAGACCTACATGGACGCCGGTGACCTGGTCCCCGACGAGATCACGGTCGCGATGGTCAAGGACCGGCTGGCCGAGCCCGATGCCAAGGCCGGGTTCCTCCTCGACGGCTTCCCGCGGACCATCGCCCAGGCCGAGCAGCTGCGGGAGTCGCTGGCCGACCTCGGACAGGAACTGCGCCGGGTCCTCGAGCTCGTCGTCGACGAGGACGAGTTGGTCCGCCGGCTCTCGGGGCGCCGGGTGCTGATCGACGGGCAGATGGTGCAGCGCGACGACGACAAGCCCGAGACGGTGCGGCACCGGCTGCACGTCTACCGGGAACAGACCGCCCCGCTGTCGGGCTTCTACGAGACCGAGGGCCTGCTCTCGCGCATCGACGCGATCGGTGAGGTCGACGAGGTCACCGCCCGGGCGCTCCAGGCGCTCGGGGTGGAGGACCCCGGGCAGTCGAGCTCGGACTGAACGGTGGGGAGCGCATGACGGGCGGACTGCTGGCCCGCGTGCCGCTGCTCGCGAAGTGGAGTGGACGCATGATCCAGATCAAGACGGCGCACGAGATCGAGCTCATGCGCGCCTCCGGGCTGGTCACCGCCGGTGCGCTGAAGGCGGTGCGCTCGGCCGTCGCGCCCGGGGTCAGCACCGGCGAGCTGGACGCCATCGCCGAGGACCACATCCGCTCCGCCGGCGCGATCCCGAACTTCCTCGGCTACCACGGCTTCACCGGGACGATCTGCGCCTCGATCAACAACGAGATCGTGCACGGCATCCCGAACCGGGACCGGAAACTGGCGGCCGGCGACAACATCTCGATCGACTGCGGCGCGATCCTGAACGGCTGGCACAGCGACTCGGCGATCACCGTGACGGTGGGGGAGCCGTCGGCCGAGGACGCGGCACTGCTCGAGGTGACGGAGCGGTCCATGTGGGCCGGGCTGGCGCGGGCGATCTCCGGTGGCCGGCTGACCGACATCAGCTCCGCCGTCGAGCACGCCATCACCGCCGAGACGCATCCCTACGGCATCGTCGACCACTACGGCGGTCACGGCATCGGCACCGAGATGCACCAGGACCCCCACGTGCTGAACTACGGCCGGCCCGGGCGTGGCCCCAAGCTGGTTCCCGGTCTGGCGCTGGCCATCGAGCCGATGGTGACCCTCGGCGACCCGGCGACGGTCGAGCTGGAGGACGGCTGGACCGTCGTCACGAAGGACGGGTCCCGGGCCGCCCACTTCGAGCACACGGTGGCCATCACCCCCGAGGGCCCCTGGGTGCTCACCGCCGAGGACGGCGGCGTCGCGGGACTCGCGCCGTTCGGGGTGACGCCCCGCACCTGAGCGGCCGGCGCCGCTGGGTGTAGCCCACCCCTCACCGGGGCGGGTTGGATCGCTGCGCAGCGCCGGGGTACAGTGAACGACGGCGTTCGCGCCGTTCCGTGGTAGTGCTGTGGCCGCACGAACCGGAACGCCCTCGCGAGAGCGCCTGCACCACCTGTTCTGCAACCACCGAGCGCAACCGTCGGGGTTCCCCCGTGGGCGCGTGAGGATCAGTACCACCGAGTCAAGGAGCGCGTTCCAGGCATGGCGAAGAAGGACGGGGCCATCGAGGTCGAGGGTCGCGTCGTCGAGCCGCTGCCCAATGCGATGTTCCGGGTCGAGTTGCAGAACGGGCACCGGGTGCTCGCCCACATCAGCGGCAAGATGCGTCAGCACTACATCCGCATCCTGCCCGAGGACCGCGTGGTCGTGGAGCTCTCGCCCTACGACCTGACGCGCGGTCGCATCGTCTACCGCTACAAGTAACCGCCGGCTCGCGCGACGCCCGGAAGGCAGCGCGGGCAGACATATGTCAACGGCACACGATCTGAGGAATGAGGGGCGGCACCGGTGAAGGTCCAGCCGTCGGTGAAGAAGATCTGCGACAAGTGCAAGGTGATCCGCCGGCACGGCCGGGTCATGGTCATCTGCGACAACGCCCGGCACAAGCAGCGCCAGGGCTGAGGGAGTACCTGAACATGGCACGACTGGCTGGTGTCGATCTGCCCCGCGAGAAGCGGATGGAGATCGCGCTCACCTACATCTATGGCATCGGCAAGCACCACGCCAAGGAGACCCTGGCCGCGACGGGCGTCAGCCCCGACCTGCGCGTCAAGGACCTCGGCGACGAGGACCTGCTGAAGCTGCGTGACTACATCGACGAGCACTTCCGCGTCGAGGGTGACCTGCGCCGTGAGGTTGCTGGCGACATCCGCCGCAAGGTGGAGATCGGCTGCTACCAGGGCCTGCGCCACCGTCGCGGACTGCCCGTCCACGGTCAGCGCACCAAGACGAACGCGCGCTCGAGCAAGGGCCCGCGCAAGACCATCGCCGGCAAGAAGAAGGCCGGCAAGAAGTAGAAGGACCACCCTTCCCCCCGCGCCTCGCACGCTCGGCGCGGGCCCTTGAAGGGTGGCCGTTCCATCACCTCACTTAGGCCACGAAACACAGAGGATCCGGAGAGACATGCCTCCCAGGGCTCGCACCGCGGCTGGTGCCAAGAAGGTCCGCCGCAAGGAGAAGAAGAACGTCGCCCACGGCGCCGCGCACATCAAGAGCACGTTCAACAACACGATCGTGTCGATCACCGACCCGAACGGGAACGTGATCAGCTGGGCCTCCGCCGGCCATGTCGGCTTCAAGGGCTCGCGCAAGTCCACGCCCTTCGCGGCGCAGATGGCTGCCGAGAGCGCCGCGCGCAAGGCGCAGGAGCACGGCATGCGCAAGGTCGACGTCTTCGTGAAGGGCCCGGGCTCCGGTCGCGAGACGGCCATCCGCTCCCTACAGGCCACCGGCCTCGAGGTCGGACAGATCCAGGACGTGACGCCGCAGCCGCACAACGGCTGCCGCCCCAAGAAGCGCCGCCGGGTCTGACCGGTCACTGACGAGACGAAACAGGAGTATTTGACGTGGCCCGTTACACCGGAGCCGATTGCCGCCTCTGCCGGCGCGAGAAGATGAAGCTGTTCCTCAAGGGCAGCAAGTGCGAGTCCCCGAAGTGCCCGATCGAGATCCGGCCCTACCCGCCGGGCGAGCACGGCCGTGGCCGCACCAAGGACAGCGAGTACCTGCTCCAGCTTCGCGAGAAGCAGAAGGCCCGCCGCATCTACGGCGTGCTGGAGAAGCAGTTCCGCGGTTACTACGAAGAGGCCAACCGCAAGACCGGCAAGACCGGTGAGGTTCTGCTCCAGATCCTCGAGTCGCGGCTGGACAACGTGGTCTACCGGGCCGGTTTCGCCGAGTCCCGCGACATGGCGCGCCAGCTGGTCCGCCACGGCCACATCCGGGTGAACGGCCGCAAGGTCGACATCCCCTCGTACCGCGTGAGCGCTAACGACATCGTCGAGGTGGCCGAGAAGTCCCGCACGATGCTGCCGTTCGAGATCGCCCAGGCCCGCGCCGGCGAGCGCCCCGTGCCCGCGTGGCTCGAGGTCATCAGCAGCCAGCTGCGTGTGCTCGTGCACAGCATCCCGGCCCGCCAGGTGATCGACACCCCGGTCCAGGAGCAGCTGATCGTCGAGCTCTACTCGAAGTAACAGCACCACCGGTCCCGGCGGGCGGACAGATGCCCGCCGGGACCTGCACCACCCCCCTCACGGCGTCATATGGCGGGTGCCGGAGGACCAGAAGGAGAACCACCATGCTCATCGCACAGCGCCCCACCCTCACCGAGGACGCGATCACCGAGTCGCGCTCGCGGTTCGTCATCGAGCCCCTCGAGCCCGGTTTCGGCTACACCCTCGGCAACTCCCTGCGTCGCACGCTTCTCTCCTCGATCCCCGGCGCTGCTGTCACCAGCATCCGCATCGAGGGCACCCTGCACGAGTTCACCACCGTGCCGGGCGTCAAGGAGGACGTCACCGAGATCATCCTGAACCTCAAGGGCCTGGTGGTGAGCTCCGACTCCGACGAGCCGGTGACCATGTACCTGCGCAAGCAGGGTCCGGGTGAGGTCACCGCCGCCGACATCGCGCCCCCGGCCGGTGTCGAGGTGCACAACCCCGACCTGCACATCGCCACGCTGAACGGCAAGGGTCGGCTGGAGATCGAGCTCGTCGTCGAGCGCGGCCGCGGCTACGTGCCGGCCCCGCAGAACAAGCAGCCCGGCCAGGAGATCGGCCGTATCCCGGTCGACTCGATCTACTCGCCGGTCCTCAAGGTCACCTACGCCGTCGAGGCCACCCGTGTCGAGCAGCGCACCGACTTCGACCGCCTCGTGGTCGACGTCGAGACCAAGCCGTCGATCGCGCCGCGCGACGCCATCGCGTCCGCCGGCTCGACCCTGGTGGAGTTGTTCGGCCTGCTGCGCGAGCTGAACGTCGACGCCGAGGGCATCGAGGTCGGGCCCAGCCCGGCCGAGGCCGCCGACATCGCGAACTTCTCTATGCCGATCGAGGACATGGACCTCACCGTCCGGTCCTACAACTGCCTCAAGCGCGAGGGCGTGCACACCGTCGGTGAGCTCGTCACCCGCTCCGAGGCGGACCTGCTCGACATCCGCAACTTCGGCGCGAAGTCGATCGACGAGGTCAAGATGAAGCTGGCCGCCATGGGTCTCGCGCTCAAGGACAGCCCGCCCGGGTTCATCCCCACCTCGATCGAGAGCTACGACGAGGGCTACGAGACCGACGCCTACCAGGGCTCGGCCGAGTACTCCGACGTCGAGTACAGCGACGGCTCCTACCAGGAGACCGAGCAGCTCTGAGCCCGGCCGCCGGACGGCGGGACAACCCGCCGTCCGGCACCGCGCTCCGCAGCGCGACACTGGACGACAGCACCACCAGCACCAGACGGACGTACAGCACCACCAAGGACGCAGCCGGCACTCCCTCCGGCCGCCTGAGGAAGGACCGACATGCCCACCCCCACCAAGGGCCCCCGTCTCGGCGGGTCCCCCTCGCACGAGCGGCTGATGCTGGCCAACCTGGCCACCTCGCTGTTCGAGCACGGGCGGATCACCACCACCGAGACCAAGGCGAAGCGCCTGCGTCCCCTGGCCGAGAAGCTGGTGACGTTCGCCAAGCGCGGTGACCTGCACGCCCGTCGCCAGGTGATGACGACCATCCGGGACAAGGACGTCGTCCACACCCTCTTCGCCGAGATCGGGCCTCGCTACGAGAACCGCCCCGGCGGCTACACCCGCATCACCAAGGTCGGTCCGCGCAAGGGCGACAACGCCCCCATGGCGGTCATCGAGCTGGTCGAGGCGCTGACCGTCGGTCAGCAGGCCGTCGGCGAGGCCGAGCGCGCCCGCGGCACCCGGTTCGCCTCCGGCGCCGGTGCGGCCGCCGCCTCCGGCGAGGTCACGGCGGACGCCGTGGAGACGGCCGACGAGTCCGCAGAGGCTCAGGACGTCGTCACCGAGGTGTTCGTTCCGGACGGCGAGCGTCAGGACGACGGCGACGTCAACCCGGAGCCGATCGCCGAGAACGGCGCGGTCGTGGAGGGTGACAACGTCTCGCCGGAGGTCGCTGAGGCAGCGGCCGCCGAGATCGAGGCCGCCGAGCTCGGTGACGCGGCGACTGCCGGGGAGCAGGCGCCTGGCGGCGAGGCCGCGCCGGACCCGAAGTAGTCCGCTGGACACCCAGCCGCAACTGGACGAGCCCGCCACCGACACCGGTGGCGGGCTCGTCCGTCTTCGTCTCTCCGTCTCCTACGACGGCCGGGCGCTGCACGGCTGGGCCCGGCAGCCCGACCAGCGCACCGTCCAGGGCGACCTCGAGCAGGCGCTGGCCACCGTCCTGCGCACCGACGTCGACCTGACCGTGGCGGGCCGCACCGACGCGGGCGTGCACGCCATCGGTCAGGTCGCCCACTGCGACGTGCCGCGGGAGCTGTGGACGGAACAGGGACCCAAGCTGGTCCGCCGCCTGCGGGGAGTGCTGCCGCCGGACATCGCGGTGCCTGCGGTGAGCGAGGCCCACCCCGACTTCGACGCCCGGTTCAGCGCCCTGGCCCGGCACTACGTCTACCGGCTCACCGACGACCCGGCGGGCCCACCGCCGCTGCGCCGTGCGGACACGGTCGGCTGGCCCCGCACGCTCGACTCCGACGCCATGGCGCTGGCGGCGGGCCTGCTGCTCGGTGAGCAGGACTTCGCCGCCTTCTGCCGACGGCGCGAGGGGGCGACCACGATCCGCACGCTCCTCGCCCTGGACGTCGTCCGCACCGGCGGCATCGTCGAGATCAGCGCGGCGGCCGACGCGTTCTGCCACTCGATGGTCCGCAGCCTGGTCGGCGCCCTGCTGGCCGTCGGCGAGCGCCGGCGGCTGCCCGAGTGGCCGGCTGGCCTGCTGCGCCGCACCGAGCGGGCCTCGGACGTGCCGGTCGCGCCGGCCCACGGGCTCACCCTGGTGCGGGTCGACTACCCGGCGGACGACGACCTCGCGGCCCGCGCCGCCGTCACCCGCGCCCGTCGAGCCTGACAGCAGCGACCGCCTCGTCGACCGGGGTGCCGCCGCCGATCAGTTCCAGCACGAGGTTCCGCGGCTCGACGTCCAGCAGGGCGACCAGGACGGTGGCGACGTCGTCCCGCGGGACGCTGCCCCGATCGACGTGCCGGGCGAGCGTCACCCGGCCGGTGCCCGGCTCGTCGGTCAGCCCGCCGGGGCGCAGGACCGTCGTGGCCAGCCCCGGGCGGCCCAGCAGGTCCTGCTCGGCGGCCAACTTGGCCCGCAGGTACGCCAGGAACACCTCGTCGACGCCCTCGCGCGTCGCCCCGTCGGCGACGGAGTCGACGCCCATCGACGAGATCAGCAGGTAGCGCCCGACGCCGGCGCGTTCGGCGGCGTCGGCGAGCAGGACTGCCGCGCCGCGGTCGACGGTGTCCTTGCGGGGCGCCCCGCTGCCCGGTCCCGCACCGGCGGCGAAGACCACCGCGTCGGCGGCCGCGACGGCCGCCGTGACGTCCTCCAGACGGGCCGACTCCAGGTCCAGCACGAGCGGTTCGACACCGTCGCCGACCACGTCGGACGCCTGGGCCGGGTTGCGGATGATCCCGACGACGGTGTCGCCACGGGCGGACAGGAGGCGGCCGAGGCGGCGGGCGATCTGCCCGTGGGCTCCGGCGATGACGAGACGCATGCGGGAGTCTCTACCCGGCGGGGCGCACGTCGATCACGATCCGGCCCGGGTCGGTGAGGGCGAACGAGCGGAAGGGGGTCTCGCCGTCCCGCATGCCGATCAGCACCTCCTCCACCCCCTCGAAGGAGCCGGTCGTCTTCGCCTCGGCCACGGGCCCGGGGGAGATCCTCGTGTCGTTCTGGCCCTGGTTGCCGGGATCGGCGCCGGTCTGCAGCGCGATGCGAAGGAACGCCTTGCCCTCGATCTGCACCGGTCTGCCGCCCGGCCCGGACGCCTCCGTGTAGCGCGCGGTCCACGCGGGGACGCCGTGCGAGGTCAGGTCGACGACCAGCCGCGTGTAGCCCTGGTTCGACGAGATCCGGATGCCCTTCACGTGCATCTGGCCGGCGGAGTCGGCCGACGACCCCGGTTGTGCCGGTCCGCCCGTGTCGGAGGTGCCGGCGGGGAAGTCGGTGCCCGTCGCTGGGGCCTCGTCGGTCGGCGCCTCCTGGGACGGCGAGGGCGGCGTGCTCTCGGGGGTGGTGGTCCGCGGCGCCGCGGTGGACCGGGTGGCCGCCGAGATGTGACCTTCCACGCGGACGGTGCAGGCGCCCGTGAGCAGCAACGGCAGCGCGATGACGAGCGCGGCGACGCGGCGACGCTGATCCATCGGATGCCTCTGTTCCGGGCGCGGGGAGGCGAGGCTAACCCGGTCGGCTCACTCGGGGGGGCTCAGGAAGCGCGGCATCAGCGACGGCCGCGCGGCCGGCGGCTGCGCGTCCCCGGCGGCGGCGCGGGCCCGGGCGAGGTCGGCGGGGGTGTCGCAGTCGGTCCACGGCGGCGGTGTTCCCGGCGGAACGGGCGGGCGGTAGCGGGTGACGACCAGGGGCGCCAGCACCCGGCGCAGTGACGTCGGACCTCGGACGTCGGCGGTGGCCGTCCGCAGCGCCGCCGTCCGCCAGACCCCGAGCAGGTACTGGTCGCGGCCGCCGTCGTCGACGACCAGGACGCCGTCGTCGGTCAGCCGCCCACGGAGCTCGGCGACCAGGGCGCCGGTGAGAAAGGGCAGGTCACCGGCCAGCACCGCGACGACGTCGGTGGCGACCTCCGCCAGACCGGCCCGCAGCGCCGCCACCGGCCCCCCGCGCGGCGGTTCCTCGCGCACCTGCCGGACCCCGGCCGGGACGGCTTGCGGAGGGCCCACGACGACCCGCAGCTCGGCGTCCGCCACCGCGTCGAGCACCGCCGCCAGCATCGTGCGTCCGCCCACCTCCAGCTGGGGTTTGGCCTGGCCGCCCAGCCGGGCCGCCTTGCCCCCGGCCAGCACCACGGCGGTGTACCGCGTCCCCGGATCCACGGCGACACCGTAGATCGGAAACGGTGGGTACCGTCCTCGATGTGGGACGAGTGACCAGCCGGACGCCGGTGCTGCGGATCCGGGGCGGCCAGCACACGACCCGTCCGGACACCGTCGCTGCCGAGGAGCCGCTCGAGATCCGGATCGGTGGGACGGCGCTCGCGGTCACCATGCGCACGCCGGGTGACGACTTCGACCTCGTGCACGGATTCCTCGCGACCGAGGGCGTCATCAGCGGGCCGGAGGACGTGGCCGGCCTGCGCTACTGCGACTCGGTGGACGCGGACGGGCGCAACACCTACAACGTCGTCGACGTCGACCTGGCGTCAGGCGTGCCGATGCCGGACACCGGCCTGGAACGGAACTTCTACACGTCGAGCTCGTGCGGGGTGTGCGGCAAGGCGAGCATCGACGCGATCCGCACCAGGACGCGCTACGACGTCGACGGCGACGGCCTCCGCCTCCCGCTCGAGGTGCTGCTGACGCTGCCCGACCAGCTCCGGGGCTCGCAGCAGGTGTTCGAGAAGACCGGGGGACTCCATGCCGCCGGTCTGTTCACCGCCGCCGGGGAACTGGGGACGTTGCGCGAGGACGTGGGCCGGCACAACGCCGTCGACAAGGTCATCGGGGACGGCGTCCGTGCGGGCCGCCTGCCGCTGGCCGGGTCGGTGCTGATGGTGAGCGGCCGGGCGAGCTTCGAGCTGACCCAGAAGGCGGCCATGGCGGGCATCCCGGTGCTCGCCGCGGTCTCGGCGCCGTCGTCCCTGGCGGTCGAGCTGGCCCGCGAGGTCGGCATCACGCTCGTCGGCTTCCTCCGCGGCGACGGCTGCAACGTCTACACGCGCCAGGAACGGATCGTCCTCCCGGCTCAGTGATCTCCGCCGCGCAGCTGGCTGACCACGTGGGGGAGCAGCGGGCCGAGCACGGCCAGCGCGTCGCGCACGCCTCCGGTCGACCCCGGCAGGTTGACGATCAGCGTGCGGGCGGCGACGCCGGCCAGGCCGCGGGAGAGCACCGACGTCGGCACGCCGTTCTCCGCCCCGTACCGGCGGATCGCGTCCGCGATGCCCGGTGCCTCGCGGTCGAGCACGGCGCGGGTGGCCTCCGGCGTGACGTCGGTGGGGGACAGCCCGGTGCCGCCGGTGGTCAGGACGACGTCGAAGCCCACGTCGACCGCCGCGCGCAGCACCGCCTCGAGTTCGGCGACGTCGTCGGGGCGGACGTGCGGGCCCTCGACGGTGAACCCGAGCTCCCGCAGCCCCGCGGCGAGCGCCTGCCCGCTGCGGTCCTCGTAGACGCCCGCGCTGGCCCGGTTGGAGGCGGTGACGACGACGGCGCGGGCGTCGGCCGGCAACTCGCTCACCGCGTCCATCCCTTCTCCGCTGCGCGATCGGCTGCGCGAACGCTCACCGCGTCCATTCCCCGCTCTTCCCACCGGACTTCGCCAGCAGCCGGACGTCGGTGATGGACGCGCGGGGATCGACCGACTTCACCATGTCGATCATGGTCAGCCCCGCGACGGCCACGGAGGTGAGCGCTTCCATCTCCACGCCGGTGCGGTCGGCGGTACGCGCGGTCGCGGTGATCTCGACGGCGTCGTCGGTGACCTCGAGATCGACGGTGACGCCGTGCAGGGCGATCGGGTGGCAGAGCGGGACGAGGTCCGGCGTCCGCTTGGCACCGGCGATGCCGGCGATCCGCGCCACCGCGACGGCGTCCCCCTTCGGCACCCCGGTGCCGCGCAGCAGCGCGACGACCTCGGGGCTGACCAGCACCCGCCCGGCCGCGGTGGCCACCCGCGTGGTCACCGCCTTGTCGCTGACGTCGACCATCCGGGCCGCGCCGGACTCGTCGACGTGGGTCAACCGCGCTTCGGTCACTGGAGGGCTCCTTCGATCAGCACGACGTCGACCTCGGCTCCGGCGGGGAGGTCGGTGACGTCCTCGGGGACGACGACGAGGCAGTTGGCCCGCGCGAGGTGGGCGACCAGGTGCGATCCCGGACCGCCGACCTGGGAGACCCGCCCCCCGTCGTAGCGGCCGCGCAGGAACTGCCGCTTGCCTGCGGGAGAGCTCAGGGGGCCGGCCAGGCGAGCCGGGGCGCGCAGCCGGTCGGGAAAGGCGTGGCCCAGCGCCCTGCGCAGGGCGGGACGGACGAAGACCTCGAAGGAGACGAACGCGCTCACCGGGTTGCCGGGGAGGGTCACCACCGGGACGCCGTCCACCGTGCCCGCGCCCTGCGGGCCGCCGGGTTGCATCGAGACCTTGGTGAACTCGACAGTGCCCAGTCCGCGGAAGGCGTCCTTCACCACCTCGTAGGCGCCCGCGCTGACGCCCCCGCTGGTGAGCAGCAGGTCGGCCCCGGCGAGCTCGCTGCGCACGGTGGCGAGGAACTCGTCGACGTCGTCCGGTACGAAGTGCAGCCGGCGGGCCACGCCCCCGGCCTCGTCGACCGCGGCGACCAGCAACTGCGAGTTCGACTCGTAGATCTGCCCCGGCAGCAGCGGCTGCCCGGGGGCGACGAGCTCGCTGCCGGTGGAGAGCACGAGCACGCGCGGACGGCGGCGCACCGGGAGGCTGGTGACACCCACGGCGGCCGCCAGGCCCAGCTGGGCGGCCCCCAGCGGGCACCCCGCGGTGAGGGCGACCGTGCCGGCGGCGATGTCCTCGCCGGCGGCTCGGAGATGGCTGCCCCGCGGGAGGGCGTCGCGGATCTCCACGGTCCCGGTGCCGCCGTCGGTGAGCTCGACCGGGATGACGACGTCGGCGCCGGCCGGCAGGGGAGCGCCCGTCATGATCCGCTGCACGGTGCCGGGGGCCAGGGGGGCGACGTCGGTGCGTCCGGCCGGGATGTCGTCGGCCACCGGCAGCCGCACCGGCGACTGCCCGGCGCTCGACACATCGGCCCAGCGCGCCGCGTAGCCGTCCATCGCGGAGTTGTCGAAGCCCGGCAGCGCCACCGCCGCGGCCACGTCGCGGGCGAGGACACGCCCATGGGCCTCGGCCAGCGGCACGTCCTCCTCGGCGAGCGGCGACAGCAGGGCGGCGACGACTGCCTGGTGTTCCTCGACGGTGCGCACGACCCCATCCTGTCCGATCCTTCCGGCGGCCACGTCGCGAGTGCGCAGCTAGGGTCGGAGCAACGACGAGACACGGAGGTGCTGGTGGCCGAGATCGACCGCATGCTCGAGGCGAATCAGAAGTGGGCCACGCAGTTCCCCGGAAGCAAACCGGTGCGTCCGGCGCGCAAGGTCGCCGTGGTGGCCTGCATGGACTCGCGCATCCCGCTGTTCGGGGTGCTGGGCCTCGACATCGGCGACGCACACGTGATCCGCAATGCCGGTGGCGTCATCACCGAGGACGTCATCCGCTCGCTGACCATCAGCCAGCACGCGCTCGGGACGCGGGAGATCGTGCTCGTCCACCACACCAACTGCGGGCTGACGACCACCGACGACGTCTCCTTCTCCGACACGGTCGCGGAGGCCACCGGACGTCGTCCGCCGTGGTCGGCGCGGGCGTTCACCGACGTCGAGGACGACGTCCGGGAATCCATCCGGCTGATCAAGGAGAGCCCCTACCTGCTCTCCAACGACGTCCGCGGGACGGTCTACGACGTCGAGACGGGGCTCCTGCACGAGGTCGTGTGAGCCGCGCACGGCGTGTCGCGACGCGACGCGCCGCCCCAGTCGCGGATCTGTCATTTCAAGTCGTGAGCTCGGTCACTCCGTCTTAGCGTCCGTTCCACGCCGATCACGGCGTGTATCGGAACGGAAACGGAGAATCAGCATGCAGATGACAGGACGGCGACTCGGTCGCCTCCTCGCCGGTGCCGCGGTGATCGCCGCGACCGGTGTCGTCGCCCCCACCGCGGCCACCGCCGCGCCCGCGGGGACGACCGGCCCGACGCAGACCTACCTGGTCCTGTTCAAGGGCAACACGAGTCCGTCGAACGCCGCTGCCATCGTCACCGGCGCCGGCGGCACCGTGGTGAAGGACTACGCGCAGATCGGCGTCATGGTCGCCCGTAGCACCAACACCGCGTTCGGGGACACCCTGCGGGCCAACAACAAGGTCGAGGGTGCGTCGGCCACCGCGAACTACGCGACCAGGCTCGAGGACGTGCAGGAGCAGGAGGCGGCGCCCGGCGACCTGCCGAACGCCCCGGCGACGGACGCCGACACGTTCTCCGGCATGCAGTGGGACATGCGGCAGATGCACACCCCGGAGGCGCACGCCATCACCGGCGGCAGCCCCGCCGTCGTGGCGGCCACCATCGACACCGGCGTGGACTACCGGCACCCCGACCTCCGGCAGAACATCTCCGACGCGGACAGCGCCAACTGCCTGTCCGGCGCTCCCGTCCAGGGAGCCGCGGCCGCGGACGACGACAACGGACACGGAACGCACACCGCCGGCACGATCGCCGCGGCGTCGAACCACCTCGGCATCGTCGGCGTCGCGCCGAACGTCAGGATCGCGGGAATCAAGGCGGGCAATGCCGACGGGTACTTCTTCCCGGAGGCCGTGGTCTGCGCGTTCGTCTGGGCCGGTGACCGGCACATCGACGTGACCAACAACAGCTACTACGTCGACCCGTACCTCTACAACTGCAAGAACGACCCGGTGCAGCGCGCCATCTGGAAGGCCGTGCAGCGGGCCGTCAAGTACGCGCAGAACCAGGGCGTCACCGTGGTCTCGGCCGAGGGCAACGAGAGCGAGGACCTGTCGCACCCGACGACGGACGTGACGAGCCCGGACTTCCCGCCGAATTCCGAGCAGGAGCGGGCCGTCACCAATGCCTGCGTCGTCCTCCCGGTCGAGCTGCCGGGCGTCATCGGCGTCACTGCGACGGGCAGCTACGTCCAGGACACGAGTGCCGGCGACGACCCGGACAACCTGAAGGCCTACTACTCGTCGTTCGGCATGAGCTCGGCCGACGTGACCGCGCCCGGCGGCGACTACTACTTCCGTGGCACCGACCCGGGGGCGCAAGCAGCCCAGGGCCTGATCCTGTCCACCTGGCCGGCCACCCTGGCTGCCGAGTGCGGAACGCGCTTCCTCGTCCAGGAGGCGGGCGTTACCGGTGGGACGTACTGCCTGCTGCAAGGCACGTCGATGGCCAGCCCGCACGTGGCCGGTCTCGCGGCACTCGTGATCAGCCGGTACGGCGACCTGAAGAACCCGAAGAACGGCAAGATGAGCCCGACCAGGGTCGAGCAGATCATCAGCCAGACGGCGGATCCGCAGGCCTGCCCGTCCACCCTGCCGACGTCGCCGGACTACGCATCGGTGACGGGCGCGAACAGCGGTGCCCCGCAGAAGTGCCAGGGCAACGGCGGCCACACGTCCTGGTACGGCCAGGGCCAGGCCGACGCCCTGGCTGCGGTGACCAACGACAGGTCGAACAACTGACCTGAGGCAGTACGGCGAGGGGCCGGTCGCGTCGCGGCCGGCCCCTCGTCCGTCCGCGGGAAAGCGCCCGCCCGGCGGCTGGTATCGTGCTCGGTTGGCGCGTGAGCCGGCTGGTGCCGCGCGTGCTGCTCCGTCTCCCGTGTTCGGTGAGGCGAACCCACCAGCCTTCCCGACGACGACGGAGGACACGAGCGCCGTGCGCACGTACTCACCCAAGCCCGGAGACATCACCCGGGCCTGGCATGTCATCGACGCCACCGATGTGGTGCTCGGTCGACTCGCCAGCCAGACCGCGCAGCTGCTGCGCGGCAAGCACAAGCCCCAGTACGCCCCGCACGTCGACGTCGGCGACTTCGTCGTCATCGTCAACGCGGGCAAGGTGGCGCTGACCGGCTCCAAGCGCGAGGACAAGCGCGCCTACCACCACTCCGGTCACCCCGGCGGCCTCAAGACGATCAATGTCGGTGACCAGCTGCGCACCCACCCCGACCGCGTCGTCGAGCGTGCGATCAAGGGCATGCTGCCGCACAACAGCCTCGGCCGGCAGATGCTCTCCAAGCTCAAGGTCTACGCAGGCCCGGAGCACCCCCACGCTGCGCAGCAGCCCCAGACCTTCGAGATCAAGCAGGTGGCCCAGTGACCAGCGCGCTGACCGTGACCGACGCCGACGGGCGTCCCATCCAGACCGTCGGCCGCCGCAAGGAGGCCATCGTCCGGGTGCGTCTGCTGCCCGGCACCGGCCAGTTCAAGCTCAACGGACGCACCCTCGAGGAGTACTTCCCCAACAAGGTGCACCAGCAGCTCATCCGTGAGCCGTTCGTGACCCTGGAGAAGGGCGAGCAGTACGACGTTGTCGGCATCCTCAAGGGTGGCGGCGTCACGGGTCAGGCCGGTGCCCTGCGCCTGGCCATCGCCCGCGCCCTCATCGAGGTCGAGAGCGAGGACCGTCCGGCCCTCAAGAAGGCCGGCTTCCTCACCCGTGACCCGCGGGTCAAGGAGCGCAAGAAGTACGGGCTCAAGAAGGCCCGCAAGGCTCCCCAGTACTCCAAGCGCTGACCCGCACCCCGTTGGGTCGCCTCTTCGGGACAGACGGTGTGCGCGGTCTGGCCAACGCCGACCTCACGCCGGAGCTGGCCCTCTCGGTGGCGCGTGCCGCTGCCGGTGTCCTCGCCGACCGCGACGGGACCTCGCGTCCCGTCGCGGTCGTCGGGCGCGACCCCCGCGCCAGCGGGGAGATGCTCGAGGCCGCGGTGGTGGCCGGGCTGACCAGCGCCGGCGCCGAGGTGCTGCGCGCGGGCGTCGTCCCGACTCCCGCGCTCGCGTTCCTCACGGCGGCTCATGACGCCGATCTCGGCGTCATGATCTCGGCGAGTCACAACCCGATGCCCGACAACGGCATCAAGCTGTTCAGCCGCGGCGGCCACAAGCTGCCCGACGCCCTCGAGGCCGCCATCGAGCGGATCGTCACGTCCCGGTCCTCCGGCGACGACCGGCCCACCGGAGCGGGCGTGGGCCGCGTCCGCGAGCTGTCCGAGGCCTCCACCGAGTACGTCGCGCACCTGCTCGGCACGGTCGAGCGGCCGCTGTCCGGGCTCACCCTCGTCGTGGACGGCGCGCACGGCGCCGCCGCCACCATCGCGCCGCAGGTGTACCGCGAGGCCGGGGCGACGGTGCACGCGATCGGCGACCGTCCCGACGGCTGGAACATCAACGACGGCATCGGCTCCACGCACCTCGGCCCGCTGATCGCGGCCGTGCGCGAGACCGGCGCCGACCTCGGCCTGGCCCACGACGGCGACGCCGACCGCTGTCTCGCCGTGACGGCCGACGGCGAACTCGTCGACGGCGACGCCATCCTGGCCGTGTGCGCCCTGGCGCTGCACGAGCGCGGCGCGCTGGCGCAGGACACCGTGGTCGCCACGGTCATGAGCAACCTCGGCTTCCACCACACGATGCGCGACGCCGGCATCGCGGTGCACACCACCGCCGTCGGCGACCGGTACGTGCTGGAGGCGCTGCGATCGCGGAATCTGAGCCTCGGCGGGGAGCAGAGCGGGCACCTGGTGTTCCTCGACCACGCCACGACCGGCGACGGCCCGCTGACGGGCCTCGCGCTCATGTCCCGCATGCGGGCCACCGGTGCGTCCCTCGCGGAGCTGGCCGCCGTCGTCCAGCGGCTCCCGCAGGTCCTCGTGAACGTGCCCGTCACCGACCGCATCGCCGTCGTGGAGAACGACGACGTCGCCGAAGCGGTCAACGCCGTCGAGGAGGAGCTCGGGGACACCGGGCGGGTGCTGCTCCGACCCTCCGGAACCGAGCAGCTGGTCCGCGTGATGGTCGAGGCGCCCACGCAGGACCAGGCGGACGCCGTCGCCGCCCGCCTCGCCGAGGTCGTGGCGAAGGTCGGCTGAGGGACCGCAGGTGGAGTCGGCGAGCCGCTTCGCGAGGCGCTCCGACGAGGGGGCCCGGAGGGTCCCCGAGAAGGGGCGGGACACGCTCGGGGCAGACAGGGAGCCGCTCCTGGCCGCGGTGTCGCCCGGAGGGCGACAGTGTCATAGCCAGTGTCATCGCCCGGTACCCTCGGTGAAATGTGCGGAATCGTGGGTTACGTCGGTCCCCAGGACGCCCGGGACGTCGTCCTGGAGGGACTGCGCCGGCTCGAGTACCGGGGCTACGACTCCGCCGGTATCGCCGTCGTCGCTGACGGGCAGCTGAGCTCGGCGAAGAAGGCCGGGAAGCTGGCCAACCTCGAGAAGGTCCTCGCCGACCACCCCCTCCCGACGGCCACGATCGGCATCGGGCACACCCGGTGGGCGACGCACGGTGGCCCGACCGACCGGAACGCCCACCCGCACCTGTCGGCCGACGGCACGGTCGCCGTCATCCACAACGGGATCATCGAGAACTTCGCCGTCCTCCGGGACGAGTGCGAGACGGCCGGCATCGAGTTCCGTTCCGAGACCGACACCGAGGTGGTGGCGCACCTGCTCGCGGCCGCCTATGCCGGGCTGCCGACCGGCCCCGGCCGGCTGGCCGAGGCGATGCGCGCGGTGTGCGGCCGTCTGGAGGGTGCTTTCACCCTGGTCGCCACGTCGGCGCACGAGCCCGACACCCTCGTGGCGGCCCGGCGCAGCAGTCCGCTGGTCGTGGGCATCGGGGAGACGGGCGACGGCACCTCGGAGTACTTCCTCGGCTCCGACGTCGCGGCGTTCATCGCGCACACGCGGGAGGCCCGCGAGCTCGGGCAGGACCAGGTCGTCGAGATCGACCGCACCCGCGGCCTGACCGTCACCGACTTCGCCGGCACCGCGGTCGAGCCCAAGGCCTACACGGTCGACTGGGACGCCGCCGCCGCCGAGAAGGGCGGCTACGACTGGTTCATGCTCAAGGAGATCGCCGAGCAGCCGCAGGCGGTGGCCGACACCCTGCTCGGCCGGCTCGGCGCTCAGGGGGAGCTCGTCCTCGACGAGGTGCGGCTCTCCGACCAGGAGCTGCGCGACATCGACAAGATCTTCGTCGTCGCCTGCGGCACGGCCTTCCACGCCGGACTGATCGCGAAGTACGCCATCGAGCACTGGACGCGCATCCCGGTCGAGGTGGAGCTGGCCAGCGAGTTCCGCTACCGCGACCCGGTGCTCGACCGATCCACGCTGGTCGTCGTCATCAGCCAGTCCGGCGAGACGATGGACACGCTGATGGCGCTACGGCACGCGAAGGACCAGCGCGCCCGCGTCCTGGCCATCTGCAACGCCAACGGCTCGACCATCCCGCGTGAGTCCGACGCCGTCCTCTACACGCACGCCGGGCCCGAGGTCGCCGTTGCGTCGACGAAGGGCTTCCTGACCCAGGTGGTGGCGTGCTACCTGGTCGGCCTCTTCCTGGCCCAGGTGCGCGGCGTGAAGTACGAGGACGAGGTCGCGGCCATCGTCGCCGACCTTCGCCGCCTCCCCGAGGCCGTCGCCGAGGTGCTCGCCGGCATGGAGCCCGTCCGCCTGCTCGCCCGCGACCTCGCCGAGGCCAACACGATCCTGTTCCTGGGCCGCCACGTCGGGTACCCGGTGGCGCTCGAGGGGGCCCTGAAGCTCAAGGAGCTCGCCTACATCCACGCCGAGGGATTCGCGGCCGGCGAACTCAAGCACGGCTCGATCGCGGTGATCGACCAGGGCACTCCGGTGATCATCGTCGTCCCGTCGCCGCGCAGCCGGGAGTCGGTGCACGGGAAGGTCGTCTCCAACATCCAGGAGGTCCGCGCCCGCGGCGCCCGCACGATCGTGATCGCCGAGGAGGGCGACGAGGAGGTCGTGCCGTACGCCGACCACCTCATCCGGGTCCCGCGGACCCCGACCCTGCTGGCCCCGGTCGTGACGACGGTGCCGCTGCAGGTGTTCGCCTGCGAGATCGCCGACACGCGGGGCCTGGACGTCGACCAGCCCCGCAACCTCGCGAAATCGGTGACCGTGGAGTAGTTCCGGCACACTGACCGGCGTGATCATCGGGGTCGGGATCGATGTCGTGCCGGTCGAGCGGTTCGCGGAGTCGCTCACGCGCACTCCTGGGCTGAGGGACCGGCTGTTCACGCCGGCCGAGCAGCTCACACCGTCGGGAAGTCCGCGCACCGGCGAGTCGCTGGCCGCCCGGTTCGCCGCCAAGGAGGCGCTGGCCAAGGCGCTCGGCGCACCGGGTGACCTGCACTGGCACGACGCCGAGGTCACCGTCGGCGAGCACGGCCGGCCGCACATCGAGGTGCGGGGGACGGTCGCCGGTCGCGCGGCGCAGCTCGGGGTCACGTCCTGGTACGTCTCGCTCAGCCACGACGGCGGCATCGCCTCGGCGCTGGTGATCGCGGAGGGCCTGATCATCGGGGCCGGTTCGTGACCGAGCGTGCGAGGTCACGCGAAGACGCAGCATCGCGGCCGATCACGTGGGGGACGAGCGCCGGCGAGGAGGTCACGTGATCGGTCTGTTCACCGCGGCGGAGGTGCGGGCCGCCGAGGAACCGGTCCTCGCCAGGACACCCGAGGGCGCGCTGATGCAGCGGGCGGCCACCGGTCTGGCCACGGTCTGCACCCGCCTCCTCGGCACGCTCTACGGCCGCCGCGTCGTCCTCCTGGTGGGCACCGGCAACAACGGCGGCGACGCCCTGGTCGCCGGCGCTCACCTCGCACGCCGCGGCGCCCGCGTCACCGCCGTCCTCCTCGACCCCGACCGCGCACACGCTCGCGGCCTCGCGGCCCTCCGGACGGCCGGCGGCCGGGTACTGAGCGGGAACGCCGCCGAGGCCGTCGGCCGGGCCGACCTCGTGCTCGACGGGATGCTCGGCATCGGCGGGCGCGGGGGACTGCGGCCCGACGCGGCCGAACTCGCCTCCCTGGCCGGGGCGTCGGCCGCGCTGACCGTCGCCGTCGACGTCCCGAGCGGGATCGACGCCGACACCGGAGCCGTCGACGGCGTCGCGTTCCCCGCGATGCACACGGTCACCTTCGGGGCGGTCAAGCCCGGGCTGGTCGTGGGGGAAGGCCGCGGGTATGCGGGAGAGGTCCACCTGGTCGACATCGGGCTCGACCTGCCGGCCGCCTCGGCATTCCGGCTCACCGACGCCGACGTGGCCGGCCGCCTCCCGGTGCCGTCGGCCGGCGACGACAAGTACTCGCAGGGCGTGGTGGGGGTGGTGGCGGGATCGACCACCTACCCGGGCGCCGCGGTCCTGTGCACCGGTGCCGCGCTGCGTACCCGGCCCGGTCTCGTGCGCTACGCCGGCACCGCGGCGGACGGCGTCCGGGCGGCCTGGCCGGAGGCGATCGTCACCGAGGGGCGGCCCGGAGACGCCGGCCGGGTGCAGGCGTGGGTCGTCGGTCCCGGCATGGGCACCGACGGCGACGCCCGCAGCGTGCTCGCCGAGGTGCTCGCCACCGAGCTGCCGGTGGTGGTCGACGCGGACGCCCTCACCCTGCTCGCCCGCGAGCAGGACCTGGTGCGCGGCCGGACCGCGCCCACCCTGCTCACGCCGCACGACCGGGAGTTCGAGAGGTTCGGGACCGAGGTCGGCAGCGACCGGATCGGCGCCGCCCGGCGGCTCGCGGCCGACCTCGGCTGCAGCGTGCTGCTGAAGGGCGATGCGACCGTGGTCGCCGGCCCGGACGGCACCGCGTTCGTGAACGCCACCGGCACGCCCTGGCTGGCGACCGCCGGCACCGGCGACGTCCTGTCCGGGATCGCCGGAGCCGTGCTGGCCACCGGCATGGACGCGCACGTCGCGGGCGCCGTCGCGGCACACCTTCACGGCCGCACCGGGCAGCTCGCCGCCGAGCGGGGGCCGCTGATCGCCGGCGACCTCGTCCGGCGGCTCCCCGAGGCGATCGGCCGGGTGCGCGGGCTCGGAGCCTCCCGCCTGGGACACTCGGGGACGTGACCTCCCCAGCCCGCGCCGAGATCGTCGTCGACCTCGACGCCATCGCCGCCAACACGGCGGTGCTGCGCGAGCGGGTCGGTCGGCCGCTGATGGCGGTCGTCAAGGCCGACGGGTACGGGCACGGGCTGGTGCCCTCGGCCCGGGCCGTCCTGGCCGGTGGGGCGGATTACCTGGGCGTGGCTGTCCTGGCCGAGGCCCTCGCCCTGCGGGCGGCCGGCATCACCGCCCCGCTGCTGGCCTGGCTGCACGGGCCCGGCACAGACTTCGCACCGGCCCTGACGGCCGATGTGCAGGTCTCGGTCAATGCCGAGTGGGGGCTGGCCGAGGTGGTCGCCGCCGCCCGGGCGACCGGGTCGCCGGCCCGGCTGCACCTGTTCGCCGACACTGGCCTCTGCCGTGAGGGCGCCACACCCGCCGACTGGCCCGGCCTGGTCGCGGCCGCGGCGCGGGCCCAGGCCGACGGCGACGTGAGCGTCGTCGGGCTGTGGAGTCACATGGCCTACGCCGATGCGCCCACGCACCCGACCATCGCCGCCCAGGTGCGGGTGTTCGAGGAGGCGGTCGCGATCGCGCGCGGCGCGGGGCTGACCGACGCCCGGCTGCACCTGGCGAACTCCGCGGCCACCATCGCGCTGCCCGACACCTGGTACGACTTCGTCCGCCCCGGCGTTGCCCTCTACGGGCTCGACCCGCTCGGCGGCGACCCGAAGGACTACGGCCTGCGCCCCGCCATGACCGTCCAGGCACCCATCGCCCTCACCAAGCGGGTGCCCCCGGGCTCCGGCGTCTCCTACGGACACGCCTACGTCACCGACCGCGAGACGACGCTCGCCCTCGTGCCGGTCGGGTACGCCGACGGGGTGCCGCGGGCCGCGGGAAACACCGCACCGGTCCTGGCCGCCGGGCAGCAGCGCACCATCGCCGGCCGCGTGTGCATGGACCAGTTCGTGCTCGACGTCGGCGACGCCGCCGTCCGGCCCGGGGACGCAGCCGTGCTCTGGGGTCCCGGGGACGGCGGCGAGCCGGTGGCCCAGCAGTGGGCCGACGCCGTCGGCACCATCCACTACGAGCTGGTGACCCGGGTCGGCGGTCGGTTCGCCCGGCGGTACGTCGGCTCGGCAGGGGCGGTCTGATGGCAGCGGCGCCGGCCGGACGGACCGGTCTGACCCGCGCGATCGCCCGACACCCCGCCGGCGTCATCGGGGGACTGGTCGGCCTCGCCGCCGCCGGTACCGCCGCCGGCGTGGCGGTCAGCCGCCGGGGGCGCGGACGCGCTCCCGAACTGTCCGAGGGGCTCGCCGGCCCGGAGGCCACCGAGGCGGAGTTCCGCGCCGACGACCCGCTCGGCCCGGCCGCGCGGGCGGCCGACCGCACCGCGCTGGTGCAGGCCGACGACGGCGTCCTGCTGGCCGTCGAGGAGATCGGCCCCGCCAGGGCCCCGCTGACTGTCGTCTTCGTGCACGGTTACACGCTGTCGATGGCCTGCTGGGCGTTCCAGCGCCGCACGCTGGCCGCCGAGCTCACGTCGGCGAAGAGTTCCGCGGCCCGGCTGGTGTTCTACGACCAGCGCGGCCACGGGGCGTCCGGTCGGGGCTCGTCGAAGAGCTCGACGATCGAGCAGCTCGCCCGGGATCTCGCCACGGTCCTGGAGACCCGCGTGCCGCGGGGCCCGGTGGTGCTGGTCGGCCACTCGATGGGCGGCATGACGATCATGGGCCTCGCCGCGCTGCACCCGGAGTTGTTCGGGCCGAAGGTCGTGGGGGTCGCCCTCATGTCGACCAGCAGCGGCAACCTCGCGAATCTCACCTTCGGGCTGCCCGAGCTGCTCACGCGGGTCCGTGCCGCGGTTCTCCCGGTGGCCGCGTGGACCATGCGCCGGCGGCCGCGGATCGCCGAGGGCACCCGGCGGCTCGCCGCGGGCATCGTCTCGGCGGCGACCCGGTCGCTGTCGTTCGGCTCCGGTGACGTCGACCCCGCGCTCGGGCACTACGTCGACGCGATGATCGCCGGCACCCCGGTCGACGTGATCGCGGAGTTCTACCCGGCGATCGCCGGCCTGGACCACACGGGATCGCTGAAGCCCGTGCGCGAGGTGCCGACGCTGATCCTCACGGGCGAGAAGGACACGCTGATCCCCAAGGAGCACAGCGAGCGGATCGCCGAGCTCCTGCCGGACGCCGAGCTGGTCGTGGTGCCCGAGGCCGGGCACATGGTCCTGCTGGAGAAGCCGGCCGAGGTGAACGCCGCCCTCACCGCCCTGCTGCGCCGCGCGACCGCCTCGGAGGAGCGCGCCGGGTAGACCCCGTTAGGGTTCCCGGCGTGGCAGCCCTTCGTCCGCCCCGGCCGGATGCCGCCGCCGACGAGGTCGCCCGTACCGCCGCCGCCGCGCCCGACTGGGGCACGCTGGCCGCCACCGCGCGCTCCTGCGTCGCGTGCCCCGAGCTGGCCGCGAGCCGGCAGCACGTGGTCGTCGGCGACGTACCGGTCACCGCGCGGCCGCTGGTCGCGTTCGTCGGCGAGGCGCCGGGCGCCACCGAGGACGAGATCGGCCGGCCGTTCGTGGGGAAGTCCGGGGCACTGCTCGACCAGTTGCTCGGGGAGGCGGGCCTCGACCGGGCGCAGTGCGCCGTCCTCAACGTGGTGAAGTGCCGGCCACCGGGCAACCGGACGCCGAAGGCAGTCGAGGTCGCCCGCTGCAGCGGCTGGTTGGACCGGCAGGTCGAGCTGCTCGACCCGCCGGCGATCGTGGCGCTGGGGCTCTCGGCGGCCAAGTGGTTCCTCGGGCCGCGAACGGTGCTGGCACGCGCCCGGGAGCTCGGTGCGCACCCCTGGAACGGACGGGACCTCTACGTGACCTACCACCCCTCGGCGGCCATCCGCTTCGGCCCGAACGGCGCACCCCGGGCAGCGCTCGCGGCCGACCTCCGGCAGGTCGCCGACGCCGTGCGGACGCACCGGTGAACCGCGAGCACGTCCTGCCGGCCCCCGCGGACACCCATGCCTTGGGCCGCGACCTCGCCGGTCTGCTCCGCGCCGGGGATCTGGTCGTCCTGGTCGGCCCGCTGGGTGCCGGCAAGACCGCGCTGACCCAGGGGATCGGAGCCGGGCTCGGTGTGCGGGAGCAGGTCACGTCGCCCACGTTCGTGATCGCCCGGGTGCACCGCGACGGCCGGGTGCCGCTGGTGCACGTCGACGCCTATCGGCTGGGCAGCGTGGCCGACGTCGACGACCTGGACCTCGACGCCTCGACCGACGACTCGGTGACCGTGGTCGAGTGGGGGCAGGGACTGGTGGAGCGGCTGGCCGACGAGCACCTGGAGGTGCGCCTGGACCGGCGGGACGACGACGTCCGCACCGCCGTCCTCGTGCCCCACGGGCCCGGCTGGGAGGAGAGGCTGGCATGACGCCCCGCGTGGAGATCGTGCAGTTGGACGCCGCCGCGCTGCGCGGGCTGGCCGACGGCGACCAGGCAGCAGCCGAGCGGACGTCGCCGGTGCCGCTCTCGCCCTACCTGGCCGGGCCGGAGTGCCGGCGGGTGTGGCAGATCCGCGCCGAGCAGGTCGTGGAGGACCCGGCGAGCGCCGCCTGGATCACGGGCATCGTGTGGGACCCCGAGCGCAGCCTCGCCGTGGGGCGGGCCGGCTTCCACGGGCCGCCCGACGCCGACGGCATGGTCGAGGTCGGCTACTCGATCGACCCGCAGCACCGGCGGCAGGGCTACGCGCGGGCGGCGCTGCGGGGCCTCCTCGCGCGGGCGGAAGCCCACGCCGGCGTCCGCACGTTCCGCGCCACGATCTCGCCCGGCAACGGCGCCTCGCGCGACCTGGTGCTCGCCCACGGTCTCGTCGAGGTCGGCGAGCAGGTGGACGACGAGGACGGCCTCGAGATCGTCTACGAACTGCCCGTCGACGGCTGCCCGACCCCGCCCGCCTAGGCTTCTCCGTCGTGCTCGTCCTCGCCCTCGACACCGCCACCCCGACGCTCGTCGCCGGGCTGGCTCGCTGGTCGTCGGCCGCCGAGGTCGAGGTGCTCGCCGAGCGGGCCGTGCCCTCGGGGACCAAGCACGCGGAGCTCCTCACGCCCGCGATCACCGGGGTCCTGGCCGACGCGGGCCTGACGATGGCCGACCTCGACGCCGTGGTCACGGGCCTGGGCCCGGGCCCCTTCACCGGCCTGCGCGTCGGCGTCGTGACCGCCGCTGCCCTCGCCGACGCCCGCGGACTGCCGGTGGTCGGCGTCTGCTCGCTGGACGCGATCGGTACCGGCGCCCGCACGGTCGTGACCGACGCGCGGCGCAGGGAGATCTACTGGGCCACCTATGCAGCCGACGGCAGCCGCGTCGCCGGGCCGTCCGTCGACAAGCCCGCCGAGGTGTCGCTGCCCGAGCCGGTGGTGGGTGACCCCGTGTTCGCCGCCGATCGGCTGGGCCGACCCGTCGTCGCGGCCGAGGTGACGACCGCGGGGCTGCTCCGCGCCGCGGGTCCACAGCTCGCCGACCCGTCGTCCGCCGGTCCGCTGACCCCGCTGTACCTGCGCCGTCCCGACGCCACCCCGCCGACGACTCTCAAGGCCGTGACCCAGGGATGAGCGAGCTTGCGAGCTCATCAACGAGCAGAGCACCGTCGGGCATGCGGCCGACGAGCGCCAGCGAGGCGGCCGCATGACCGTGCGGCTGCGACCGATGACGACCGACGACCTGCCCGCCGTCATGGTGCTCGAGGAGGAGCTCTTCGCGCCCGACACGTGGACGGAGGCGATGTACCGCGACGAGCTGTCCCGCCCGGACACCCGCTTCTACGTGGTGGCCGAGTTCCACCTGGAGGGTGCCGACGACGAGGAGGACGTGGCCGGCGAGCCGGTGATGGTCGGCTACGGCGGACTGATCGCCTACGACGACGAGGCGCACGTGGCCACCCTGGGCGTGACCAAGGCGCTGCAGGGTGAAGGGGTCGGGTCGCTGCTGCTCGACGCCCTGCTCGCCGAGGCGGACAAACGGAGCCCGGTCGTGCTGCTCGAGGTGCGCGCCGGCAACGAGGCCGCGCAGCGGCTCTACGAGCGCCGCGGCTTCACCGAGATCGGGCGGCGCCGCGGGTACTACCAGCCCAGCGGCGCCGACGCCGTCGTCATGCGCCGCAAGCGCGTCCGCGCCCTGGGAGGTCGCCGTGCCTGACCAGCCCCTGGTTCTCGGCTTCGAGACCTCCTGCGACGAGACCGGCGTCGGCCTGGTCCGCGGTCACACGCTGCTCGCCGACGCCCTGGCGACGTCGATGGCCGAGCACGAGCGGTTCGGCGGGGTCGTCCCGGAGATCGCCTCGCGCGCCCACCTGGAGGCGATGGTCCCGACGGTGCACCGCGCGCTCGCCGACGCCGGGGTGAGTGCGGACGACGTCGACGCGGTGGCGGTCACCTCCGGACCCGGACTGACCGGCGCGCTGCTGGTCGGCGTCGCGGCGGCCAAGGCGTACGCGTTGGCGCTCGGCAAGCCGCTCTACGGCGTCAACCACCTCGCCGCCCACGTGGCCGTCGACGAGCTGCAGCACGGCCCGCTGGCCGAGCCGTCGATCGCGCTGCTGGTGTCCGGCGGGCACAGCTCGCTGCTCCTGGTGCCCGACCTCTCCCGCGACGTCGAGTCGCTCGGCCGCACCATGGACGACGCCGCGGGTGAGGCGTTCGACAAGGTGGCCCGCGTGCTCGGCATGCCGTTCCCGGGTGGCCCGCCGATCGACCGGGCGGCGCGCGAGGGCGATGCCGCCGCGATCGCGTTCCCCCGCGGGCTGACCGGCCCGCGTGACGCCCCCTACGACTTCTCGTTCTCCGGGCTGAAGACCGCCGTCGCCCGCTGGGTGGAGGCACGGGAACGCTCGGGCGAGCCGGTGCCGGTCGCCGACGTGGCCGCGTCGTTCCAGGAGGCGGTGGCCGACGTGCTGACGGCGAAGGCCGTGCGCGCCTGCCGCGACCACGGGGTGGACCACCTGGTGCTCGGCGGGGGCGTCGCGGCCAACTCGCGGCTGCGCGCCCTGGCCGAGGAGCGCTGCGAGAAGGCGGGCATCGTGCTGCGGGTGCCGAGCCCGAAGCTGTGCACCGACAACGGCGCGATGGTGGCCGCGCTGGGCTCCCGGCTGGTGGCCGCCGGCGTCGCGCCGTCGGATCCCGATCTGGGTGCCGACAGCTCGCTGCCGATCGAGACAGTCAGCCGCTGAGCGACGAATCGGGCGGCCCCGTCCGGAGGCTCACCCCGAGCTTGCGAGGGGTGAGGGGGACGGGGTCCTTCTTCAGCCGCTGAGCGGCGCGCAGAGCAGCACGGTCGGCGCTCCGGTCACCCGGGTGACCACGACGACCGCGGAGTCACTCCCGGGACCCCTCAGCTGCCTCGCGAGGGCCTCCGGTTCGATCGGCGACCCCCGCTTCTTCACCACGACCCGGCCGATCCCGCGCGTCCGCAGCAGCGCCTTGAGCTTCTTGAGGTTGAACGGCAGGACCTCGGTCACGCGGTAGGAGCTGACCCACGGGGAGTCGGCCGGGCCGTCGGAGGTCAGGTAGGCGATGGTCGGGTCGATCAGCGTCGCGCCGAGGTCGGCCGCCACGAGGGACAACAGGCCCGACCGGATCAGGGCCGGGTCGGGCTCGTGCAGCCAGCCGCGGACGGCGGCCACCGGTGCGGGCCCGGGGTCCTCCTCGGCGGTGACCTCGTGCACCTGACCGCCGCCGACAAGCGTCGCCCGACGCCACGTGGTCGACCGGGCACTGCCCCAGAGGAGCGCCTCGACGATCGAGCCCCCGACCGACACCCACTCGGCCTCGACACCGCCGGGTACGCGGTCGTGGTCGAGCCCGGGGGCCACCTTGACCACGCTCGCCGGCAGGGCCTCGAGGAGCGCGGTCACGGTCGACCAGGGCGGTGACCAGCGGTCGGGGTCGAGCTGCCGCCGTCCGTCGGCCCGGCGCGCCGGATCCAGGGTCGCGGCCGCGCAGCCGAGCAGGTTCCCGGTCGCCACCAGGTCGACGACGTCCGCGTCGACGACCCGGACGCGGTCGGCCAGGCCGAGGGCCCGGGCATTGGCGGCGGTCAGCTCGCGGGCGACGGGGTCGCGGTCGACGGCCACCACCGAGGCGCCCGCCCGCGCCAGCGCGACCGTGTCGGTGCCGGCGGCGCAGCCGAGGTCGGCCACGGAAGTCGTCCGCCCGCCGAGGAGGCGGGTGGCCCGTCGGGCGGCGAGCTCGGGACGGCCGGCCTGCTCGAGGGTCTCGGCGGTGAGGAGGAGGACGTCGGCGTCCGCGCCGAAGACCGGCCGGGCGCGGGCGCGCAGCCGGGCGAGCTCCCACGCCGGCCCCGCGTGCTCGGGCCCGACTGCGGCGCGCAGGCGGCCCAGCCCGGGCAGGAGGTCGACGCCGTCGGCCTGGAGTCGGCCGGCCAGCCGAGTCGCCTCCGTACCCTCGGAGCTCCCCAGCCAGCGCAGCTGGGCGAGGTCGGCGGTGGCGGGCACGCGCCCAGCCTGCTGCACTCCCGCGTAGGTCGTGTGGGGGACCCGGTTGAGCGGCTGGCACTCTCATGGGTAGAGTGCCAATTGACACGGGCTGGCGCCCGACCCCCGCGACGGCGGGTGCCCGGATCCCGTGCCACAGCATCAGCACTACCGCACCACAAAGTCATAGCACCCTGCCGTCCTACACCGAAGGGGGCGTCACCGACGTGACGACCGCTACCAAGGTCAGCATCAAGCCGCTGGAGGACCGGGTCGTGGTCCAGGCCAACGAGGCCGAGACCACCACCGCCTCCGGTCTGGTCATTCCGGACACCGCCAAGGAGAAGCCCCAGGAGGGCACCGTTGTCGCCGTCGGCCCCGGCCGCATCGACGACAACGGCAACCGCGTTCCGCTCGACGTGAACGTCGGCGACGTGGTCATCTACTCGAAGTACGGCGGCACCGAGGTCAAGTACGCCGGCGAGGAGTACCTCGTGCTCTCCGCCCGCGACCTGCTCGCCGTCGTGGAGAAGTGACCTCTCCTCGCTAGCACCACCGCACTCTCCGACCGCCCCGGGCGACCCGAACTCGGGTCCCGGGGCGGTCGTCTTTCCCCGCACCACTGATCGAGAGGTCCCACATGCCCAAGATCATCAAGTTCAACGAGGACGCCCGGCGTTCCCTCGAGCGCGGCGTCGACAAGCTCGCCGACGCGGTCAAGGTGACGCTCGGCCCGCGCGGCCGCAACGTCGTCATCGACAAGAAGTTCGGCGCCCCCACGATCACCAATGACGGCGTCACCATCGCCCGGGAGATCGACCTCGACGACCCGTACGAGAACCTCGGCGCGCAGCTGGCCAAGAGCGTCGCCACCAAGACCAACGACGTCGCCGGTGACGGCACCACCACCGCCACCGTGCTGGCGCAGGCGCTGGTGCACGAGGGCATGCGCAACGTCGCCGCCGGCGCCAACCCGATGGCGCTGGGCCGCGGCATGCGTGCCGCCGTCGACGCCGTCCACGCCGCGCTCGACAAGGCCGCCATCCCGGTCACGGAGCGCACCGCGATCGCCGGCGTCGCCACCATCTCCGCGCAGGACGCCGAGGTCGGCGAGCTCATCGGCGAGGCGTTCGAACGGGTCGGCAAGGACGGGGTCATCACCGTCGAGGAGAGCAACACGATGTCCACCGAGCTCGACGTCACCGAGGGCGTCCAGTTCGACAAGGGCTATCTGTCGCCGTACTTCGTCACCGACTCCGAGTCGATGGAGGCGGTCCTCGACGACGCCCTCGTCCTGCTGGTCAGCGGCAAGGTCGGCGCGCTCGCCGACCTGCTCCCGCTGCTGGAGAAGGTGCTCTCGACCGGCGGCCGCCCGCTGCTGATCGTCGCCGAGGACGTCGAGGGCGAGGCGCTGTCCACCCTCGTCGTCAACTCCATCCGCAAGACGATCAAGGTCGCCGCGGTGAAGTCGCCCTTCTTCGGCGACCGGCGCAAGGCGTTCATGGCCGACCTCGCCGTCGTCACCGGCGGTCAGGTCGTCAGCGAGGACGTCGGTCTCAAGCTCGACCAGGTCGGCCTCGAGGTGCTCGGCACCGCCCGTCGGGTCACCGTCACCAAGGACGACACCACGATCGTGGACGGCGGCGGCACCAAGGACACGATCGGTGACCGGATCACCCAGATCAAGCGCGAGATCGAGGCGACCGACTCCGACTGGGACCGCGAGAAGCTGCAGGAGCGGCTGGCGAAGCTCGCCGGCGGCATCGGCGTCATCCGGGTCGGCGCGGCCACCGAGGTCGAGCTCAAGGAGCGCAAGCACCGCATCGAGGACGCCATCGCGGCCACCCGTGCGGCGGTCGAGGAGGGCGTGATCCCCGGCGGCGGTTCCGCGCTGGTGCACGCCGTCTCGGCCATCGACGCGCTCGACCTGTCCGGTGACGAGCTGACCGGTGCCCGCGCCGTCCGCTCGGCGCTCGACGCCCCGCTCGCGCGGATCGCGGAGAACGCCGGCTTCGAGGGCCGCGTCGTCGTCAGCAAGGTGCGCGACCTCGGCGTCGGCCAGGGCTTCAACGCCGCCAGCGGCGAGTTCGGCGACCTGGCCAAGCAGGGCGTCATCGACCCGGTCAAGGTCACCAAGGCCGCGCTCGGCAACGCCGCCTCGATCGCGGCGATGGTGCTCACCACCGACTCGGCCGTGGTCGAGAAGCCCGAGGAGGAAGAGCACTCGCACGGCGCCGGGCAGCACACCCACGGCCACTCGCACGGCGGGGGGCACGGCCACTCGCACTGAGCCGCCGTCCGGAATGATCAGGGTCCCTGATCATTCCGGGTCCTCCCCCCTGGTCGACGGCGGGGGAGGACCCAGAACGGTGGGGTAGGACCTCCCAGCGGGGACGAACGACGAGGGCGGGTTCCGGATCATCCGGAACCCGCCCTCTCGGCGTCTGTGCGGGAGTTACACCCCGGCGGCGACCCGCTCGGGCTCGGCCGCGATCAGCCGGGCGCGCTCCTCCTCGCTCATGCCGCCCCAGACCCCGTAGGGCTCGCGGACCGACAGTGCGTGCTTGAGGCAGGCGTCGAGAACCGGGCACCGGGCGCACACGGCCTTGGCGGCGTTCTGTCGCCGGGCGCGCGCCGGACCTCGCTCGCCGTCGGGATGAAAGAAGAGGGACGTGTTCTCGCCACGGCAGGCTCCGTGGAGCTGCCAGTCCCAGACCTCGGCAACAGGTGTCGGAAGCCTGCGAATGTCGGCCATCTCTCCTCCAAGGCTCGGCGCGAGCCGGAGGGGGCTGTCCGGCTGCTGAAGCCCCCGGTGCCCTCGCCCTCACATGCCCAAACACGTCGTGATCGCAACTTTTTGGTTCGAGTTGCGAAATCACGCTCCTCACCCCCGGGGGTGAGGGCGGGTGTTGTAGCCCGATCGTGTCGATCAAGCTCGGAACAGGTCGTAGCGGAACCGGGAGGGGGAGAAACCCGGATCCGCGCGCGACCGGTGCAGTGGGTGGGGGTTTCCCGGCTCCGGGAGCCCCCACCACTGCACCGTCGGCCGGGTGTTCCCCGGTCGACCGGGCCCGGCGGCTGGCGCCCCGGGGACAGCGAGGAGCAGGCCTTGATCGACGACAGGATGCGTGGCCCCGGCCAGGGCGCCACCAACGTCTGGGTGTACGACGAGCGCCGGCGCGTCCGGGACGACGTCGCCTCCCGCCTGGTCGCCCTGCCCTTCGTCGGCCGGGTCGAGGTGGTGGCCGACGCCGCCAGCCTGATGTCCCGGCTCGCCACCCGCATGCCCGACGTCCTCATTGTCGGCACCCAGCGCGCGGTCGACACAGGCCTGAGCGCTGCGACCCAGGCGCTGCGCGCCCACCCGGGTCTGCCCGTGCTCGTGCTCGGTGCACCGGACGACGCGGAGAGCGTGCGCGCTGCCGTGGCGTTCGGGGCGCGCGGCTACCTGCGCTGGGACGCCAGTCCGATCGAGATGGGCCTCGGCCTGTCCCGTCTCGGCCTGCGTGCCGAGGGCGGTCGCATCCCGCAGCAGGTCGCGCCCGCTCCCGCGTGGAGCGGCGCCGCCCCGCTGGCCGGCTCCGCGCCGACCACGGTGCGCTCGACCGTGCGCGAGGCCGCGCCGGTCGCCGCCCTGTCGATGCGCGAGATGCAGGTGCTGACCGGGATGAGCCAGGGCAAGAGCAACGCGCAGATCGGGCGCGAGCTCTACCTGTCCGAGGACACCATCAAGACCCACGCCCGGCGGCTGTTCCGCAAGCTCGGCGCCAAGGACCGCGCCGAGGCCGTCGCGACGGGTTTCCGCCGCGGCATCATGAGCTAGTCGATCGTCTCGAGATCGACACACGAGGGCCCTCTCCCGAATCGGGAGGGGGCCCTCGGTGTGTGTTGATCATGAAGTTGCAGGGTGGGATGGTGGCCCGATGAGCGGTTGCTGCGACCCCCGAGGCTGCGACCGGATGTTCGGGTCGCGGTTCGCGAGGCGTATGGCCGCCCGGTACCGCAAGAGGGGGCTGGCGGCCACCGAGCGGGCCATCGTCGACCTGATCGCCCAGCGCGGCGTGCAGGGCGCGACGGTGCTCGAGATCGGCGGCGGGGTCGGGGAGATCCAGCTCGAGCTGCTGCGGCGCGGTGCGGCCTCGGCGACCAACCTCGAGCTCTCGCCCGCCTACGAGGCCGAGGCGGCGGCGCTGATCGAGGAGTGCGGCTTCGGCGGCCGCGTGCATCGCCGGCTCGTCGACATCGCGACGGACCCGGGCGCGGTCGAGCCGGCCGACGTCGTCGTCCTGCACCGGGTGGTGTGCTGCTACCCCGACGCCGCGAAGCTCCTCGGCGCGGCCGCGGACCACGCCCGCACCCAGCTGGTGTTCAGCCACCCGCCACGCAACGCCGTCTCGCGGGCGGTCGTGGCCACGCAGAACCTGATCTTCGGCATCCTCGGCCGCGATTTCCGCACCTTCGCCCACTCGCCCGAGACCATGCTCGCCGTCCTCGCCCAGCACGGGCTGGAGCTGAGCGGGCGGCACAGCGGCCGGGTGTGGCAGGTGGCCGCGGTCAGCCGGTGATCAGTCGTCCCGGGCGTGGCGGCCGCCGCTGCCGTGCCGGCCGCTGGGCTCGTCGTGCTCGGCGTGCGCAGCCACGCCGTCGGCGTACCCGCTCGCGTAGTCCCAGCTGACGTAGTCGTCCGGGTCCGGGTCGAACGGCGGCTCGTGCCGCCCCGTCTGGCCCTCCTCGAGCAGCTGCTGGAGGTTGGCCTGCATCAGGGCCCAGTCGACGTGGTGCTCCTCGTCGCAGTCGGGGCAGTCGACCACGATGCCCTTGATGCCCGTCGGCTCCAGCAGGGTGCGGAACACCTCGAGCTCGGCGAGGTCGTCGAGGACGCCGGCCCGTTCCTCCATCGTGAGCGGGGGCGGGCCATCGGGATCGGCCGGACCGAAGTCGGGTCCGGAGGCGTCGTCGAACGGGGTCACGGCCTCCACGGTAGTAGCACGACAGGGATCACACCGGCGCTGTCACGCCCGCCGCCTACGATCGAGGTGGTCTTCCGGCGTCCGGCGAGGGACGCCGACCGGAGTCCGACCCGATCCTCCGAAGGGTGGCCACCGCCATGCAGCCCGACTCCGTGCCCGAGCTGCCGGCGAAGTTCGCCCCGCTCGGGCTCACCTACGACGACGTCCTGCTGATCCCGGGTGCGTCCGACATCGTCCCCGCCGAGGTCGACACCAGCACCCGCCTGACGCGGCGGATCCGCCTGGCGGTGCCCCTGCTGTCCAGCGCGATGGACACGGTGACCGAGGCGCGGATGGCCATCGCCATGGCACGCGTGGGCGGCGTCGGCATCCTGCACCGCAACCTCGCGGCCGAGGAGCAGGCCGGTCAGGTCGACCTGGTGAAGCGGTCCGAGGCCGGCATGGTCACCAACCCGATCACCTGCTCGCCCGACAACACCCTCGCCGAGGTCGACGCGTTGTCCGGCCGCTACCGCATCTCCGGTGCCCCCGTGGTCGACGGTGACGGCGTCCTCGTCGGCATCGTCACCAACCGCGACATGCGCTTCGAGACCGACCAGAACCGGCTCGTCCGCGACGTGATGACGCCGATGCCGCTGGTGACCGCGCCGGTGGGTGTGGACCCCGACACCGCGCTGGAGCTGCTGAAGCAGCACAAGATCGAGAAGCTGCCGCTGGTCGACGACGGCGGGCGGCTGCGCGGCCTGATCACGGTCAAGGACTTCGTCAAGCGCGACCAGTACCCGCACGCCACCAAGGACGGCGACGGCCGGCTGGTCGTCGGCGCGGCCATGGGTGTGGGCGAGGACGCCTACAAGCGCGCGGGGCTGCTCGTCGAGGCCGGTGTCGACGTCCTCGTCGTCGACACCGCGCACGGTCACCAGCGGGCGGTGCTCGAGATGGTGTCCCGGGTGAAGCAGGACTTCGGTGGGGACGCCGGGGTCGAGGTCGTCGGCGGCAACATCGCGACCCGAGCCGGTGCCCAGGCCCTCATCGACGCCGGCGCGGACGCGGTCAAGGTCGGCGTGGGTCCGGGCTCCATCTGCACCACTCGCGTCGTCGCGGGCGTCGGCGTCCCGCAGGTGAGCGCGATCTACGAGGCGTGGCAGGCCGCCGGGCCGGCCGGTGTACCGGTCATCGCCGACGGTGGACTGCAGTACTCGGGTGACATCGCGAAGGCACTGGTCGCCGGTGCGGACACCGTGATGATCGGCGGGCTGTTCGCCGGGGTCGAGGAGGCCCCGGGCGAGCTGGTCTTCGTCAACGGCAAGCAGTACAAGACCTACCGGGGCATGGGTTCCCTCGGCGCCATGCAGAAGCGCGGCAACCAGTCGTTCAGCCGCGACCGCTACTTCGCCGACGACGTGCTCTCCGACGACAAGCTCGTGCCCGAGGGCATCGAGGGCCAGGTGCCCTACCGCGGCCTGCTGTCGGGCGTCGCGCACCAGCTGGTCGGCGGCCTGCGGGCGTCGATGGGTTACGCGGGCGCCGCGACCATCGCCGAGCTGAAGGAGCGCGGCCAGCTGACCCGCATCACGTCGGCCGGGCTGGTCGAGAGCCACCCGCACGATATCCAGATGACCGTCGAAGCTCCCAACTACCGGGGTCGCTGACCATGAGCGCACGCGACACCGTGGAGATCGGGCTCAACCGGTTCGCCCGACGCGGGTACGACCTCGACGAGGTCTCGATCGTCCCCTCCCGGCGGACCCGCGACGTCGACGACGTCTCGACGCACTGGCAGATCGACGCGTTCCGGTTCGACATCCCGCTGGTCACCAGCCCGTCGGACGCCGTCGTCAGCCCGGCCACCGCGATCGCCGTCGGTCAGGCGGGCGGTCTCGGGGTCCTCAACGCCGAGGGACTCTGGGCGCGCTACGAGGACCCGCTGCCCGCCTACCGGAAGGTGCGCGACGCCGCGGCCGCCGGTGCGCCCCCGGTGTCCGTCGTGCAGCAGGTCTACTGCGAGCCGGTGAAGCCCGACCTCGTCGCGGCCCGGATCAAGGAGATGCGCGACGCCGGCGTCACCACCGCCGTCCGGGTGTCGCCGCAGCACACCCTCCAGCTCGCCCCGACGATCCTGTCCGCGGGCGTCGACCTGCTGGTCATCCAGGGCACGATCGTCTCGGCCGAGCACGTGACCACGCAGGGCGATGCGCTCAACCTCAAGGAGTTCATCGCCGACCTCGACGTCCCGGTGATCGTGGGCGGGGCGGCGAACTACCAGACCGCCCTGCATCTGATGCGCACCGGCGCGGCCGGCGTCATCGTCGGCGTGGGCGCCGACAGCTTCTCCACCGGCGACGCGGTGATGGGCATCCGGGTGCCGCTGGCCAGCGCCATCGCCGACGCCGCAGCGGCCCGCCGCGACTACCTCGACGAGACCGGCGGCCGGTACGTGCACGTGATCGCCAACGGCCGGATCGAGACCAGCGGCGCGATCGCCCGGGCCCTGGCCTGTGGTGCCGATGCCGTCCAACTGGGGGAGCCGCTGCGGATCGCGGCCGAGGCACCCGGTGGCGGCGTGTGGTGGGACTCGGTGGCCGCCCACCCGCGGCTGCCGCGGGGCGGGACGTCGGCCCCGGTGGCGCCGGTCGGCACGCTGGAGCAGGTGCTGCTCGGGCCGGCCGAGACCGCCGACGGGCGCACCAACCTGTTCGGCGCCCTGGCCCGCACGATGGCCAAGACGGGCTACCGCGACCTCAAGGAGTTCCAGCGGGTGGATCTCGTCATCGGTGGTCAGGCGGACTGATGGACTTCCCGACCGTTCTCGTCGTCGACTTCGGCGCCCAGTACGCGCAGCTGATCGCGCGCCGGATCCGCGAGGCCGGCGTCTACTCCGAGATCGTGCCCAGCGACGTCCCGGCCGCGGAGATCGTCGCGCGCAAGCCCGCCGCGATCGTGCTGTCGGGCGGCCCGTCGAGCGTCTACGCGCCGGGCGCCCCGCAGGTCGACGCCGCGCTGTTCGAGGCGGGTGTCCCCGCGTTCGGCATCTGCTACGGGTTCCAGGCGATGGCGCAGAGCCTCGGCGGCACCGTCGCGCACACCGGCGACCGGGAGTACGGCGGCACCCCGCTGACCGTCACCACCGGCGGCCGGCTGTTCGGGACGCTGCCGGTGGAGCAGTCGGTCTGGATGAGCCACGGGGACGCCGTCGCCGAGGCACCGCCCGGCTTCACCGTGACCGCGACCTCGACCGGGGCGCCGGTGGCGGCGTTCGAGGACGTCGACCGCAAGCTCGCCGGCGTGCAGTTCCACCCCGAGGTGCGGCACACGGCGCACGGCCAGACCGTCCTCGAGCACTTCCTCTTCGACATCGCCGGCCTCGAGCCCACCTGGACGATGGCCAACGTCGTCGAGGAGCAGGTGGAGCGGATCCGCGAGCAGATCGGCGAGGGCCGGGCGCTGTGCGCGCTGTCCGGCGGGGTCGACAGCGCGGTCGCGGCGGCGCTGGTGCAGCGGGCGATCGGTGACCGGCTCACCTGCGTCTACGTCGACCACGGTCTGATGCGCGAGGGGGAGACCGAGCAGATCGAGCGGGACTTCGTCGCCGTCACCGGCGTCGACCTGCGGGTGGTCGGCGCCCGCGAGCAGTTCCTCACCGCGCTGGCCGGGGTCGCCGACCCCGAGGAGAAGCGGAAGATCATCGGCCGCGAGTTCATCCGGGTGTTCGAGCAGGCCGCCCTCGACGTCGTCGGCGACGCGAAGGCGCACGGCGACACCGTCGACTTCCTCGTGCAGGGCACGCTCTACCCGGACGTCGTCGAGTCCGGTGGCGGCACCGGGACGGCGAACATCAAGAGCCACCACAACGTCGGCGGGCTGCCCGAGGACCTGCAGTTCACCCTCGTCGAGCCGTTGCGGACACTGTTCAAGGACGAGGTCCGCGAGGTCGGCGTCCAGGTGGGCCTCCCCGAGGCGATGGTCTGGCGCCAGCCGTTCCCCGGCCCCGGGCTCGGCATCCGGATCGTCGGCGAGGTGACCCAGGAGCGGCTCGACGTCCTGCGCAAGGCGGACGCGATCGTCCGGGCCGAGCTCACCGCGGCCAAGCTGGACCGTGAGATCTGGCAGTGCCCGGTGGTGCTGCTGGCCGACGTCCGCTCGGTCGGTGTGCAGGGCGACGGGCGAACCTACGGGCACCCGATCGTGCTGCGCCCGGTCTCCAGCGAGGACGCGATGACCGCCGACTGGACCCGGTTGCCCTACGACCTGCTGGCGAAGATCTCCACGCGGATCACCAACGAGGTGCCCGAGGTCAACCGCGTGACGCTCGACGTCACGAGCAAGCCGCCCGGCACCATCGAGTGGGAGTAGTCGAAGGGCCCGGGGAGCGGTTGCTCCCCGGGCCCTTCGTCCTTCCACCCCCGGCGTGTGGTGCCTACCGCCGGTGGCGGGCCTTGCGGAGTTCGGAGACCAGCAGCACGATGCCGGCTCCGACGAGGAGGACCCAGACGAAGCCGCCGCCGCGCCAGAGACCGAACGGCAGGTCGACGCCGGTCATCAGCACGATCGCCAGGACGACGAAGAACACTCCGGGGATCAGCGCGGCGAGGTCGACGCCCCGCCGCGGCGGGGGAGCGTCCTCGGTGGACAGCGGTGTGACCGCCTCCCACTCCGCTGCCTGCCGTTCCTGCCAGCCGGTCGGGGTGGTCGGGAACTCGCTGTAGTCAGCCACGGGACACCTCCACGTCTCCTGCGCCGCTGTGGACGACGATGTCGAACTCGGCGCGGCCGTCGTCGACCCACGAGCCGGTGCCCGTGCCGGGGAAGAAGCCGCTGTCGGCGGATCCCTGGCCGAACACGTCGACGTTGCCGATACCGCTGTCGATGCTGAGCCGGACGTCGGAGTCCGACGGCACCAGGATGTGCAGGTCACCGAGTCCGTGCTCGATGCGGGTGCTGATCGGCCCGCTCAGGTTGCTGACGTCGACGCGGGTCAGGTCGACGGTCATGTCGCCGGCGCCGTTGCGGTAGACGTCCTGCACCTGGGTCGCGGTCGCGGGCATGAAGGTGCGGTCGCCGATGCCGCCACGGAAGCCGTGGACGTCGTTCCACGGCATCGTCGAGGCCACCGCCAGGGCGAGCGACAGGACGATGCCCAGCGCGATCAGGCCGCCGCGGGCCCGTCGTCCGCCGGTGAACGCGGCGGCGATCAGTCCGAGGCCGACGACCAGCAGGGCGGTGCCGAGGAAGCCGCGGGGTCCCAGGTCGAAGCCGGAGAAGCGGTTGATCAGGGCGAGCCCGCCGACGACGATCAGCAGCGCCGCGACGGTCATGCCCGGAACCGGCGAGCGCGGACCGGGCGGCGCCTTCACGCGCGGTTCGGCCGGCGCGCCGTAGTAGCTCGGGCCGGCCGGCATCAGCAGCCACAGCAGCAGGTAGACGAGCACGCCGGCGCCGCCGGCCAGTGCCAGGGCGACGAAGCCCACGCGCCACAGCAGGGCGTCGATGCCGGTGTATTCGGCCAGGCCGCCGCTGACGCCGCCGAGGATCTTGTCGCTGCGGCTGCGGCGCAGCTGCGGACGGGCGGGCGGACCGGGCGGCGGCGGGGGCGGAGGCTGCCAGGCCGGTGGGTCCAGCGGCGGGGGGCTGGGTGGTGGGGCCGCGGGGGGCGGTGCGGATGTCATGGCCAGAAGCCTGCCGATCCGCCGTCCCGGAAGCCATCAGGGAAGGCCCCCATCCGACCCTGGTTCCTCAAGGGGGGTGATCACCGGTGTCGGCCGTGGTGGGCGCGGTGCGACCATCGTCATCGTGACCACCACTGCGACCGGCGCATCCCCCGGCGTCACGGCTGCGCGGCCGCCGCTCGTGCGCCCGCGGTCGGGGCGGCTGCTGGCCGGGGTCGCGACCGGCACCGCGTCGCACCTGCGGATGGACCCGCTGATCGTGCGCGTGGCCTTCGCCGTCCTCGCGACGACCGGGATCGGGATCGTCGTCTACGGCCTGCTCTGGCTGACCATGCCGGTCGCCGCGCCGGGCGAGGAGCCGGTGCCGGGAACGGTGCAACTGGGCGCCGGAACCGGCCGCCGGCAGCTGGCCGTCCTGGTGGTCCTCGGGATCGCCGCATCGGCGGCGATCGGCCAGATCGTGCAGACCGGCGGCGCGCTGCTGCTGCCGCTCATCCTGGTCGCCGCCGGCCTGGCCGTCGTCTGGCGGCAGCTCGATACCGACCGCACCCTCGCCGTCCCGGGCGTTCGGTGGGCGCTCGCCGGCGGCGTGGTCCTGGCGGCCGGGGGCGTGGTCCTGCTCCTGGCCACGACCGGTCAGCTGGCCAACGCGCGCAACGGGTTCGCCGCGACCCTGGTGATCCTCATCGGCGTCGTGCTCGTGACGGCGCCGATCTGGCGCCGGCTGCTGGACTCCCGCGGCGACGAGCGCGCGGCCCGGATCCGCAGCGAGGAGCGCGCCGCGGTGGCCGCGCACCTGCACGACTCGGTGCTCCAGACCCTCGCCCTCATCCAGCGGCATGCCGACGACCAGCAGGCGGTCAGCCGGCTCGCCCGCGGCCAGGAGCGGGAGCTGCGCGCGTGGCTGTACGACCCGAAGGTCGTCCGCGAGGGCGGCACGTGGGCCGGGCTGGTCGCCGGGATGGTGGCCGACGTCGAGGCCGACCACGCGCTGATCGTCGACCCGGTCGTCGTCGGCGACGCCCCCATCGACGAGGAGCTCGCCGCCCTCGGCGCGGCCACCCGCGAGGCCCTGGTCAACGCCGCGAAGCACTCCGGGGCCACGGCGGCCGACCTCTACACCGAGGTCACCCCCGAGCGGGTCGCCGTCTTCGTGCGCGACCGCGGCAAGGGGTTCGATCCCGGAACGGTGCCCGACGACCGCCGGGGGCTGCGCGACTCGGTGAGCGGCCGGCTGACGCGGCTCGGCGGCACCGCGGAGGTCCGGTCGGCGCCGGGGGAGGGGACCGAGGTGGAGCTCGTACTGCCCAGGAGCGCCGCATGAGCGGGCCGAGGGTCTTCGTCGTCGACGACCACGCGATGGTCCGCGCCGGGGTGCGCGCCGAGCTCGGGGACGACGTCACGTTCGTCGGCGAGGCACCCGACGTCCCGGCCGCCGTCGAGGGCATCCGGGCGACGCTGCCGGACGTCGTCCTCCTGGACGTCCACCTGCCCGGCGGCGGAGGACGTGCCGTGCTGGAGACCCTGCGCGCCGAGCTGCCCGAGGTGCGGTGGCTGGCGTTGTCGGTCTCCGACGCCGCCGAGGACGTCATCGCCGTCATCCGCGCCGGGGCGAAGGGCTACGTCACCAAGACCATCTCCGGACCCGACCTGCTGGACGCCGTCCGCCGGGTGGCCGACGGCGACGTCGTCTTCAGCCCTCGGCTGGCCGGTTTCGTGCTCGACGCGTTCGCCGCCGGGGCACCGACCGCGCCCGCGGAGGAGGAGGCGACCGACCCGGGTCTGGACCTGCTGAGTGCGCGCGAGCGCGAGGTGATGCAGCTGCTGGCCCGTGGCTACACCTACCGCGAGATCGGGTCGCGGCTGTTCATCTCGGTGAAGACGGTGGAGTCGCACGCCTCGAACGTGCTGCGCAAGCTGCAACTGTCCAACCGCAACGAGCTCACCCGCTGGGCGGCGACGAACCGTCTGCTGTGAAGTGCTCGGCCAGCCGCTGGGCGTAGTAGGTCTCCCACGCCTGGTCGAGTTGCTGCTCGGTCACCTCCTTGTCCAGCAGGACGAGCAGGTAGACCAGCTCGCTGCGCACGGGGACGCGTCCGAGGTGCTGCGGCAGCTCCGAGAGCCGGATCAGCCAGTCCGCGTACCAGGACGCCCAGTCCGCGTCCTCGCCGTCGGTGATCCGGTAGACGCGGTGGTGGGTCTCCGCCGCCTCGTGCAGCAGGCCGGCGATGGCGTCGACGTCCATGGCACACGCTCCTGTCGGAGGGATCGATCCTCAGGCGTTCTGGGCCGCGACGTGGGCGCGGGCCTCATCCACGACCGGCGGCCACTCGACCGCCTCGTCGAGGACGATCCAGCCGTTCATCCGGCGGCCCTCCATTGGCTCGAACGGCTGCCCCTGTCCGGCCTCGACCAGCTCGGTCAGCCGGGCCGGGGGCAGCTTCACGACCAGGTGCTCGTGCCACCAGATCGCGAAGAACTTGGTGCCGGTCCGCAGGCCGGCCGAGCCGAACATCTTCCCGGCGGTCACGTCGCCGCCCGAGGCGTCGGCGACGAGCTGGTCCCACCGGTCGTCGGCCATGGCGGAGAGCCTCTCAGGCGGTGTGGACGACGTGGAAGGCCTCCGCGAGCCGTCCCTCCGGCAGGCCGAACCGTTGCGCCGTCGTCGCCATCCAGCCCGTCACGAACGTCTCGAGGTCGGGGTTGTGGCTGACCTGGCTGACGTGGGACCGCAGCGCCTTGAACTTCTGGGGCACGACGTCGGTCACGTCGACGGCGTGGTCCGCCCGTGGGCTGGCGCTCACCCAGACCTCCGACACCGTCCACGCGTCCAGGCCCTCCTCGGCGAGGAGTTCGGGAAAGGCGAACGGGTTGCGGGCGTCCGGGTAGACCGCCCGCAGCGTGGACTCGCCCACGGTCATGTGGTCGGGGTGGCTGGCGCCGATCCGGTCCCAGAAGCGCTCCGGTGAGGTGGTCAGCACCCGCTGGGGCCGGACCTGACGGATCACCCGGCTGATGTCGCGCCGCAGGTCGAGGCTGAGCTCGAGCCGGCCGTCGGGGTAGCCGAGGAAGCGGACGTCGCTCACGCCGACGGCGGCAGCCGCCGCGCGCTGCTCGGCCTGGCGCAGTGGACCCATCTGCTCGCGCGGGGTGTCGTCGAAACCACCCGCGTCGCCGTCGGTGACGATGCAGTAGGTGACCTCGGTGCCGGCGGCGGTCCAGCGGGCGATCGTGCCGGCGCTGCCGAAGTCGAGGTCATCGGGGTGGGCGACGACGCAGAGGGTGCGCTCGACGTGGTCCGCGGGCTGCTGCGGTGGGGGCATGGTCACCGACGAAGCGTAGACAAAGGACCCTCCTGCCCCCCACCGCTCGCAGGCTCGCGGCGGGCCCCTGCAGGAGGGCCGTCACGGAACGATCAGTCCGGCCAGCTTGTCGGGATTGGCCACGTACAGCACCTGCTCGACCAGCCCGTCGACCAGGACCAGCTGCAGCGCCATGAACGGTCCCGCGTCGGTCCACGCGACGACCGCCGGTGCGCCGTTGATCCCCGCGACCTCCACGCGCAGGCCGGGCAGATCCGCGCCCTGCGGTCCGACGGCGGCCAGGAATCGGGCCACCTTGTCCGCACCGACGATCGGCCGGCGGGCGGCCGTGACCTTGCCCCCGCCGTCGGCGATGAGGACGACGCCCGGCGCCAGGGCGGCGAGCAGGCTCTCGACGTCCCCGCTCACCGCGGCCGCGAGGAAGCGCTCGGTGACCTGGCGCTGCTCGCGGGGGTCGGTGTCGAAGCGCGGCTGCCTGGCGTGCACGTGCTCCCGGGCCCGGTGGGCCATCTGCCGGACGGCGGCGTCGCTGCGGTCCAGCGCGCCCGCGACCTCCGCGACGGACATGCCGAACACCTCCCGCAGCACGAACACCGCGCGCTCGGCGGGGGACAGCGTCTCCAGCACCACCAGCAGGGCCAGGGACACCTGCTCCCCGAGCTCCGCGGCGTCCTCCGGCTGCGCCTCCTGCGGGGCCGCCGCGACCGGCGAGCTACCGGTCAGCAGCGGCTCGGGCAGCCACGGCCCCACGTAGCTCTCCCGTCGCGCCCGGGCGGAGTCCAAGCGGTCCAGGGCCAGCCGGCTGGCGATCCGCACGAGGTAGGCGCGCTCGTCGAGCACGTCGCTCCGGTCGGCCGCCGACCAGCGCAGCCAGGTGTCCTGGACGACGTCCTCGGCGTCGGCCACGCTGCCGAGCATCTGGTACGCCACGGAGAACAGCAGCCGCCGGTGCCGGTCGAACGCGCCGAGCCCCGTGCTCGCGGGACCAGCGGTCACGATGCCGCCGCCGGGAGCTCGCAGCGGTCCTTGAAGCCCTGGCTGGTCAGGCCGAGCGCGCTGTTGAACCGTGACCGGACGTTCTCCACGGCGACCATCATGGTCAGCTCGACCAGTTCCGCGTCGTCCAGTTCGCGCCGCAGGCCCGCGACCATCTCGTCGGTGACGGACGGCGGCGTGGTGGTCATCGCTTCCGCGTACGCCATCACCTGGCGCTCGAGGTCGGTGTAGACGTCGCTGTCCCGCCAGCGGGGCACGTCGCGCAGCTTGCGCTGGTCCACACCCTCGTTGGCGCTGTTCCAGTAGCCGAAGTCGACGCACCATGAGCAGCCGATGGCCACGGCCGAGGTCAGCTCGGCGAGTGCCTTCAGCGTGGGGTCGAGCCTGTTCCACCGCTTGAGCGAGGTCTCGAAACGGGCATCGGTCATGAGGACGCGCGGGTTGTGCCCCATGGCAGCGAGCGGGTCGGCGACGACCCCCCAGCTACGGCGGGAGTACCACTCGGCCAGCCGGTAGACGAGGGTGCGGGGCGGCTGCATCGAGATGCGGGGGGTCATGGCAGTTCCTCTCCGTCGGGGTGTCACCCATGGAGACGACGCGGCCGCGCGGAACGTGACATGCGGGAGGGGAAGCCGGTCGGGTCCTCCCCCTGGCGACCCGACCGGCCCCCTGACCGGAGCATCCCGCTGGCCGTCCTCTCGACTGGCGGAATGCCGGTCCCCGGCGTCGACCTGGTCACCCGCGGGTCAGGGCGGGGTGGACGAGCCGGACGTGCCGTCAGCGATCGCGGCCCGAGGGGCGTGCGGCGGTGGCCCTGATCCGCGCGACGATCTCGGCCGGGAGCCGCCGCAGGAACGGCGGGAGCGGGATCGGCTCGGGCATGGGACCTTTCCGTCTCCTGGGGCGTGTGCTGACGTGGGGAAGAGTCGAGCCGCGCAGCTGCGGATACGTCCCGCAGACTCCGCAGATGGACACCTTCACCCTCGTCTTCGTTCTCCGGACCCCGTCCGGATTCGCCGGTCCGGTGATCGAGACGCTGAGGGGTCAGGACGAAGCTCTCCGCCTGTGGCAGGACGACGCCGATCCCAGCGTGCTGCGGGGCTCGATCGAGTGCGACGCCGTCGACCTGGACGCGGCGCTCGCCCACGGCCGCGAGCTCGCGGGCGGACTGCTCGCCAGGACCACCTCCGACCTGGCGGTCGAGGAGGTCGCGGCGATGGACGACGAGCGACAGCTGGTGTGGCGGGGGACGCCCTAGCTCAGAGCCGGCCGCGGCCCTGGCGGAGCAGCAGCATGCCCAGCGCGGCGCCGTCCGGCCCGAGCGCGGAACGGAACCGATCGAGGATCCGCTGCTCCCGGGAGAGCGAGAGGCGGGTGCCGCCACTGGCCGCGCGGAGCGCGCCGATCTCGCGGGAGATCGCCAGGCGGCGCTGCACGAGCTCGATGATCGCGGTGTCGCAGGCGTCGATCGAGCTGCGCAGCTCACCGATCCGTGCCGACGGATCGTCGACGACGACGGGGGAGGCGGTGGCGGTGTTCATCGGATGTCCTTCGGGGTGCTGGTGGCCCGTCGACCCCTGAAGACGAAGAACGCCCCGGGGCTCTTCGGGCCCGGGGCGTCTGTTGCGGCGGAGTGCTCAGCCGGCGGTGACGGACACCGGATCCCGGTGACCGTAGAAAAAGCTGACCGTGGCGAGCACGGGAGGAGTCTGCCACACGCGTGGACGGCGGCACCCATCACCCGGTCGGCACGGGGCCCGCGGGCGCCCGCCGGGACGGGTGTGGCGGACGTTCCGCGGCCCTGCGGTCGCGTCACCCGTCCGGCTTACAGTGGCAGGGACATGAGCAGCGTCCAGCAGGCCCTTCCCGGCACCGCCGCCCTCCCTCGCTCGGCCCCCGGGTCGGTGGGCCGGGAGCTCGACCGCATGCTCGCCGGCCTCAACGGGCCGCAGCGGCAGGCCGTGATCCACGAGGGCGGGCCGCTGCTCATCGTGGCCGGGGCGGGCTCGGGCAAGACCCGCGTGCTCACGCACCGGATCGCCTACCTCCTCGGCGCCCGGCACGCCCAGCCCGGTGAGATCCTCGCGATCACCTTCACCAACAAGGCCGCGGGCGAGATGAAGGAGCGGGTGGCGCACCTGGTCGGGCCCCGCGCCCGCGCCATGTGGGTCTCGACATTCCACTCCATGTGCGTGCGCATCCTGCGGGCCGAGGCCGCCAAGTTGGGTCTGAAGTCGTCGTTCACCATCTACGACCAGGGTGACTCGGTCCGGCTGATGACGATGGTGGCCCGTGACCTCGACCTCGACGCCAAGCGATACCCCGGACGCAGCCTCGCCGCCCAGATCTCGAACCTGAAGAACGAGTTGATCGACGAGGAGGGCTACGTCCCCCAGACGGCGCCGGAGAAGGTGCTGGCGGAGGCCTACAAGCTCTACCAGCAGCGGCTGCGCCAGGCGCACGCCATGGACTTCGACGACCTGATCATGAACACGGTGCACCTGCTGCAGGCGTTCCCCGACGTCGCCGAGCACTACCGGCGCCGGTTCCGGCACGTGCTGGTCGACGAGTACCAGGACACCAACCACGCCCAGTACATGCTGGTCCGCGAGCTGGTCGGCCCGGAGAACGGTCCCGTGCCGCAGGCGGAGCTCTGCGTCGTCGGCGATGCCGACCAGTCGATCTACGCCTTCCGCGGCGCCACCATCCGCAACATCGACGAGTTCGAGCGTGACTACCCGCACGCCACGACGATCGTGCTCGAGCAGAACTACCGGTCCACCCAGCGGATCCTGCGCGCGGCGAACACCGTCATCGCCAAGAACACCGGCCGCCGTCCGAAGAACCTCTGGACCGATGCCGGCGACGGGGAGCTGATCGAGGGCTACGTCGCCGACAACGAGCACGACGAGGCCGCCTGGGTCGCCGAGCAGATCGACGCGCTGGTCGACGAGGGCACCGTCCAGCCCAAGGACATCGCGGTCTTCTACCGCACGAACAACGCCTCCCGGGTCTTCGAAGAGGTGTTCATCCGTGTCGGCATGCCCTACAAGGTCGTCGGCGGGGTGCGGTTCTACGAGCGCAAGGAGGTCCGCGACGCGCTGGCCTACCTCAAGGTCGTCGCCAACCCGACCGACATCGTGAGCCTGCGCCGGGTCATCAACACCCCCAAGCGCGGCATCGGCGAGCGTGCCGAGGCCTGCATCGAGAACTTCGCCGACCGCGAACGGATCCCGTTCGCCTCCGCCCTGCGCCGCTGCTCGGAGGTCGGGGAGCTCGCCACGCGCTCGCTCAAGGCGATCCAGGAGTTCGTCGCCCTGCTGGAGGAGTTCGAGCAGCTGGTCGCGACCGGCTCCGGCCCGGCCGCACTGCTGGAGAGCATCCTCGACCGCACCGGCTACCTCACCGAGTTGCAGGCCAGCACCGACCCGCAGGACGAGGGTCGCGTCGACAACCTCAACGAGCTCATCTCGGTGGCCGCGGAGTTCGAGGCGGCGAACCCGAACGGCACGGTCACCGACTTCCTCGAGCAGGTCTCCCTGGTCGCCGACGCCGACCAGATCCCGGTCAGCGGAGACGACGCCGGCGTGGTCACGATGATGACGCTGCACACCGCCAAGGGCCTGGAGTTCCCGGTCGTCTTCCTGACCGCGCTGGAGGACGGGGTGTTCCCGCACCTGCGGGCTCTCGGCGACCCCCGGGAGCTCGAGGAAGAGCGCCGGCTGGCCTACGTCGGCATCACCCGGGCGCAGCAGCGGCTGTTCCTCTCCCGCGCCCAGGTGCGCACCAGCTGGGGCCAGCCCTCGTACAACCCGCCGTCGCGGTTCCTCGACGAGCTGCCCGCCGACACCGTGCACTGGTCACGCCTCGAGCCCGCGCCGGCGTCCAGCGGCTTCGGGTCGGCGCAGGCCCGCGTCGCGGCGACCGGGCTGTCGACCGGCGGCCTGCGTGGCGGCGCCGGGAACCGCGCGGTCATCTCGGTCGACGTCGGCGACCGGGTGAGTCACGACGCATTCGGGCTCGGAACGGTCGTCGAGGTGACCGGCGCGGGCGACAAGGCGCAGGCCACGGTCGACTTCGGCTCCGGCGGCACCAAGCGCCTGGTCCTGCGCTACGCCCCCCTCGTGAAGCTGTAGCCCGAGGCGGGGAACCCGGAGGGTTCCCCGACGAGGGCTACGTGGGCGCCCCGCGAGGTGTCGCGAGGAGCGGGGCGCGGAGCGTCCCCGACGAGCGAGCAGGGTGGGCTCAACGCAGCAGGCGCGCGGCTCGTGGCCGGGGTCGATTGGGCGGAGCCCGATCAATGGAGCCCGATCAACAAGTGTGGCCGCGGGTGTCGGCCGGAGGCCGACAGTGTCATAGCTCGACGCCGTGGTCGTTCAGGTACGTCTGCGGGTTCATCGGACGTCCCTGCATGCCGCCACGGTGGATCTCGTAGTGCAGGTGCGGGCCGGTCGACTGGCCCTGGTTGCCCACCTTGGCGATCTGGTCGCCGGCACTGACCACGTCGCCGGCGCGCACGCTGTAGTAGCGCATGTGGCCGTAGATGTGGACGTTGCCGTCGGCGTCCTGGATGTAGACGGCGTTGCCGAAGCCCGATGCCGGGCCGGCCCGCAGCACCACGCCGTCGGTCGCCGCGTAGATCGGCGTGCCCAGCGGGGCGGCGAGGTCGATGCCCCAGTGCATCTGTCCCCAGCGCATGCAGTAGCAGGTCGTGAGGCGCCCCTGGGCCGGCAGGACCGTCTTCGGGGCCCGTGCGGCGCGCGAGGCGGCGAGTTCGCCCAGGCGCGCCTGTGCCTCGGCCTCGGTGATCCCGCGGCGGACGCCGGCGTCGTCGACCTCGCTGGTGAGGCCCAGTTCGGAGCTGCCGCCCAGGCCGTAGTCCGACGCTGCCGCGGTCGCGCCGACGGGGCTGCCCAGCAGGCTGGGCGCCGCGGCCAGCAGTGCGCCGGCGATGAGGGCGGCGAACCAGAGGGGAGCCCGCCGGCCGGGCGGGTGGGGGACACGCCGCCGACGGGGGGCGGAGGGACCCGCCTCGTCGACGGGCGGGTCGATGTCGTCGGCCGCCGTCCGTGGCGCGGGGATGAGGCGTCGGACGTCGCGCCGAACCGCGGGGCGCTCGAGGACCTGCGGCGCACTGCTGCGGGACACGGCGCACCTTCCGGTCGAGCGCTTCCCTGCGCGGTGCCGCGAGTCGGCCCGTCGGGGGAGCGACGGCGGCGCAGGTGGTCACCCGTGCCGTGATCGGACCGTAACGACGCGTGAGAGCTGAGCCAGGACCCCGGCCGTGTCGTGGGACCCGCGGTGCGGGTGTGACGAACGGGATCAGGCGACAGCAGAGCCCGGGCCGAGGCGCGCCGGCACCGGGCGGACGCCGGCCAGCGTCGCGGCGACCTCGTCGACGACGCCGCGGTGCCGGGGGAGGGAGAGGTGCCCCACGCCCTGGATCAGCACGTTGCGCGCCGCCAGGTCGGGGTGGTCGCAGCGGCCCGAGGCGGTCGGCACGACCATCTGGTCGAGGTCGCTGTAGACCGCGGTGATCGGGGTCCGGCAGTCCGGTGCGGGCTCGGCCAGCTCGCGTACGACCGCCGATCCCGGCCGCAGCTGGCGGATCAGCGGCGTGGGCACGACGTGCGCCCAGAGGGAGCCGGCGTGCGGTGTGCCCAGGGTGACCAGGGACGCGACCCGTCGGTCGCCGCCCTGGCGCTGCACGTAGTAGCGGGAGATGAGTCCACCGAGGCTGTGGCCGACGACGTGCACCCGGTCGTGCCCGGTCTGCTCGCAGATGCGCTCGACGTGCTCGCCGAGGTCGGTGGCCCCGCCTGCGATGTCGGTCAGCAGCGGGCTGTAGTTCCAGGTGCCCACGTGGGCGAAGCCGCGACGGCGCAGGCTCCGGCTCATCACGGAGAAGACCGACCGGTTGTCCACCAGTCCGTGCACGAGCAGCACGGGGATGCGCGCCGCCAGCGGGTCGGCGGCGAAGAGCGCCCGGACGGCGGGGGGCTGGTTGCCCGGCCGGTTGCGCGCATCCGGGCGCAGGGCCGCCGTGCGGGTGCCGAGGGGATACATGAGCACGTGGGCCCCGACCCAGGCCAGTTCGGTCAGCCCGCCGGTCAGCGTCGAAGAGCGGCAGAGGCCGCGCAGCCCGCGCTGGGGCGCGATGTCGGGCGGCGGGTTCGTGTGCCAGTCTGGGCGCAGGCCCGCGTCATCCGTTGCGCGCACGGCGCTGCCCCCCGTTCCTGGTCCACCCGGCGGCGGCGCCGGTCTCGGCGCTGCAGATGCCCGGTCGTGTAGCCGTTCACCGGACGGTAATGCTCCTGTGTGGCGGAGTTCACACGGGCTGCGTAGCGACGCGCACGATCGAGTCCGGTTCGTGACCGGACGCCCGCGGTCGGTGACCGGCCGAGCGGCGACCATGACCGCAGACTGATGAACGACGACGAGGCGACCGAAGGGGGAACCGTGTCCCGCGACGCCCGTTCCAGAGCGGCCGGCCGACCGGTCGCATCGACTCCGCGCCGCGGCGCGGCCGCGCGGCCGGCGTCGCCGATGCGCCGGCGGGGACAGGGTGGGCCCCCCGGGGTGGCCCGCTCGATGAGCCCGGCGCGGGACGACCTGATCGTCGGGCCCGTTCCCGCGGTGGCCCGGCTGAGCGGGGCGCTGCTGGCCCTGGCCGCGCTGGCGGGCGTCGCCGCCCTCGTCCCGGTCTACCTCGTCGTGGGTGGCAAGCAGCTGTCCCTCGTGAGCGGCTTCGGTGGCGCGCTGGTCGCCCTGCTCGTGCCCGTGGCCCACCTGGCCGTCGGTGTCGTGCTGGCCCGCGGCCGGGTGCCGAAGTTCGGCCTGGCGTACGCGGCGGTCGCCGGCGCGCTGGCGGTCGGCCAGCTCCTGATCGAGATCTACCGCGGGCGGAGCTCCACCACCCGGCCGGCGGTCGAGGTGATCGCCGGCGAGCGGGTGCTCACCAGCGGCGTCGGCATCCGGGGCGGGTGGGTGCTCGAGGTCGCCGCGCTGGTGCTCGTGGTCCTCGCAGGTGTCGTCGCCACGGTCGCGTGGGGGCGCACGGTCATGGAGGACGGCGGTGCGCTGGACCCGGTCCGCTCGGGGCTGGCCGGTGCCGCGGTCCTGCTCGGTGTCGTCACCGTGCTGTCGCTCGCGCTACCGCCGGTCGACGTCCCCGACCGGCTGGTCACCGACCCGACCACCGGCCTCGAGACGGTCGTGACCAGCGAGGGACCCCAGGCCCTGCTGGAACGCCCCGGCCTCGCCCTCCTCGGCGGGCTGCTCCTCGCCGGCGCCATCCTGCTGTGCTCGGTCGTCGCGCCCTCGCTCCGGCCCAGGCTGGCCGCGGTCGGTGGGTTGCTGGCGATCGCGGTCGCCGTCCTGGCGGCCGCCCTGGGCGGACTGCACGACGCGGTGGCGTCGTCGTCCCTCGAGTGGACGGTGCCCGGTGCCGGCCTGCTGCTCACGGGGCTCGGCTACGTCCTGCTCACCGTGCTGGCCTGGAGACTGCGCCGCCGCTGACGGGGGTCCTCACTAAGCTGCGGGCGTGGACGAACGCATCCGGGTGGTCATCGCCAAGCCGGGCCTCGACGGGCACGACCGCGGCGCCAAGATCGTGGCGCGCGCACTCCGCGACGCAGGCATGGAGGTGGTCTACACCGGCCTGCACCAGACGCCCGAGCAGATCGTCGAGACCGTCGTCCAGGAGGACGCCGACGCGGTCGGCCTGTCGGTTCTCTCGGGCGCCCACATGACCCTGTTCGCCCGGCTCGCCGAGCTCATGGGTGAGCGGGGCATCGACGACGTCGTCGTGTTCGGCGGCGGGATCATCCCGGACGAGGACATCCCCGAGCTCGCGCGCCTCGGCGTCGCCCATGTCTTCACGCCCGGCGCGACGACGAACGAGATCGTCGACTGGGTGCGCGAGCACGTGGGCGCGTCGGCCGCTTAGACCACCGGCACGGTCAGCTGCTGGGTCGCGCCACCGGTGGTGAGCGTGACCGGCTGCGTCGCCGCCGAGCCGCGGTAGGCCATGTCGCCGCCGGCCAGGACCACCACGAGCCGGTGGCCGGCCGCGAAGCGGTGCACGATGCCCGGCAGCTCGATGGTCACCGGCTGGGTGACGTCGGTGACGCGCACCGGTGAGATCAGCCGGTGGGGCAGCTCGACGGCGCCGTCCGGCCCGACGTCGTAGAGCTTGGCGAACGCGACCAGCTGGCCGGCCGGATCGGCCTGCGTGAGCGCGACGGACGGCGCCGACAGCTGCACGGTCAGCCGCGGCGAGCCGACGACGTCCATCGGCTTGGCCAGGGGAGCCGTCGCGTACCGGATCGCCGTCCCGGGAGGATCGGTCACCGGCCGGCTCTGGTCGAGCCCGGACGTCTCGGTGTAGTTCGGGCCGATCGGCCCGAGGTTGCCGTACGTGCTCGCTCCCGGAACCACCCGGCGGGGGTCGCTGACGAGTGCCCCGTCGGTGCCCGGCGTGCTGGTGCCGGAGAGGTAGTACGTCCGCTCCTTGCCGACCGGGTAGGACCGCGCTGTCGCGTAGGCCTTGGTCATGTCTTGGGTGGCCTGGAAGACCCAGTCGCGGTAGTAGGCGAAGCCCTGCGGCGGGGCCGTGCCGTGGTTGCGGACGTAGTAGTCGAACCAGGCCAGCGCCGCCCGGCCCTCGAGGGACTGCGCCGGGTGGCGCATGTCGAGCTCGCTGGGGTCGCGGGTCTGGTCGCTGTGTCCCCAGGACTGCCAGGTCAGCGAGACGGGTGTGCCCTGCTTCTTGAGCGCGGTGTAGGTGGCCACGGACTCCTGCAGGTTGAACAGGGTGTCGGCCTGTCCCTGCCCGAGCAGCGTGGGCACGGTGATGTCGCTCATGTACGAGGCGACGGAGTTGGACCGCAGGAAGTCGATCGAGGCCTGGCTCGGGTAGCCCAGGGTGCTGACCTCGGCGAGGGCCTGGCACACCTGCGGCTCGAAGTTGCCGCAGTTGTTGCGGAGGTTGTCGGCGTTCGCCGGGTCCAGCAGGGCGGCGGCGTCGGCCGCGCCGTCGCCGACGCCGACCGTGGTGAACAGTGAGGCCCACTCGTACTTGAAGACGCCGGTGCCGCCGTAGGTGACCGACCCGCTGCGCGCGGTGCCCTGCGGCAGGCTGCCGTTCTCCGGCGCCAGGGAGTAGGACAGGTCGTTCCAGGTGATCAGCGGGACGATCGCGTCGAGCCGGTCGGTGCCCGCCTGCTTCTCGTAGCCGGCTGCCGCGAACTGGATCTGCCCGCCGTAGGAGCCGCCGGTCATGCCGACCTGCGGGTCGAACGGGGTCCCGGTGGTGGTGTCCTCACGAACCACCTGGTCGACGTGCACGTCGTCGCCGGTCGCGTCGTCCACCGCCTTGATCGACGGGTCGCCGCCCAGGAATCGCATGAGCTGGCTGGCCGCGGCGCCGTCGTGCTCGACGTCGTCGAGGGTGATCGGGCAGTTGTCGCCGTCGACGAAGCCGAGACCGGTGTAGGAGAGCGTCACGTAACCCTGCTCCCCGAAGCCCTGGGCGAGGTCGGCCTGGTCGGTCTTGTCGCCGCCGAAGCCGTTGGTGGCCAGCAGGGCAGCGGCGGGGTGGGCGGCGTCGACACCGGCCGGCACGTACAGGTCGGCGTCGATGTCGCACGTCCGGTCCTCCGGGCCGAGGCCGGTGACGGTGATCGTCAGGTCGCGCGGGACGATGTCGGCCGCCGACGCGGCCGGGGCGAGTGCCGCCATCCCGCCGGAGGTCAGGGTGGCGGACAGCAGGACGGTGGCGGCGCGTCGCACTGGGTCTCCTCGTCGTCGAGACGGGTGGAACGGGCACGGGCGGGCAGCGTGAGGCGGTCCGAAGGGGTGATGCGCGCTGTGATGCGCCCCACCGGTCCCGCGTACGTACAACGCCCGGGGGCGCGTGTCGGATACGGGCGGGCTACGGTGCCTTTTCGTGGATCTCTTCGAGTACCAGGCCCGTGACCTGTTGGCCTCGCACGGCGTGCCCGTGCTCCCCGGAGGCGTCGCCGAGACGCCCGAGGAGGCGGCGTCGATCGCGCGGGAGATCGCCGCGCCGGTCGTCGTCAAGGCGCAGGTGAAGGTCGGCGGCCGCGGCAAGGCCGGCGGCGTGAAGCTCGCCGACAGCCCTGAGGACGCCAAGGCGCGCGCCCAGGACATCCTCGGTCTGGACATCAAGGGGCACATCACCCACAAGGTGATGGTGGCCCAGGCCAGCGACATCGCCGAGGAGTACTACTTCTCCTACCTGCTCGACCGGTCCAACCGCACCTTCCTGGCCATGGCCTCGAAGGAGGGCGGCATGGAGATCGAGCAGCTCGCCGTCGAGCGGCCCGAGGCGCTCGCCCGCATCCCGGTCGACGCGAGCAAGGGCGTCGACGAGGCCAAGGCCGCCGAGATCGTGGACGCCGCGAACTTCCCGGCCGAGGTGCGCGACCAGGTGATCGCCATCGCGATGCGGCTGTGGGAGGTCTTCACCCAGGAGGACGCCACCCTGGTCGAGATCAACCCGCTGGCGAAGGCGCCCGACGGCACCGTCCTCGCCCTCGACGCGAAGGTGACCCTCGACGAGAACGCCGCCTTCCGGCAGCCGGAGCACGCGGCGCTGGAGGACACTGCCGCCGCCGACCCGCTCGAGGCGGCCGCCAAGGAGAAGCACCTCAACTACGTCAAGCTCGAGGGCGAGGTCGGGATCATCGGCAACGGCGCCGGGCTGGTCATGAGCACGCTGGACGTCGTCGCCTACGCCGGTGAGGAGTTCGGTGGCGTCAAGCCGGCCAACTTCCTCGACATCGGGGGTGGCGCGTCGGCCGAGGTCATGGGCAACGGGCTGCACATCATCCTGTCCGACCCCGCCGTGAAGAGCGTGTTCGTGAACGTCTTCGGTGGCATCACCTCGTGCGACGCGGTGGCCAACGGCATCGTCTCCGCGCTGCAGCACCTCGGTGACGAGGCCACCAAGCCGCTCGTCGTCCGACTCGACGGCAACAACGTCGAGGAGGGCCGGCGGATCCTCGCCGAGGCCAACCACCCCCTGGTGACCGTGGTCGACACGATGGACGGCGCAGCGCGCCGGGCCGCCGAACTCGCCGCCTGATCGCCGCCCCCACTTCGGACAGGACACCAGAATGTCGATCTTCCTCAACGAGAACAGCAAGGTCATCGTCCAGGGCATGACCGGCTCCGAGGGCAGCAAGCACACCCAGCGCATGCTCGCCTCGGGCACCGCGATCGTCGGCGGCGTGAACCCCCGCAAGGCCGGCACCAGCGTCGACTTCGACGGCGCCAGCGTCCCGGTCTTCGGCGGGGTCGCCGAGGCGATGAAGGAGACCGGCGCCGACGTCAGCGTGATCTTCGTGCCGCCGCCGTTCGCCAAGGCCGCCGTCATCGAGGCCGTCGACGCCGGCATCGGCCTCGCCGTGGTCATCACCGAGGGCATCCCGGTGCACGACTCGACCTACTTCTGGGCGCACGCCCAGGGCGGCTCGACGCGGATCATCGGGCCGAACTGCCCGGGCCTGATCAGCCCCGGGCGCTCGAACGCCGGCATCATCCCGGCCAACATCACCAAGCAGGGCAAGATCGGGTTGGTCAGCAAGTCCGGCACCCTGACGTACCAGATGATGTACGAGCTCCGGGACATCGGTTTCTCGACCGCCGTCGGCATCGGTGGCGACCCGGTCATCGGCACCACGCACATCGACTGCCTCCAGGCGTTCCAGGACGATCCGGAGACCGAGGCCATCGTGATGATCGGCGAGATCGGTGGCGACGCCGAGGAGCGGGCCGCCGACTTCGTCAAGGCCAACGTCACCAAGCCGGTCGTCGGCTACGTCGCCGGCTTCACCGCCCCCGAGGGCAAGACGATGGGCCACGCCGGCGCCATCGTGTCCGGCTCGGCCGGCACCGCCCAGGCGAAGAAGGAGGCCCTCGAGGCCGCCGGCGTGCGCGTGGGCAAGACGCCGTCGGAGACCGCGAAGCTCATGCGGGAGATCGTCGGCGGGTAGTTCTTCTGGGAAGGCCCCCCTTCAGGGTCCCGCGCCGAGCGTGCGAGGCGTGGGGGGAAGGGGGGTCCTTCTGGGCGACGGCGGGCGACATTCTGTTGCGGACGGGGCTCCGGTGCGGCCACGATGCGGCTCGCACCCCCGCCGTTCAGCGAGGAGAACCCCGCGATGACGTCCAGCCAGCCCCCGCAGCCGCCCATGGGCGCCCAGCCACCGCAACCGGGCCCGCAGCCGCCGCCCGGTTACGCCGCGCCGCCCCCGTCCGGGCCGCCGCCGGGGTACGCGCAGCAGCCGCCGCCGGGGTACGCGCCTCCGCCGGGTTACGGGCAGCAGCCCCCGCCCCCACCGGGATACGGCCCTCCGCAGCAGGCCCCGCACCCGTACGGGCACCCGCAGGCCACCGGTAGTGGCGTCTCGTTCGACGCCAAGAAGCTGACGATGGCCTCGTACGTGATCGCCGGGCTGACGCTGCTCTACCTGATCCTCAGCTTCTTCACCTGGTACGACCTGAGCAGCGAGGACTTCTTCGGGGTCGGGTTCAACGTCAGTGGATGGGTCGGTTCGGGCCAGGTCAAGACGGCGTTCTTCCTCTTCCTGCTCGCGACCCTGTGGGCGCTGCTCCCGGCGTTCACCGACCTGAAGCTCGGTTTCCCGCACGCCTGGGTCACCGTGGGCCTGGCCGCGCTCGGCTTCGTGCTCACGCTGATCGCGTGGATCGACACGTTCAAGTGGAACTTCTCGATCTGGGCGCTGCTCGGCTTCCTGACGGCGACGGCGATCCTGCTGTTCTCCGTGCTCACCCTGCTGCCCGAACTGCGCAACCGTCCGGCGCTCCCGGGCGGGTTGGCGAGCGCGGCGCACTGGGCCAACCAGCAGGCGCCCGAGTTCGGTCAGCCGGGCCAGCCGCGGCCCCAGCACCAGCCCACCCCGCCGTACGGGCAGCAGCAGTACGCGCCCCCGCCCCCGCCGCCGTCGCCGGGCGGTCCGCCGGCCTACGGTCCGCCGTCCGGAGGCCCGGCCGGCCCGCCGCCTGCGGCGCCACCGGAACCCGCACCGGGCGGGGCCACCGCCGCGGGCGAGAACCCACCGGAGCGCCCCGCAGGCACCTGATCGACCGAGGGCCGTCCGCCCCGGCGCCCGCACACCGGGCGCCGGGGCGGACGTCGCTCTCCGTACGGGCGCGCCGGGGTCGGGCGATCGCCCTTTCCGGTCGCCCGGCGCGTGCGCCGGGCCTTCGGCGCGCGGGCTTGCGAGCATGGGGACGTGGTCTCCCTGCTCGCACGCCTTCCGCGGCGGGGCGCAGCCGGACGTTCGCCGCTGTCCCTGATCTGGCTCGCCCTGGCCGGTGGCCTCGCGGTCACGGCGGCGGGGCTGACCGGGCTGGGACTCGCGCTGGTCGTCGTCCAGACCCTGGACCCGACGGGCGGTCTCGGCACGGGGGAGTCACTCGCGCTGGCCGGGCGGCTCTGGCTGCTGGCCCAGGGCGGCGAGCTGGACATCGGGAGCGGGCCGCTGGTCGTGGCTCCGCTGCTGCTGACCCTCGGCATCGCCTGGGGTCTGTCGTGGGCCGGCCGCGGGCTGGCGCGCCTGCACGACGTGGACGCCGCTCCGGACGCCGCTCGGGCGGCCGGCCTGCTCGTCGCCGTGCACGTCGCGCTCACCCTCGTGCTGGCCCTCGTCGTCGACTCGCCGCGGGCTGATGTCGGGATGCTCCGGACGCTCGCGGGCGCCGCCGTCCTGGGCGTGCTCGCCGTCGGCTGGGGCGTGGGCCGGGAGTCCGGGGTCCTCGACGCCACCGTGGACCGGCTGCCCGGGGCCCCACGGCCGATGCTGAGGGGTGTGCTGGCAGGCCTGCTGACCGCGCTGGCCCTGTGCACCGCCGTCGTCGCCGTCGCGGTGGCCGCCGACGCGCACGGCTACGCGGCCCTCTCCGGCTCGCTGGGTGGGGCCGCGGCCGGCGCGTTGGGGCTGCTCGGCCTCGAGGTGCTGCTGCTGCCGAACGCGGCGGCCGCCGTCCTCGGGTTGGCGGCCGGCCCCGGCTTCTCGGTCGGCGCCGGAACGCTCGTGTCCGTGCACGGGGTCACGCTGGGCGCCGTGCCGGCGCTGCCGCTGCTGGCCGCCCTGCCCGACACGCAGGCGGTACCGCTGATCGCCTTCGCGTCGCAGGCGATCCCGGCCCTGGCCGGCCTGGTCGCCGGTCGCACGGTCGGCCGCTGGTTCGGCGACGAGGACGGCGGCTCGCTCGTGGCGGGGCTCACCGGGCTGCTGGCCGGAGTGCTGCTCGGCGTCGTGAGCGGGCTGCTCGTGTGGGTGGCCGGCGGCTCGCTGGGTGACGGCGCGCTGGCCGAGGTGGGCGCCCCCGCGCTCGGCACGGGGATCGCCGTCGCCGCGCAGAGCGGGATCGCCGCCGCGATCGCCGCCACTGTCGCCCGCTGGCGGTCGCTGGGCTGAACCCGGCCCGTCGGGGCGGCCGGTCGCCCCGGCTACTGTCGATGCCGTGCCCGCAGCGTCGCCGATCTCGCGGGCCCGCATCGCCGTCCTGCTCTCCGGGACCGGGTCGCTGTGCGCCGCGCTGCTCGCCGCCACCGACGACCCCGCCTACCCGGCCGCGGTCGTCGCGGTCGGCAGCGACCGCGACGCCGAGGGACTGCAGCATGCGCGCCGCCGCGGCCTGCCCACCTTCGTCTGCGCGGTGCGCGACCACGGCGACCGGAGCGCCTGGGACCGCGCACTCGCCGCGGAACTGGCCGGGTTCGAGCCCGACCTGGTCGTCTCCGCCGGCTTCATGAAGATCGTCGGGCCCGCCGTGCTGGAGGCGTTCGGGGGCCGCCTGATCAACACCCACCCCGCCCTGCTGCCCTCGTTCCCGGGCGCGCACGCCGTTCGCGACGCCCTGGCCTCCGGCGTCGGCGCGACGGGTGCGACCGTGCACGTGGTCGACGCCGGCGTGGACACCGGTCCGGTGCTGGCTCAGCGGGAGGTCGCCGTCCTGCCCGGGGACGACGAGGCGCGCCTGCACGAACGGATCAAGGACGTGGAGCGCGAGCTCCTGGTGCAGACGGTGGCGCAGCTGGTTCCCGCCGTCCTGGAATCGAAGAGGAAGAGCGACCGATGAGCGACCGCACCCCCATCCGCCGCGCGCTGCTGGGCGTCTACGACAAGACCGGGGTGGAGGAGCTGGCGGCCGGTCTCGCCGCCGCGGGTGTCGAGCTGGTCAGCACCGGAGCGACGGCCCGCCGGATCGCCGACGCCGGCATCCCGGTCACGCCGGTCGAGCAGGTCACCGGTTTTCCCGAGTGCCTCGACGGCCGGGTGAAGACGCTGCACCCGGCCGTGCACGCCGGGATCCTCGCCGACCGGCGCAAGCCCGAGCACGTCGGCCAGCTCGAGGATCTCGGCATCGCGCCGTTCGACCTCGTGGTGGTGAACCTGTACCCCTTCACCGAGACGGTGGCCTCCGGCGCGACCCCGGACGAGTGCGTCGAGCAGATCGACATCGGCGGTCCGGCGATGGTGCGCGCCGCGGCGAAGAACCACCCGTCGGTGGCCGTCGTCGTCGATCCGGCCCGGTACCCGGACGTGTTGAGCGCCGTCGCCGCCGGCGGCTTCACCCTGGCCGAGCGGCAGAAGCTGGCGGCGGCCGCCTTCCGGCACACGGCGTCCTACGACATCGCGGTCGCCTCGTGGATGGGCAACGTCCTGGCTCCGGACGACGACAGCGGCTTTCCCACGTGGGTCGGCGCCAGCTGGGACCGGGCCGAGGTGCTGCGGTACGGCGAGAACCCGCACCAGGGCGCCGCGCTCTACCGGGGAGTCGAGCGCGGACTGGCGCACGCCGAGCAGCTGCACGGCAAGGCGATGTCCTACAACAACTACATCGACACCGACGCGGCCTGGCGGGCAGCGCACGACCACGCCGAGCCGTGCGTGGCCGTCATCAAGCACGCGAACCCGTGCGGCATCGCCGTCGGCGCCGACATCGCCTCGGCCCACCGCAAGGCGCACGCCTGCGACCCCATCTCGGCGTTCGGCGGGGTGATCGCCGCCAACCGCGAGGTCGACCTCACCATGGCCGAGCAGGTGGCCCAGGTCTTCACCGAGGTCGTGGTGGCGCCGTCCTTCACCGACGACGCCGTCGCGGTGCTGACCGCGAAGAAGAACATCCGGCTGCTGCGGCTGCCGCACATCCCCGGCCCGGGTGCGGAGATGCGGCCGGTCAGCGGCGGGCTGCTGCTGCAGGTGAAGGACCGGCTCGACGCCCCCGGTGACGACCCGACCACCTGGACCCTGGCTACCGGGGAGCCGCTGGACGCCGCCGGGCTCGACGACCTGGTGTTCGCGTGGCGGGCCGTGCGCGCGGTGAAGAGCAACGCGATCCTGCTCGCCCACGACCGCGCCACCGTCGGTGTGGGCATGGGCCAGGTCAACCGGGTCGACTCCGCGCGCCTCGCCGTGGCGCGGGCGGGGGAGCGGGCCGCGGGGTCGGTGGCGGCGTCCGACGCCTTCTTCCCCTTCGCCGACGGGCTCCAGGTGCTCCTGGACGCGGGCGTGCGCGCCGTCGTCCAGCCCGGCGGGTCGGTGCGCGACGAGGAGGTCGTGGCTGCCGCGGCCGCGGCCGGGGTGCCGCTGTACCTGACCGGCACCCGCCACTTCGCGCACTGATGCGCGGCCGCCCGCACGTCGAACCGCCGGAGGAGGGATCCGAGGTCGAGGGCGAGGACTTCGCACGGGTCGACTGGTGGGGCGCCGAGCTCTCCGGTGTCACGTTCACCCGATGCCGGTTCGACGACGCCGGGCTGGAGGAGCTGATCACCCGCCGGTGCGTGTTCGAGCAGTGCGTGCTCACCGGCGTCCGGATGGGCGGCGCGAAGCACCACGGCTCGGCGTTCCTGTCCTGCCGGTTCGACCGCGCCAAGCTCTTCGACGTGGTCTGGGAGGGCTGCAAGCTGACCGGGTCGCAGTTCCTCGGCGCGGACCTCCGGCCGATGACCTCGACCGACAGCGACTGGAGTTTCACCTCGCTGCGCGGCGCCGACCTCTCGGGCCTGGACCTGTCGCGGCAGCGGTTCCGCGAGGCCGACCTCACCGACGCCGACCTGCGCGAGTGCGACCTGACCGGCGCGAACCTGGATCGGGCCCGGCTGCAGTCGACCAAGCTGCGAGGGGCCGACCTGCGCCGCGCCTCGATGGACGAGGTGAACTGGCGCGGCTTCGAGCTGACCGGCGTCCGGATCGACCTGGTCCACGCGGTGCAGTTCGCCCGCGCCCACGGAGCGCTGGTCTCGGACTAAGCTCTCCGGGGCCGGGTGAGCACCGCTTTCAGGCTGCCGAGCAGGCCGAGGACGGCGACGGCGATCGCGCACCAGAAGCCGGGCCCGAAGAAGCCGAGCTTCCACTTCGCATCCACCAGCGGCACGAGCACCGCGGCAGTGATCGCCAGGCTCACGATCAGGGCCAGCAGGCCGACGAAGCGGTGCGAGCGGGCCGGCAACCACAGCGCCAGCCCGAGCAGGAACAGCAGGCCGCCCCCGAGCACGATCACCAGGGGCTGCCACAGTCCGCTGGACAACGCCCCGCCGAGGTCGTCGAACCCCTGGCGCAGCAGCCCCCAGCCGCTGACGTCGCGGTCGGCGATCCAGTGCAGGACCAGGCTCACGGCGGCCACCAGGCCGGCCAGGATGAGCAGGAGCCCACCGAGGCTCTCCGGCCCGCGGATCGCCACCGGCCGGGCCGAGTACGGCGGGGTGGTCGGCTCGGCTGCGCTGTAGGCCGTGGTGCCGGGCGTGGCCGGTGGGAAGGGCTCGCTCATCACCCGAGCCTAGGACCGCGGCGTCGCTCGTGGCGACGCTCGGGCAGACTGTCGGTCGTGCCCGCGACGATCCTGGACGGCAAGGCGACCGCGGCCGCCATCCGCGACGAACTGACGGCGCGCGTCGACGCGCTGAGCGCCGCCGGCCACCGTCCGGGGCTCGGCACGCTGCTGGTCGGTGACGACCCGGCCAGCCGCTGGTACGTCAACGCCAAGCACTCCGACTGCGCGCAGGTCGGCATCGGCAGCATCCAGCGCGAGCTCCCGGCCGCGGCGACCCAGGACGACGTCCTGGCGGTGGTCGCCGAGCTCAACGCCGACCCGTCGTGCACCGGCTACATCGTCCAGCTGCCGCTGCCGCGGCACATCGACGAGTACGCCGTCCTCGAGGCGATGGACCCGGAGAAGGACGCCGACGGGCTGCACCCCACCAACCTCGGTCGCCTGGTGCTGGGCGTGCCCGGCCCGCTGCCCTGCACGCCCGTCGGCATCGTCGAACTGCTGCGCCGCTTCGACGTGCCGATCGCCGGTGCGGAGGTGGTCGTGATCGGCCGGGGGGTGACCGTCGGCCGCCCGCTGGGGCTGCTGCTCACCCGCCGCTCGGAGAACGCGACCGTGACCCTCTGCCACACGGGCACGCGCGACCTCGCCGCCCACGTGCGCGGTGCCGACATCGTCGTCGCCGCGGCCGGGGTCCCCGGGCTGATCACCGCCGCGATGGTGAAGCCGGGTGCCGCCGTCCTGGACGTCGGGGTCAGCCGGGTGGACGGGAAGATCGCCGGGGACGTCGCTCCGGACGTCGCCGACGTCGCCGGCCACGTGGCCCCGAACCCCGGGGGAGTCGGCCCCATGACCCGCGCGATGCTGCTGCAGAACGTCGTCCTCGCCGCGGAGCACGTCTCCGCGGCGTCATCGCCGGGGTGACGTCGTGACCCAGCCGCTCTACGTCCGCCGGCCGTTCCTCGCGGGGCTGCTCCGCCAGCTGCCGCTGCTGGCCGTCCTGGTCGCGGTCGCCATCGGCCTGCTCCTGGTCACCTTCGACCACTGGCGCCGCGGCATCGTCGTCATCGGGCTGGCGCTGATCGGCGCCGCGGTCCTGCGGCTGCTGCTGCCGGTCCGGCGGGTGGGCTTCCTCGCCGTCCGGAGCCGGTCGGTGGACGTCGTCCTGCTCGCCGGCACCGGCCTGCTGCTCACCGTCATCGTGCTGACTCTCCCCTTCACCTGAGCCCCCGGTGCGGTGCGCCGACCTCGGCGCTAGGTTGCTGGGCATGTCTGAGAAGGCCCGGCAGGGCAAGGTCACCGTCGTCGGCGCCGGTTTCTACGGCTCCACCACCGCTCTCCGCCTCGCGGAGTACGACGTCTTCGAGACGGTCGTGCTCACCGACATCGTCGAGGGGAAGCCCGAGGGCATCGCGCTCGACATGAACCAGTCGCGGCCGATCGAGGGCTTCGAGACCAAGATCGTCGGCGTCGGCGGCGGGTCCTACGAGGGCACCGAGGGGTCCGACGTCGTCGTGATCACCGCCGGCCTCCCGCGCAAGCCCGGCATGAGCCGGATGGACCTGATCGAGACCAACGCGAAGATCGTCCGGCAGGTCGCCGAGAACATCGCCGCCACGTCGCCGGACGCGGTGATCATCGTCGTCTCGAACCCGCTCGACGAGATGACGGCCCTGGCGCAGCTGGCCACCGGCTTCCCGAAGAACCGGGTCATGGGCCAGGCCGGCATGCTGGACACCGCGCGCTTCACCAACAACGTCGCCGAGGAGCTGGGCGTACCGGTCGGGTCGGTGAAGACGCTGACCCTCGGCTCGCACGGCGACACGATGGTGCCGGTGCCCTCGCGCTGCACCGTCGACGGCAAGCCGCTGTCCGACGTCCTGGCGCAGGACCGGATCGACCACCTGGTCGACCGCACGCGTAACGGCGGCGCCGAGGTCGTGGCCCTGCTCAAGACCGGGTCGGCGTACTACGCGCCGTCCGCGGCCGCGGCCCGCATGGCGAAGGCCGTCATGGAGGACTCCGGCGCGGTGATGCCGGTGTGCGCATGGGTCGACGGCGAGTACGGCATCAACGGCGTGTACCTCGGCGTCGAGGCCGAGATCGGGCGCGAGGGCGTGCGCCGGGTCGTCGAGGGCGACCTGACCGAGACCGAGCTGGCCGGGCTGAAGGAGGCCGCCGAGGCGGTGCGCGCCAAGCAGGCCGACGTCGCCGACCTGTGATCGCGGGCGGCCCCTGCTCCGGGCCGGTGGGCAGGGGCGCCTGAGCCTCGGGATACCTTGAGGTCAAGCGAACTGCTGCGCAGAACCCGTACCACGACAGGGGAATCATGAGCAAGATCAAGGTCGAGGGCACCGTCGTCGAGCTCGACGGCGACGAGATGACCCGGATCATCTGGCAGTTCATCAAGGACCAGCTGATCCTCCCGTACCTCGACGTGAACCTCGAGTACTACGACCTGGGCATCGAGAAGCGCGACGAGACCGACGACCAGATCACCATCGACTCGGCCAACGCCATCAAGAAGCACGGCGTCGGTGTCAAGTGCGCCACGATCACGCCGGACGAGGCGCGCGTCGAGGAGTTCGGCCTGAAGAAGATGTGGCGCTCCCCGAACGGGACGATCCGCAACATCCTCGGCGGCGTCATCTTCCGCGAGCCGATCATCATGTCCAACGTGCCGCGGCTGGTGCCGGGCTGGACCAAGCCGATCGTCGTCGGCCGTCACGCGTTCGGTGACCAGTACCGGGCGACGGACTTCCGCTTCCCGGGCGAGGGCACGCTGACGCTGACCTTCACGCCGAAGGACGGCTCGGAGCCCATCGAGCACGAGGTCTTCCAGTCGCCCGGCTCGGGCGTCGCGCTGGCCATGTACAACCTCGACGAGTCGATCCGCGACTTCGCGCGTGCGTCGATGAACTACTCGCTGCAGCGCGAGTACCCGCTGTACCTGTCGACCAAGAACACGATCCTCAAGGCCTACGACGGCCGGTTCAAGGACCTGTTCGCCGAGGTCTTCGAATCCGAGTTCAAGGACAAGTTCGACGCCGCCGGGATCACCTACGAGCACCGGCTGATCGACGACATGGTCGCGGCCTCCCTCAAGTGGGAGGGCGGCTACGTCTGGGCGTGCAAGAACTACGACGGTGACGTGCAGTCCGACACGGTCGCGCAGGGCTTCGGGTCGCTGGGCCTGATGACGTCGGTGCTCATGTCGCCCGACGGCCGCACGGTGGAGGCGGAGGCCGCGCACGGCACCGTCACCCGGCACTACCGGCAGCACCAGCAGGGCAAGGAGACGTCGACCAACCCGATCGCGTCGATCTTCGCCTGGACCCGGGGCCTGGCCCACCGCGGCAAGCTCGACAACACCCCCGAGGTCACCCGGTTCGCCGAGACGCTCGAGCGGGTCTGCATCGAGACCGTGGAGGGCGGTCAGATGACCAAGGACCTCGCCCTGCTCATCTCGAAGGACAGCCCCTGGCTGAACACCCAGGACTTCCTGGCGGCCATCGACGCCAACCTGCAGAAGGCCATGGCCAACTGACGGTCTGACGTAGCGCAGCGGCCCCCCACCTCCGGGTGGGGGGCCGCTGGCGTTTCCGCGAGATCGGGGAATCCGGGCTCATTGCGTCTCATGCGGGCCCGACAGGCCGATCTCGCGTCTGCCTGTGGACGACGACAGCGCGGGAACGCCGGTTTTTGGCAGTGTCCGCGCGTGCCCGCCCCCCGACGCCCCGATCCGCTGCGCGGGCGCGTGTTCCGGGGGCGCGATGCTGTCTCCGCCGGGCTGCTGACCCCCGATGCGCTCCGTGGACCGGCATGGCGACGGCTCTACCGGGGCGTCTACGCCGATGCCGAGCTGCCGGACACCCACGACCTCCGCATCGCGGGTGCACGTCTCCTGCTCCCTCCTGGCGGCGTATTCGGCGGGCGCACCGCTGCGCATCTGTTCGGCGCGGTGCAGCTGGTCGACCTCGCCGCACCCGTCGAGGTCACCGTCCCGCCGGGCACGTCCTTCGGCCCGGTGGCCGGCCTTCGTATCCGGCGAGGGCCGCTGCCCGCATCGGATGTCACGGTCATCGCGCACCGCCCCTGCACCTCGGAGCTGCGCACGGCGCTGGACCTGGCGCGATTCGAGACGATGGTCGACGGAGTCGTTGCGCTGGACATCCTGCTGGGGCGGCGGATCGTGCGTGCGTCCGAACTCGGAGAGGCCGTCGCCGAGCTCGCGCCGGGACGCGGGACGCGCCGGGCCCGGCGGGTGATCGAGTTGGCGGACGGGCGTGCGGAGTCACCCCAGGAGTCGCGGCTCCGGGTTCTGCTGAGTCTCGCCGGGCTGCTCACTGTCCCGCAGTACACGGTGCGGGACGAGGAGGGCCACTTCGTGGCACGGGTGGATCTCGCGTTCCCCGAGTTGCGGCTCGCGATCGAGTACGACGGCACGTGGCACGGCGAGGCGGGGCAGCTGAGCCGGGATCGACGCCGGATGAACGGTCTCTCCGCCGCGGGGTGGACTGTCTTCTACGTGACGGCGGCTGACATGCACGACCCGGTGTTGCTCGTGGCCCGCCTACGCGCGCTCATCGCGAAATGCGGGAAATCGGGCTCGTCGAGCGCACATTGAGCCCGGATTCCCCAATCTCGCCGGCCCGGCCCGGGGACGTCAGGCGAAGAGTTGGGTCCACCAGGGGCCGCCGGCGCCCTCGGCGACGCCCACCCCGAGCCGGGTCAGGTCGCAGTCGAGGATGTTCGCCCGGTGGCCGGCGCTTCTCATCCACGCGTCCATGACGGCGGCGGGACCGGGCTGGCCGTACGCGATGTTCTCCGCGTGGGCGACCAGCCCCGCCTTGGCGGCGCGGGCGAACGGGTCGAGCCCGTCGGGGTTCACGTGGTCGAAGAAGTGGCGGTCGCGCATGTCCGCGCTGTGCGCCTGGGCCACGGCGGCCAGGGCGGGGTCGGCGGTCAGTGCGCCGCAGCCGGCGGCGGCGCGCTGCACGTTCACCAGCGCGAGCACCCGGCCCTCGGCGCTCGGGTCCGCCGGCTGCGCCGCGGCCGGAGCGGGAGCGGCGGCCGCTGCAGCAGGAGCGGGCGCGGGTGTCGCAGCAGGAGTGGGCGCGGGTGCCGGAGCGGGTGCCGGCGCGGCCGCTGGGGCCGGGGCAGGTGCCACGGGAGCGGCGTCCGGCGTGACCGGGGCCGTGCTCGCCGAACCCGCGAACGCGTCGGTCGAGGACCGCTCCGGCGCGTCGGACGACGTGCTCACGCCGGCGAACGTGGACGACGAGGCCGGGCGCCCGTCGCGGCCCATGACCACGGGGGAGTCGCCCCCGGTCGTCCGCGCGGCGCTCGACGCGGCGAACGAGTCCAGCGCGACGAACGGCGTCCCGTCGACGGCTCCGGAGACGACCGGCACCGAGAGGACCAGTGCGGTCAGGACGGTGCTGACCAGCGCACCCAGGGCGAGTCGCACGCCGCGCCGACGCGAGCGGAGGCCGAGGAGGCCGACGGCGACGTCCAGGAACCGGGCCAGCCGATCGGACGGCGAGGCGGGGGCAGGACGATGGCGCACGAGGACCTCACGGGGCTTGATCACGATTCGTTACCCGACCGAGACTAAACGTATCGAGTTGATTACGGAAAGTCCCCGAGGAAAATGTCACGTTGTGCCAGTTGACGGTCCCGGCCCCGGCGACCAGGCACCATGGACGGCGTGAGCCCCAACCGAATACCTCGAGGAGTGCGCCGCCGGTGAGCGACGTCTGGCTCAACATCGTCATGGTCGTGGCCTTCGTCCTGATCGGAGGCGTCTTCTCCGGGGCCGAGATCGCACTGGTCTCCCTCCGCGAGTCCCAGGTCCGCGGACTCGCCGAGAACGGCGGACGACGCGGCAAGGCCGTGCAGCGCCTGCTCAGCGATCCCAACCGCTTCCTCGCCGCGGTCCAGGTCGGCGTCACCCTGGCCGGCTTCTTCTCCGCGGCCTTCGGCGCCAGCACGCTCTCCGCCCCGCTGGCCGACCGGATGGTCACGTGGGGCCTGAGCCCCGGGCTGTCCGACACCCTGGCCCTCGTCGCGGTCACGATCGCGATCAGCTACCTGTCGCTGGTGGTCGGCGAGCTGACCCCCAAGCGGCTGGCGCTGCAGCGGGCCGAGGGCTTCGCGCTGATCGTGGCCGCGCCGCTGAACGCGATCGCCAAGCTGTCCCGGCCGGTCATCTGGCTGCTGTCGGCGTCGACCAACGTCCTCGTCCGGCTGTTCGGCGGCGACCCGAAGGTGAGCGGCGAGTCGATCAGCCAGGAGGAGCTGCGCGATCTGGTCGCCGCGCACGAGTCGCTCAGCAGCGACGAGCGCCGGCTGATCGACGAGGTGTTCCGGGCCGGTGAGCGCGAGGTGCGCGAGGTGATGACGCCGCGCACGGAGGTGGGTTTCCTCGACGCGTCCATGACCGCCAGCCGCGCGGCCAAGCAGGTCGCCGACTCCAACTGGTCACGGTTCCCGGTCGCCGGGCGCGACGAGGACGACGTCGTCGGCTTCGTGCACGTCCGCGACCTCTTCCTCCCCAACCACCCTGCGGGTCGCGCCGCCACGGTCGGCGACCTCGCCCGCGAGGTGAAGCGTCTGCCCGGGACGGCGGGTGTGCTCACCGCGCTGTCGGAGATGCGCCGGGAGAACCAGCACCTCGCGATCGTCATCGACGAGTACGGCGGCACCGACGGGATCGTCACCCTCGAGGACCTCATCGAGGAGGTCATCGGCGAGATCTACGACGAGTACGACGAGGAGGTCGCACCCGAGGGCAAGCAGGCACCCGGCGGCCCGCGCGAGGTCGACGGCCTGCTCAACCTGGACGACTTCGCCGAGGCCACCGGCCTGGAGCTCCCCGACGGCCCCTACGAGACCGCCGCCGGGTACGTCCTGGCCGAGCTGGGCCGACTACCCGAGATCGGCGACACCATCGAGGTCGAGGGGCGCACGATCGCGGTCGTCGAACTCGACGGACGGCGGATCGCCCGGCTGCTGGTCGGTCCGGCGCCGGCAAACGACGAGGACCACCGCACGGAGGCGACCAGCGGTTAGCGCCGCCGGCTCACGACCCAGGCGTCGCGCACGATGCCGGCCAGGTCGGTGTGCCGCGGCTCCCAGCCCAGGTCGGCGCGGATGAGCTCGCTGGAGGCGACCAGCTGCGCGGGGTCGCCGGCGCGGCGCGCGCCGACCTCCACGGGGACGGCGTGCCCGGTGACCGACCGGACGGCGTCCACGACCTCCTGCACGGAGAAGCCGGTGCCGTTGCCGAGGTTGTAGATCCGGTGCTCGCCCGGCGCCGGCGCGAGCAGCGCGAGCAGGTGGGCGTCGGCGAGGTCGGCGACGTGGACGTAGTCGCGGATGCACGTGCCGTCGGGCGTCGGGTAGTCCTCGCCGAAGACGGTCAGCACCTCCCGCTGACCGGCGGCGACCTGGAGCGCGATCGGGATGAGGTGCGTCTCGGTGGCGTGCCGCTCGCCCAGCCCGAAGGCGGCGCCGGCGACGTTGAAGTAGCGCAGGCTCACCGCGGCGAAGCCGTGGGCGACGGCGTACGAGGTCAGCATGGAATCGACGGCGAGCTTCGAGGCGCCGTAGGTGTTGGTCGGCCGGGTCGGTGCGTCCTCGCGGATCGGCACCGACTCGGGCTCCCCGTAGGTGGCCGCCGTGGAGGAGAAGACGATCCGCCGGCAGTCGGCGGCACGCATCGCCTCGAGCAGGGCGAGCGAGCCACCGACGTTCGTGTGCCAGTACTCGTAGGGCTGCTGCTGCGACACCCCGACGAGGCTCTTGGCGGCGAAGTGCAGCACCGCCTCGGGACGGACGGCGGCGAGCACCGGCGCCGAGTCGTGCAGCGAGGCCTGGACGAATCGGGCGCCCGGCGAGACGGCGTCCGCATGGCCGGTCGAGAGGTCGTCGAGCACCGTGACCTCGTGACCCTCGGCCAGCATGGCGGCCGTGACTACGCTGCCGATGTAGCCGGCCCCACCGGCGACGAGTACGCGCATGGAGTCACCCTAGGTCGGAGGTCGGAAACGTCGTGGTGAGCGCTCGGCCGGCCGTCCAGGAGCTGCCTTCCTACAAGCCCGGTCGCAACCCGGCCGACTTGGCCCGCGAGATCGGTGTCGACCGCGCGATCAAGCTCGCGAGCAACGAGGTGGCCTTCCCGCCGCTGCCGGCCGTCGTCGAGGCGCTGGCCGCCGCCGCGGCAGACACCAACCGGTACCCGGACAACGGGGCCGTCGTCCTGACGCACGCCCTCGCCGACCGCTACGGGGTGGACCCCACGCAGGTGGCCACCGGCTGCGGCGCCGTCACGATCCTGCAGGAGCTGGCGCAGGCCTTCAACGACCCGGGCACGAGCATCGCCTACGCCTGGCGCTCCTTCGAGATGTACCCGCTCCTGGCCCGCGTCGCGGGCGCCCGGGCGATCCAGGTGCCGCTCGTGCCCGGCGTCCCGGGCGGCCCCGCGGACACCCATGACCTCGAGGCGATGGCCGCGGCGATCGACGACACCACCCGCCTGGCGTTCGTCTGCAACCCGAACAACCCCACGGGGACGGCGGTGCGGCGGGCGGAGCTGGAGAAGTTCCTGGACGCCGTCCCGGAGCAGACGCTGGTCGTGCTCGACGAGGCCTACCGCGAGTTCGTCACCGACCCCGACGTGCCCGACGGGCTCGAGCTCATGCGCGGCCGCCCCAACGTCGCCGTCCTCCGCACCTTCTCGAAGGCCTGGGGGCTGGCCGGCATCCGCGTGGGCTACCTGATCGCCGAGGACCCGGCCGTCGCCGAGTCGGTCGGCAAGACCCACGTGCCGTTCAGCGTCTCGATGCTCGCCCAGGCGGCCGCGGTCGCCGCGCTGGCCAGCGAGGACGAGGTGCGGGCCCGCTGCGCCGCGGTCACCGAGGAGCGCGCGCGGCTGACCGGGGCGCTGCGCGACCGGGGGTTCGACGTCGCCGACAGCCAGGCCAACTTCGTGTGGCTGCCCGTCGGGGAGCAGACGGCGTCGCTGGCGGCCGCCCTCGAATCGCGCGCCGTCATCACCCGGCCGTTCGCCGGCGAGGGCGTCCGGGTGACGGTCGGCACCCCCGAGGAGGACGACATCTTCCTCGCGGCACTCGACGACGTCTGCCGCGGGTTTCCGGCGTCATGACCTGCGCGACCGTTCCCTCGAGCCGGTACGGAACGGGGAGGGCCGGAACGTGACCCGACGGCGGCTGGTTTGATGGCCGACGTGCCACCGTCTGTCATGCCATTGCCCCGTGTGCTCTCCGGCATCCAGCCGACGGCGGATTCCTTCCACCTCGGGAACTACCTGGGGGCCCTCCGCCAGTGGGTCGCCCTCCAGGACGGTCACGAGGCCTTCTACTGCGTCGTCGACCTGCACGCGATCACGCTGCCGCAGGACCCCGCCGAGCTCCGCCGGAACACCCTCGTCGCTGCGGCCCAGCTGGTCGCCCTCGGCGTCGACCCCGACCGCAGCACGCTGTTCGTGCAGAGCCACGTGCCGGAGCACCTGCAGCTCTCCTGGGTGCTGGAGTGCCTGACCGGGTTCGGCGAGGCCAGCCGGATGACCCAGTTCAAGGACAAGAGCCAGCGGGAGGGCACCAGCGGCTCCTCGGTCGGCCTGTTCACCTACCCGGTGCTCATGGCGGCCGACATCCTGGTCTACCAGGCCGACCAGGTGCCCGTGGGCGACGACCAGCGGCAGCACCTCGAGCTCACCCGGGATCTCGCGATCCGCTTCAACGGACGGTTCGGCGACACCTTCACGGTGCCCAGCGGCTTCATCCCGGAGGCCGCCGCGCGCGTCATGGACCTGCAGTCGCCGGACAAGAAGATGAGCAAGAGCCTGCCGCCCGCCGGCTGCGTCAACCTGCTCGACGACCCGGCCGTGACAGCGAAGAAGATCCGCTCCGCGGTCACTGACACCGGCCGCGAGGTCGTCTACGACCCGGAGACCAAGGCCGGGGTCAGCAACCTGCTGACCATCCACAGCGCGTTGTCGGGGCGCAGCATCCCCGAGCTCGAGGACTCCTTCGCCGGCCGCGGGTACGGGGACCTGAAGAAGGAGCTCGCCGAGGTGGTCACCGACTTCGTCACCCCCGTGCGGGCCCGCACCCAGGAGCTCCTGGGCGACCCCGCCGAGCTCGAGCGCGTGCTCGCCGCAGGTGCCGCCCGGGCCCGCGAGGTCGCCGGTGCGACGGTGGCCCAGGCGTACGAGCGGGTCGGGTTCCTGCCCCCGGCGGCGGGGGCGGGCGCATGAACGACGACACGTTCGTACCCCGCAGCCGGGCCGTGGAGCAGCACACCGTGCTCGGCATCGTCGTCCCCATCCCCGAGCCGTGGGCGCAGCTGCTGGTCGACTGGCGGGCCAAGGTGGGCGACCCGCAGGCCAACCTCGTGCCGCCGCACGTGACGTTGCTGCCGCCGACCGAGGTCGCGGTGGCCGACCGGCCCGCGATCAGCGCCCACCTCGCCGAGGTCGCCCGCGACCACCCGCCCTTCGAGATGCACCTGTCGGGCACGGGCACCTTCTCGCCGGTGTCGGAGGTGGTCTTCGTGACGGTGGCCAAGGGCATCGGCAACTGCGAGCTCCTCGCCACCGACGTCCGCAGCGGGCCGCTGGCCCGGCCGCTGTCCTTCCCGTACCACCCGCACGTCACGGTCGCCCACGACGTGCCGGCCGAGATGCTCGAGTTCGCCTACAACGGGCTGGCCGACCTCTCAGCGGCCTTCCCCGTGGAGGCGTTCACCGAGTTCGAGCAGACCCCGAGCGGGGCCTGGGCGGTCGCCCGCGAGTACCGGCTGACCGGACCGCCCCGGTAACGAGGCGCACCGCGCGGCGAAGCCGCAGACTCGGACGGTGAGTTCCTCGGACGGGCCCGGACGTCAGCCCCTGCTGACCCGGCTCTACGCCCGCGTGGAGTGGGGCATCGCGGAGCAGCGGCGCCGTCATCCGTGGTTCGACCACCTGGCCCGCGCCGGCGGACGCTACGAGCGGACCCAGGGCGACCTCATGTCGGCCGGGGTCACCTACTTCGCCTTTCTCTCACTGTTCCCGGTGCTGCTGCTGGTCGCCTCGATCATCGGGCTGGTGCTCGCAGGTGACGCCCTGCTCCAGCAGGAGCTCTTCGACGCGATCCGGCAGACCTTTCCCGGCACGGTGGGGCGGCAGCTCGTGCGGCAGCTCACCGACGCGGTCGACGGTGCGGGTGTCACCGGCCTGATCGGGCTCGCCGGCTTCCTGTACGCGGGGCTGCGGACGATGGACAAGCTCCGGGTCGGCATGGAGCGCATCTGGAAGGGCCACGTCGACCCCCCGGACATGCTCCGGGACAACGTGCAGGACGTTCTCGCGCTCGTGGTCCTCGGCGCCGTCGGGCTGGCGGGCCTGGGGCTGACCGGCGGGGTCACCCAGGCGACCTCGTGGGTGCTGCACCTGGTGGGTCTGGCCGACGAGACCGGCTACGGCGTGCTGACCTGGTTCGTCGGCCTCGCACTGGCACTGGTGAGCGACGTGGTGATCTTCCTGTGGCTGCTGCGCGTCGTCCCGTCGATCTCGCACCCGCTGAGGCGGCTGCTGCCGGGCGCTCTCTTCGGCGCGGTCGGGTTCGAGATCCTGAAGCTGATCGGCGGCTACTACCTGTCGCTGATCTCGGGCAGCGTCACGGCGTCGGCGTTCGGCGGGGCCGTCGGACTGCTGGTCTGGATCAACCTGGTCGCCCGCTTCGCGTTCTTCACGGCGGCGTGGACGGCAACCCTGCCGGCGGTGGCGGCGGAGTCTCCGGAGCCCCGGCCGGACGTCGTCCCGGCGGCCGCCTGACCGCCTGGCCCGCAGGGCCGGGCGACGGGGCGGTACGGACGGCGCTACGGCGACTAGTGACCGTGGCGACGACGATCAGCAGCGCCGTGCCCCCCAGCGTGACCGGCACGACCGGGAACGTGGTCCCGGTCCCAACCCGGACGGCGGCCGTCAAGCGGCGCGGCGCGGGACGGGTGGGGCTCGCCGACGCCGACGGCGCGGCGGCGACCTCGCCCGGCGAGACGAGGCGCCCCACCCCTCTCGTGCCGGCCGGGAGCGCGAAGCCCCAGTCCAGGAGCAACGCCGCCTGCTGCGGCCCCAGCAGCGGCTTGTTCTCGGTGTCCATGAGGCTGACCACCAGCGTGCGGCCGTTGCGGGTGGCCGCGGTCACGAACGTGTGCCGTGCGGCGTCGGTGAAGCCGGTCTTCCCGCCGAGGTCGCCCGGGTAGGTCGCCAGCAGCGGGTTCTGGCTCTGGATCTGGAAGCCGGGGGAGCGGCCCTCGACCGCGGGCATCTGCGCGGTCGGGGTCGCGAGGACCGCCGCGGTGCCCGGATCGGAGATCAGGGCGCGGAAGATCAACGCCAGGTCGTAGGGGGATGTCGACTGGCCCGCCATGTCGAGCCCGGACGGCGTCCCCGCGACCGTGTCGTAGGCGCCGATGGCGCGGGCGGTCTCGTTCATCGCCGCGACCGTGACGTCGACCCCGCCCGCGGCACGGGCCAGCGCGTTGGCCGCATCGTTGCCCGACTGCAGGATCAGCGCCTGGAAGAGCAGCGACACCGGGTACTGCCCGCCCTCGACCAGGCCGACCCGGCTGCCCTCGATGTTCGCGTCCTCCGCAGTGCCCACCACGACCCGCGCGGGGTCCAGCAGCGGGTGGAGCGTGAGCAGGGTCAGGGTCTTCAGCGTGCTCGCCGGGTAGTAACGGCCGTGCGGGTCGCGGGCGGCCAGGACCTCGCCGGTGCCGGCATCGGCCACCAGGAAGCCGGCGGCGGGGATCCCCGCGGGCAGCGTCGGTGCGCCGTCGGCGACGACCAGGCCCCGGGTCCCGAGCTCAGGTCCGCCGACGGTTCCGCCGCCTGGCCCGTGACCCTGCGGCGGTCGGACCGGGTACGGCGAGGTGGGGGTAGGCGCGGACGGGTCGGCGGTGGGCCGGGCGTCGTCCGCCGCGGCCGGGCCGACGGTCAGCAGGACCGCACAGAGCCCGGCGACGAGTGCGGCGACGGCCCGACGTGCACCCCTCCGTGACCACCGCATGCAGGCACGGTAGGCGCGCGGACGCAGCGATGAGCAGCCGAGTCCCGGCGGGAGCGTTCGCAACGATCGGGTCTCAGATGGGTTCCGGCCGGGGGCGACCCGCCGTCACGACGCTAACGTTCCTCAGTCCTAAGCCATCTTCGGCCGACCACGTGCGGCAGAACGGCAGCGGATCCCTTGCACCCAACGGGACGTGCCTCGAACCCAGGTGGTCGTCCCCCCAGAGAGGAGATCGTCTTGCGCGCAGCGCGGATGACGAAGGCCGCGGCGTTGCTGCTGGCCGGCAGCATGGCCCTCGCGGCCTGTGCCAGCGACGAGAAGAGCGGGAGCGCCGGCGGCAACAGCAGCTCCGGCGGTGGTGACCTCAAGATCGGTCTCGCCTACGACACCGGCGGCCGCGGTGACCGCTCCTTCAACGACTCCGCCTACGCGGGCGTCGAGGCCGCGATCAAGGACCACGGCGCCAAGGTCTCCGAGCTGAGCCCCAACTCCGACGCCTCCAACCGCGCCGAGCTGCTGACCCAGCTCGCCGACGGCGGCTACAACCCGATCATCGCCGTCGGTTTCGCCTACGGCGAGGACGTGGCCGCGGTGGCGAAGCAGTACCCCGACACGAGCTTCGCGATCATCGACTCGTCGGTGGCCCAGGCCGGCCTGAAGAACCTGACCGGTCTGCTGTTCGCCGAGAACGAGGGGTCCTTCCTCGCGGGCGTCGCGGCCGCGCTCAAGTCGACGACCGGCCACATCGGCTTCGTCGGCGGCGTGGACACCCAGCTGATCCACAAGTTCGAGGCCGGTTACGTCGCGGGCGCCAAGGCCGTGAAGCCGGACATCCAGATCGACCGCCAGTACATCTCGCCCGAGGGTGACTTCTCCGGGTTCAACGACCCGGCGAAGGGCCAGATCGTGGCGAAGGGCATGTACGACGCCGGCGCCGACATCGTCTACCACGCCGCCGGTGGCTCCGGCCTCGGCGTTTTCCAGGCGGCCGCCGCCGCGAACAAGCGGGCGATCGGTGTCGACTCCGACCAGTACAACACCGTCGACGACCCGGCCCTCCAGGCCGTGATCATGACGTCGATGCTCAAGCGGGTCGACAACGCCGTCCAGGCGTACATCGACAGCTTCGTCAACGGAAAGGTCCAGGGCGGCAAGGACGTCGTCAACGACCTCTCGACCGACGGCGTCGGCCTCGCCACCAGCGGTGGCTTCATCGACGACATCAAGAGCAAGATCGACGACTACAAGAAGAAGATCATCGACGGCGACATCAAGGTTCCGACCCAGCCGTGATGAGCTGACGGGGGGTCGCCGCGACGGCCCGACGTCGGATCGCGCACCACGGGGCGGGCCCGGGCAGCACTCTGTGCCCGGGCCCGCCCTCGTGTTCCGGTACACCCACCCGGGTGCGGGCTCCCGGAGAGTCGCCCCGGTACGACATCATGCGACGGAGCCTGCGGACGACCCCGCACGGACCGGCACAGAGTTCAGACGCGCCGCGCACACCCGCGGCCGAGGGAGAGGGCCACACATGCCTGCACCGGCAGGAGGCGTGCCGTACGCGGTGGAACTGCACGGCATCACGAAGCGGTTCCCGGGAGTGGTGGCCAACCGTGACGTCGAGCTCCGGGTGGCCCGCGGCGAGGTGCACGCGATCGTCGGGGAGAACGGGGCGGGCAAGTCCACCCTGATGAAGACGCTGTACGGCGAGCACCGGCCCGACGAGGGCACCATCTCCATCGACGGCCGCGAGGTGAGCTTCCGCAGCCCGGCCGACGCCATCGCCGCCGGGATCGGCATGGTGCACCAGCACTTCATGCTGGCCGACAACTTCACCGTCCTCGAGAACATCGTCCTCGGCAGCGAGCCGACCAAGGGCGGCCGCCTGGACCGTGGCGAGGCACGTCGTCGGATCCTGGAGATCTCCGACCGGTACGCGCTCGACCTCGAGCCCGACGTCCTGGTCGAGGAACTCGGCGTCGGCGACCGGCAGCGCGTCGAGATCGCCAAGGTGCTCTACCGCGACGCCCGCATCCTGATCCTCGACGAGCCCACCGCCGTCCTGGTGCCCCACGAGGTCGACGAGCTGTTCGGCAACCTGACCGAGCTCAAGCGCGAGGGCCTGACCGTCATCTTCATCTCGCACAAGCTGGACGAGGTGCGCAAGGTCGCCGACGCGATCACCGTCATCCGCCGCGGCACGACCGTCGGCGAGGCCGACCCGAAGACGACGACCGTGCGCCAGCTGGCCGAGATGATGGTCGGCTCCGAGCTGCCCTCGCCCGAGACCCGCACCTCCACCGTCCGCACGACCTCCGTGCTGGAGCTGCAGAGGGTGACGGTGCCGACCACGGGTGGCCGGGCGGCCGTCGACGACGTGAGCCTCGTCGTCCGCGAGGGCGAGGTCGTGGGCATCGCGGGCGTCGAGGGCAACGGTCAGGCCGAACTCGTCGACGCGATCATGGGCCTGCGGCCGCTGGCCGCCGGGACCGTCCGGCTCGGCGACGAGGACATCAGCGCGTGGAGCACGCGGGCCCGCCGGGAGGCGGGCATCGGCTTCATCCCCGAGGACCGGCACCGCCAGGGCATGCTCCTCGAGGCGAGCCTCTGGGAGAACCGGATCCTCGGCCACCAGACCCGTCCACCGGCCGCGAAGGGCTGGTTCATCGACCGCAAGGCCGCCCGCGCCGACACCGAGCGGGTGATGAAGGACTACGACGTGCGGGCCCCCGGACCGGACACGCTCGCCGTCGCCCTCTCCGGCGGCAACCAGCAGAAGCTGATCGTCGGCCGCGAGATGGAGTCCGGGCCCCGTGTGCTCATCGCGGCTCATCCGACCCGCGGCGTCGACATCGGCGCGCAGGCGGCGATCTGGGAGCTGCTCAAGGACGCCCGTGCCGAAGGGATGGCCATCCTGCTCATCTCCGCCGACCTGGACGAGCTGATCGGGCTGTCCGACACGCTGCACGTCATGCTGCGGGGCCGGCTTGTCGCGACGCTCGACCCGGGCACGGTCACGCCCGAACAGCTCGGCGGGCACATGACCGGCGCGCTCGGAACGGCAGGTGCCGCGTGAACGCCGTCCGGCGGCTGGGACCGGCCCTGCTCGCGCCCGTGCTCGCCGTCGTCGTCGCCGTGGTCATCTCCTCGGCGGTCATGGCCGCGCTGCAGGTCAACCCGTTCCGCGTCTTCGAGGTGATGGTCGACTTCGGCGAGACCCCGAGCCAGCAGATCACCGCGCTCGTCGTCATCCTCGACCGGGCGATCCCGCTCTTCCTGGCCGGGCTGGCCGTGGCCATCGCCTTCCGCATGGGGCTGTTCAACATCGGGGTCGAGGGCCAGTACCGCCTGGCCACCATCATCGCCGCCGCGGCCGGTGCCGCCGTCAGCCTGCCGGGCCCGTTGCACGTCGTCCTGATCGTCGCCGTCGCGATGCTCGTGGCGGCCTTCTGGGCCGGGCTGGTGGCCGTGCTGAAGGTGACCCGGGGCGTCAGCGAGGTGATCAGCTCGATCATGCTGAACTTCGTCGCCCTGGGGCTGGCTTCGTACCTGCTCACCGGGCCCTTCCGGGGGAGCCCGCCGGGGAGCCAGATCGTGGGCACCGCGGACATCCCCGAGTCCGGCTGGGTGCCCGGCCTCAACAGCATCTTCGACCTGTTCGGGCTGGCCAACCCCCCGCGCCAGCTCTACGGCTTCCTGATCATCGCGGCGATCGTCGGGATCGCAGTCTCGGTGCTCCTGAACCGCACCCGCTTCGGCTTCGACCTGCGCGCCAGCGGGCTGTCGCCGTCGGCGGCCAGCGCGAGCGGGGTCGACGCCCGCGGCATGGTCGTCAAGACCATGCTGCTGTCCGGCGCCGTCGCCGGGCTCATCGGGCTGCCCGACCTGCTCGGCAGCACCCACGCCTACACCACCAACTTCACCGCCGGCCTGGGCTTCCTCGGGATCGCGGTGGCGCTGCTCGGGCGCAACAAGCCGGGTGGCATCGCGCTGGCGGCGCTGCTGTTCGCGTTCCTCGACCGTGCCCTCGTGCCCCTGCAGATCGCCGACTTCCCCGCGTCGGTGGTCACGATCATCCAGGGCACGATCGTGCTGGCCGTGGTCGTCTCCAACGAGGTCGCCAAGCGCGTCGCCCGGCGGTCCGCCGAGCGCAGCAGGGTCGAGCCCGCCGCCGGCGCCGGTCCCGGTGGGACGCCGCCGGCCGGTGGGCCCGTCGACGAGCGCCAGGAGGTGCAGGCATGAGCACGGTCCTGACGACGCCCGCCACGCAACCCGGCCGCGGGCCGATCACCCACCTGCTCACCGGCGGGGGCCGGTCCCGGGGGGCGCTGTGGATCCTGGCCGGGGTGCTGGTGCTGCTGTCGGTGGTCCGCCTCATCAGCGGCCAGGACGCGCTCACGTCGTCCTCGACGATGTCCGCTGCGCTGCTGCTGGCCGTGCCGATCGGCCTGGCCGCCCTCGGCGGTCTCTTCTCCGAGCGGGCCGGCGTCGTCAACATCGGCCTCGAGGGCATGATGATCCTCGGCACCTGGGGTGCCGGCTGGGCCGGCTACCAGTGGGGCTGGGGCGCCGCGCTCGCCGGTGGCCTGGTGTTCGGCGCCCTCGGCGGCCTCCTGCACGCGGTCGCCACGGTCACCTTCGGGGTCGACCACGTGGTCTCCGGCGTCGCCATCAACATCCTTGCCGCCGGAGTGGCCCGGTTCCTCTCCGAGCTGCTCTACACCGACAACCCGGCCGGTGGCGGCGTCACGCAGTCACCCGCGCTGTCGAGCAAGCCGCCGTCGCTGTCGCTGCCGGTGCTCTCCTCCGGTCCGGATCTCCTCGGCGACCTCGAGGCCCGCCACTGGTTCCTGCTCAGCGACCTCGCCGGCGTCCTGCGGGGCGTCACGCAGGGGGTCGGCGTCCTCACCCTGCTGGCCGTGCTGCTCATCCCGGCGACCTACTTCTTGCTGTGGCGCACGGCCTTCGGCCTGCGCCTGCGCGCCTGCGGCGAGAACCCGGCCGCGGCCGACTCCCTCGGCGTCCGGGTCTACCGGATGAAGTACATCGCGGTGATCATCTCCGGGGCGCTCGCGGGCATGGGCGGTGTCTTCCTGGTCTTCATCGCCGGCATCTACCGCGAGAACCAGACCGGGGGACGTGGCTTCATCGGTCTGGCGGCGCTGATCTTCGGCAACTGGCGTCCGGGCGGGCTGGCGGCCGGCGCGGCCCTGTTCGGCTTCTCCGACGCCCTGCAGTTGCGCAGCCGGAGTGCGGTCGTGGCCCTGCTGCTGCTCGTCGCCCTGATCCTGGTCGCGGTCGCGATCTGGAAGGCGGTCCAGCGCCGGCTGGTGCAGGCGGTGCTCTCCGCGGTGGTGGCCGCCGCCGCGCTGGTCGGCTTCCTGCTCATCGACCAGCTGCCCCCGGGCATCGTGTCCTTCACCCCCCACCTGACCACGCTCCTGGTGCTGTCCCTCGCCACGCAACGGCTGCGCATGCCAAAGGCCGACGGGCTGGTCTACCGACGAGGAGAGCACTAGTGAGCGAACCGATCGACTGGGCCGCGCTGCGCACGGCGGCCCGGGAGGCGATGACGCACGCCTACGCGCCCTACTCGAAGTTCCCGGTGGGTGTTGCCGGCCTGGTAGACGACGGACGGCTGGTGACCGGCTGCAACGTCGAGAACGCCTCCTACGGGCTGGGCCTGTGCGCCGAGTGCGGCATGGTCAGCGACCTCGCGCGCACCGGCGGCGGCCGGCTGGTCGCGGTGGCGTGCGTCGGCGGCGACGGGCAGCCGCTGATGCCCTGCGGGCGCTGCCGGCAGCTGCTGTGGGAGCACGGTGGGGCGGACATGCTCATCGAGACGGTGTCGCTGGGCATCGTGCCGATGCGGGACGTCCTGCCGGACGCGTTCGGCCCCGAGGACCTGGTCGCTGCCGCCGAGCGGGGCGCGTAGTGGACGCGATCGACGTCCTCCGGACCAAGCGGGACGGCGGCACGCTCTCGGCCGACCAGATCCGCTGGGTGATCGACGCCTACACCCGCGGCGTGGTCCCGGACGAGCAGATGAGCGCCCTGCTGATGGCGGTGTTCTTCCGCGGGATGTCGGCCGAGGAGCTCGCCGTCTGGACCCAGGCGATGATCGACTCCGGCGAGCGCAAGGACCTCTCCTCGCTGGGCCGGCCGACCGCCGACAAGCACTCCACCGGTGGCGTCGGCGACAAGATCACCCTTCCGCTCGCGCCTCTCGTGGCGGCGTGCGGAGTGGCGGTGCCGCAGCTGTCCGGCCGGGGTCTGGGCCACACCGGCGGCACGCTGGACAAACTGGAGGCGATCCCCGGCTGGCGGGCCGACGTGCACGAGGAGGCCTACCTCCGGCAGCTGCGCGAGGTGGGTGCCGTGATCTGCGCGGCCGGCAACGACCTGGCGCCGGCGGACAAGAAGCTCTACGCCCTGCGCGACGTCACCGGCACGGTCGAGTCGATCCCGCTGATCGCGAGCTCCATCATGAGCAAGAAGATCGCCGAGGGCGCCGACGCGCTGGTCCTGGACGTGAAGACCGGCTCCGGGGCCTTCATGAAGGATCCCGAGGCCTCCCGCGAGCTGGCGCGCACCATGGTCGGGCTCGGCGAGGCCGCCGGGGTGCGCACGGTCGCCCTGGTGACGGCGATGGACAGGCCGCTGGGCCGCGCGGCGGGCAACGCCGTCGAGGTCGCCGAGTCCGTCGAGGTGCTGGCCGGCGGAGGGCCGGCCGACGTCGTCGAACTGACCCTGGCGCTGGCCCGCGAGATGCTCGCGGGGGCCGGACGTCCGGACGTCGATCCCGCCGATGCCCTGGTCGACGGGCGTGCCATGGACGTCTGGCGGCGCATGATCGCCGCGCAGGGCGGAGACCCCGACGCGGCGCTGCCGACGCCGGCCGAGACCCACGTGGTCACGGCGCCGGCGACCGGCACGCTGACCCGCCTCGACGCCTTCGCCCTCGGCGTGGCCGCCTGGCGGCTCGGTGCCGGGCGGGCGCGCAAGGAGGACCCGGTGTCGGCGGCGGCCGGCGTCGTCTGGCGTGCCGGCGTGGGGGAGCAGGTGACCGCCGGTCAGCCGCTGCTGGAGCTGCAGACCGACGACGCCGACCGCATCCCGCGGGCGCTGGAGGCACTGGAGGACGCGATCGGCGTCGACACCGACGACCGGCCCCTTCCGCTGATCCTGGACCGCATCACGCAGGAGTGACGCGGCACACTCAGGGTCAGGGAGGAGACTGTGCCCTCGTGACGTCGACTTCCACGGCCCCCGCAGTTCGCGGTGGGCCGCTCGCCGGTGCTCCACTCGACCCCGACGCCGCCATCTCGATCCGCGGCCTGGGAAAGCGGTACGGCGAGTTCGTCGCCGTCGACGGGCTCGACCTCGACATCAGGCGCGGTGAGATCTTCGCGCTGCTCGGCCCCAACGGCGCCGGCAAGACGACGACGGTCGAGATCTGCGAGGGCTACCGCGCGCGCGACGCCGGCCAGGTGCGGGTGCTCGGCGCGGACCCGGCGGACGGCGCACGGCGGTGGAAGGCGCAGCTGGGCATCGTGCTGCAGTCGGGGGCCGGTGACAGCCAGCTCACCTGCCGGGAGATGTTGCAGGCGCAGGCCGCCTACTACCCGGACCCGCGGGATCCCGACGAGGTGCTGGAGCTGGTCGGCCTGGCCGAGAAGGCGAAGTCCCGGGGCAAGTCGCTCTCCGGTGGGCAGCGCCGGCGGCTGGACGTCGCCCTCGGCATCATCGGCGGCCCGACCCTGCTGTTCCTCGACGAGCCGACCACCGGCTTCGACCCCGAGGCCCGCCGCCAGTTCTGGTCGCTGATCCGGTCCTTGCGCGACCTGGGGACGACGATGCTGCTCACCACCCACTACCTCGACGAGGCCGAGGCGCTCGCCGACCGCGTCGGTGTCATCGCCCGCGGGCGCCTGGTCGAGGTCGCCGTCCCCTCGGCCCTCGGTGGCCGGGAGACCGCACCCGCCGTCGTCAGCTGGACCGAGAACGGCACCCGCCGCACCGAGGCGACCGCCACCCCCACGGCGTTCCTGCGCGAACTGGCCGGCCGCTTCCCCGGCGAGATCCCGGAGCTGGCCGTGACCCGGCCGACCCTCGAGGACGTGTACCTGTCGATGATCGGACAGTCGCGATGACCACCACGACGACGACCCGGACCGACGTCGCGCTCCCGTCCGTGGCCTCGGTCTACCGCATCCGTGGGGGAGTGGAGCTCAAGGAGTTCTTCCGTCAGCGGGAGTCCGTGGTCTTCACCCTGCTGTTCCCGGTGATCCTGCTGACCGTGTTCGGCGCGGTGCTGAACTACGACCTCGGCGCCGGCGTCACCTTCACCCAGTACTTCATGGCCGGGATCATCGCCGCGGGCATCCTCGGCGCCAGCCTGCAGAACATGGCGATCAGCATCGCGACCGAACGCTCGGACGGGACGCTGAAGAGCCTGGTCGGCACGCCGATGCCGAAGAGCGCGTACTTCGTCGGCAAGATCGTCCAGGTCCTCGCCGTCACCGTGCTGATCATCGTGATCCTGCTCGCGGTCGGCGTCTTCGCCTACGGCATCGACCTGCCGTCGGGCAGCGACTGGGTCACCTTCGTGTGGGTCGCGGCGCTGGGTTCGGCGGCGTGCACGCTGCTGGGCATCTCCGTCTCCAGCCTCGCGAAGAACGGCCGGTCGGCGTCGGCGATGATCACGCCCATCGCGCTGGTCCTGCAGTTCATCTCCGGCGTCTTCTTCCAGTTCAGCCAGGTGCCGGTCTGGATGCAGACGATCGCCTCCCTCTTCCCGCTGAAGTGGATGGCGCAGGGTCTGCGCTCGGTCTTCCTCCCCGAGGTCATGGCGCGGCAGGAACCGGCCGGCTCCTGGGAGCTGGGCCGCGTGGCGCTGGTCCTCGGCGTCTGGTGTGTCGTCGGGCTGCTCCTCTGTGTCGCCACCTTCCGCTGGCAGGACCGCGACGCCGGCTGAGTTACGTTTCCTCGGTGCCCGCACCGCTGAACGCCGATTCCGTCCGCCGCGCCCCCAAGGTCCTGCTGCACGATCACCTGGACGGCGGCCTGCGGCCCGGCACGGTGCTGGAACTCGCCGACGAGTTCGGCTACGGCGAGCTGCCTGCCGCGGACCCCGAGCGGCTGGGCACCTGGTTCCGGCAGGCGGCCGACTCCGGGTCGCTCGTGCAGTACCTGGAGACGTTCGCGCACACGGTGGGGGTCATGCAGACCCCCGACGCGATCCACCGGGTCGCCCGGGAGTGCGCGCTGGACCTCGCGGCCGACGGCGTCGTCTACGCCGAGGTACGGTTCGCCCCGGAGCTCTCGACGGCGCAGGGTCTGGCCATCGAGGACGTCGTGGAGGCGATGGTCGACGGCTTCTCGGTGGGCGGCCGGGAGGCGGCCGAGGCCGGCACGCCGATCCGGGTCGGTGCCCTGTTGTGCGCCATGCGGCAGAACGACCGCTGGGACGAGGTCGCCGGGCTGGTGATCCGCTACCGCGACGTCGGCGTGGTCGGCTTCGACCTGGCCGGACCGGAGATCGGTTTCCCCCCGGACCGGCTGCCGTCGGCCATCGGGATGCTCGTGGGTGCCGGGGCGCACCGCACCGTCCACGCCGGTGAGGCCGACGGCATCGAGAGCATCCGCGCGGCCCTGGACGGTGCGCACGCCGAGCGGCTCGGCCACGGCGTGCGGATCGCCGACGAGGTTCCTTCGGAGGGAGAGCTCGGCCCGCTCGCGCGCCGCGTGCGCGACGAGCAGGTGACGCTGGAGATCGCGCCGTCGTCCAACGTGCAGACCGGCGCCTACCCGTCACTGGCGGCGCACCCCGTCGACCGCCTGCACCGGCTGGGCTTCGCGGTCACCGTGAACACCGACAACCGGCTGATGAGCGGGGTGTCGGCGAGCAGCGAGCTCACCGACGTCGCGGCCACGTTCGGGTGGTCCTGGGACGACGTCCAGACGGTCACCGAGCGCGCGCTCGCGGCGGCGTTCCTGCCGGAATCCGACCGGAAGCACCTGCTCGACGTCCTCGTCCGCCCGGGCTACGCGGCGCTGCGGGACTGACGTCCGACCGGGTCGGGTGACCACGGCCACCTCGTGCTGGGGAATCCCCGAGCGATCTTCGCTGCTAACCTGGGCGTACCGGCACATCGGCCGGTCATCCTCCCGGACGGTTTGTCCGGGCATGAGCGCCATCCGTGCAGATCCCGCGTTCCACACCTGGGCGCAGCTGATCTCCCGCGAGGTCGTCGCCTGCGGCGCCCTCCAATTCCACGGGACCGCGCTCCGAGCTGTAACGGAGCCCCACCCCGCATGACTGTGGTCCACCCTGTCTCGTTCGAGTCCAACTCGGCCGACGACGCCGTTCCCACCACTCCCGTCGAGGTCCCCGAGGGCCCGACGTTCCACCAGCTGGGTCTGCCCCAGCCGCTGGTCACCGCCCTCGAGCGGCGCGGCATCCACCGCCCGTTCGCCATCCAGACCTCCGCACTCCCGGACGCGCTCGCCGGCCGTGACGTGCTCGGCAAGGCCGCGACGGGCTCGGGCAAGACGCTGGCCTTCGGCCTGCCGCTGCTCGCCCGCATCGGCGCCGAGGTCAAGCAGGGTCGCCGCGCCCCGCGTGGCCTGGTGCTCGTGCCCACCCGTGAGCTCGCCCAGCAGGTGCACGACAACCTGGCGCCCCTCGGCCAGGCCACCGGTGTGCAGCTGGCGACCGTCTACGGCGGCGCGCCCATGTACCGCCAGATCCAGCAGCTGCGCCGCGGGGTCGACGTCATCATCGCGACCCCCGGCCGCCTGCAGGACCTGATCAACCAGGGCGAGGCCACCCTCGCCGAGGTCGTCATCACGGTCCTCGACGAGGCCGACTTCATGGCCGACCTGGGCTTCCTCCCGGTCGTCAAGGAGCTGCTGGACCAGACCGTCTCCGACGCGCAGCGCCTGCTGTTCTCGGCCACGCTGGACGGCGAGGTCGACTCGCTCGTCCGCCGCTACCTGAAGGACCCGGCGCGGCACGAGGTCAAGCGCGCCGGCGACGACGCCCCGCCCGCCGAGCACCTGGCGTTCAGCCTCGCGTTCCGCGACAAGCTGCAGGTCGCCACCGAGCTGGCGTCGCGGCCTGGCCGCACGATCGTCTTCGCGCGCACCCAGCTGGGTGTGGACCGGCTGGCCGAGAACCTGAAGGCCGCCGGCATCAAGGCCGAGGCGATCCACGGCGGGCTCCCGCAGTCGGCGCGCAAGCGCGCGCTGGAGGAGTTCACCGACGCCCGTTCGCCGGTTCTGGTCGCCACGGACGTCGCCGCCCGCGGCATCCACGTGGACGACGTGTCGCTGGTCCTGCACTACGACCCGCCGACGGACGCCAAGACCTACCTGCACCGCTCGGGCCGCACCGCCCGCGCCGGTGCCGCCGGTGTCGTCGTCTCGCTGCTCCTGCCCGACCAGGTGGGCCAGGCCAAGCGCCGGTTCCGCACCGCCAAGGTGGGGGACCCCGCCATCGACCGCATCCGTCCCGGCGACCAGGCGATCACCGACCTGGTGGCCAAGGGCGTGCACGTCGAGCCCAAGGAGCGAACCCAGCGCGACATGCGCCGTGGCCCGGGTGGGCCCGGCGGGCGTCCGCGTCGGGACGGCGACCGTCCCGGCGGCCACCGTGGCGGTCCGCGCCGTTCGTACGGCGACCGCCCGTCCGGTTCGGGTGAGCGTTCCTACGGCGACCGGGGCCCGCGCTCCGGTGGGCGGCCCAGCCGTCCGTCGCGCTACTCCAGCTGAGAAAGCACCCCGTCCTCCTCACCGCTCGCACGCTCGCGGCGAGCCTCTGGACGGGGCGCTGAACGACGAAGCAGCCGGTCCCGGGTCACCCCGGGGCCGGCCGCTTCGTCGTTTCTTCAGTCGCGGAAGACCAGGGCTCCGCTGACCTCCCGCACCAGCTCGTCCCACAGCGGGCGGAGCGCGGCGGCGTCCTGGGCGAGGAGCGTCGCGGCCGGCTCGCGCTCGCCGCGGGCGATCTCGCGGCCCAACGGGGAGCTCGGGGAGAGCAGGTCCTCGACGCGGGTCAGCTTCGCGTACTCGGCCAGGTCGCGGACGCCCTCGACCGGCTGGACGAAAGCGCTGTGGTGCACGAGTCCGGCCGCGCCGTCCGCGACCTCGCCCAGGACCTCCGACAGCTCGGTGAGGTCGTAGCGGTCCTGGTCGGCCGGCAGCGGCGCGGTGTCGGTGTCGGCGACCTCGGCCCAGGAGGCGATCTCCATGAGGTCGTGCTGCTCGGAGCCCTTCACGAACCGCGCGAGATCGGCGGGGGTGTCGAAGAGGAACACCTCGCCGTTGCGGCCGAGGAAGCGGGCGACGTCCTCCACGTAGCAACGCAGGGTGAGCCCGGCGCCCTCCGGCACCACGATCTCCACCGGCAGGATGCCGACGGACTCCCAGAACTTGCCCGCCTCGGCCACCTCGGCGGCGGAGGCGGAGATCCGGCCACCGCGGGCGATCGTCCGGACGCCCGGCTGGTCGTCCTCGGCGGTCACCACGTCCTCGGGCACGTCCTCGGCGTCGACGTCCTCGACCTCCGAGGCGGCCGGGTAGTCGTCGATGTCGACGCTGCCCGCCCCGGTCCAGTCGAAGTGCTCGGAGAGCTCCTCGACGACGTCCTCCCAGAGGTCGTCGAGCACGCCACCGACGCCGACCCAGGCGTCCTCGCCGGAGCGGCCGACGAACGCCTCGACGCCGAGGCCCAGGGAACCGATCTCGGGCTTCGCGGCGAGCTCCGCGACCGCCTCGAACTGGTCCTCGGTGTCGGCGTCGTCGAGTTCCTCGTCGGGCTCGGGTGTGGTGTCGAGGCACTCGGCGAGGCGGCTGACGATGTCGATCGTCGCCGCCAGTTCTTCCACCGCCCACCGGTCGGGGTTCTCGGCCGCGATGTCGTAGACGCCGTCGAGGTCGAACCGGTGGTCGTCGTCAGGCGTGAGGTCCGCGGCGTCGAGCTGGGTCACGACCGGCCAGACCGGGTGGTCGGCCAGGTCGTGGTCGGTGTGCGTCTTGCAGTACGCGGCGAGGGCGGACGGCGTGGGGAACAGGTGCACCGTCGCGATGTCGTCCTCGGTGGTGCCGAGGAACGCCTGCCACTCCTCGCCGTCCTCCTCCCACGGCGGTGCCCACAGGGTGTACCCGGTGCGGTCGTCGAGGGTCAGTGCGATGGGAACGATGCTCGGCCTGGCCACGGGGACACCCTGCCAGGTCTCCCTGGCGCCGCGCCCCCGGGTTGATCAGAACGTGTCGTTCAGCCGGCGCCGGCCGATGAGTCCGGGGCCGGGCAGGAGTCAGCCCCGCATGCCGAAGGTCACCGCGCACCTGTCCATCTCCCTCGACGGATACGTCGCCGGACCCCACCAGACCCGGGAGGAGCCGCTGGGCGTTCTCGGCGAGGACCTGCACCTCTGGCACTTCGGCCAGGGCGACAACGACGTCGACCGCGCGATGACCGCGCGGCTCCTTGCGCCGCGCGGCGCCTACGTGATGGGCCGCAACATGTACGCCCCGGACCGTGGCGAGTGGGCAGACGCCGCCGGGGGCGAGATGTGGCGCGGCTGGTGGGGCGAGAACCCGCCCTACCATGCGCCGGTCTTCGTGCTCACCCATTACCCGCACGACCCGGTCGAGATGGAAGGCGGCACCACCTTCCACTTCGTGACCGGGTTCGACGAGGCGATGGAGCGCGCACTCGAGGCGGCCGGGGACGACACGGTGACCATCGCCGGGGGAGCGAGCGCGGTCCGGCAGGGCTTCGAGGCGGGCGTGATCGACGAGATCATGCTCAACCACGCGCCGATCGTCCTCGGCGGCGGCGAGTCGCCCTTCGCCGGCCTCACGAACCTCCGGCTGCGGCCGATCGAGGTGCACGCGTCGCCGAACGCGACGCATGTCGTCTACTCGACGCGGGACGTGGAAGACATGCCCTAGTCAGCCGGTCGTCGGTCAGACGCCGATCGGGTGCCAGACGGTCTTCGTCTCCAGGAACGGCGTCATCCGGGAGAGCCCGGGGTCGGCCATCCAGTCGGGCTCGGCCGCCGGCGGACGGACGACGCGCTTGATCGTGCCGGCCGCCTCCCGCTCGAACTCCATCGCCCGGCCGGCGGGAGCGCCGGTGAGGTCGATTCCGTCGACGTCCGCGTGCTCGGCGAGCCAGGGCCCCAGCTCAGCCGAGTCGCCGGTGAGCAGGTTGACCACGCCACCGGGGACGTCGCTGGTCGCCAGCACCTCGCCGAGCGTCACGGCGGGCAGCGGGCGCTCCTTCGACGTCACGACGACCGCAGTGTTCCCCCCGGCGAGCACCGGCGCGAGCACGCTGACCAGCCCCAGCAGCGACGACTGCTGAGGCGCCAGGACCGCGACCACACCCGTCGGCTCGGGCATCGAGAAGTCGAAGTACGGGCCGGCGACCGGGTTGGCGCCACCGAGGACGGCGGCCAGCTTGTCGGTCCACCCGGCGTACCAGACCCAGCGGTCGATCGCGGCGTCCACGGCGGCCCGGGCCTTCGACTGCGACAAGCCCTCGCCGGCGGCGACCTCCTCGCAGAACTGGACGTGCCGGCCCTCCATCACCTCGGCCACGCGGTAGAGCACCTGCCCGCGGTTGTAGGCGGTCATCGCCGACCACTTCCCGAAGGCGCCCCGCGCCGCCACCACGGCGTCCCGGGCGTCCTTGCGCGAGGCCCACGCGGCGTTGGCCAGGAAGTGCCCCTTGGTGTCGGTGACCTCGTAGCTGCGGCCGGACTCCGAGCGCGGGAAGGCGCCGTTGACGTAGAGCTTGTAGGTCTTGCGGACGGCGAGACGGTCGGCACTCACTGCGCTGCACCCTTCAGGTAGCCGGTCAGCCCGTGGCGGCCGCCCTCGCGGCCGTACCCGGACTGCTTGTAGCCGCCGAAGGGCGACGTCGGGTCGAACTTGTTGAACGTGTTGGCCCACACGACGCCGGCGCGGAGCTGGTTCGCGATCTTGAGGATCCGCGAGCCCTTCTCCGTCCAGATGCCGGCCGAGAGGCCGAAGGTCGTGTTGTTCGCCTTGGCGACGGCTTCGTCAGGAGTGCGAAAGGTCAGCACCGACAGCACCGGGCCGAAGACCTCCTCGCGCGCGATGCGGTGCGCGGGGGATACGTCGGTGAACACCGTCGGCGGGAACCAGTAGCCGCGCTCGGGCAGGTCGCAGGCGGGCTGCCAGCGGTTGGCCCCCTCCGCCTCGCCGTAGTCCGACAGCTCCTTGATGCGGGCCAATTGCTCCGCGGAGTTGATCGCGCCGATGTCGGTGTTCTTGTCCAGCGGGTCGCCGACGCGCAGGGTGCCGATGCGTCGCTGCAACGAGGCGATGACCTCGTCGTGGATGTTCTCCTGCACGAGCAGCCGCGACCCGGCGCAGCAGACGTGGCCCTGGTTGAAGAAGATGCCCTGAACGATGCCCTCGACGGCCTGGTCGATCGGGGCGTCGTCGAACACGATGTTCGCCGCCTTGCCGCCGAGCTCTAGGGTCAGCGACTTGCGGGTGCCGGCGACCGCGCGGGCGATCGACCGGCCGACGTCCGTGGATCCGGTGAAGGCGACCTTGTCGACGTCCCGATGCTCGACGACGGCGCGGCCGGTCTCGCCGGCACCGGTGACGATGTTGACGACGCCGGGTGGGAGGTCGGCCTGCCGGCAGACCTCGGCGAAGAGCAGGGCCGTCAGCGGGGTGGTCTCCGCCGGCTTGAGGACGACGGTGTTGCCGGTCGCCAGCGCCGGCGCCACCTTCCACGCCAGCATCAGCATCGGGAAGTTCCACGGGATGACCTGACCGGCTACGCCGAGCGGCCGGGGGTTCGCCCCGAGGCCCGCGAAGTCGAGCTTGTCGGCCCAGCCGGCGTGGTAGAAGAAGTGCGCCGCGGCGAGGGGGATGTCGACGTCCCGCGACTCCCGGATCGGCTTGCCGTTGTCCAGCGACTCGAGGACGGCGAACTCGCGGGCGCGCTCCTGCAGGATGCGCGCGATGCGGAACAGGTACTTGCCGCGGTCGGCGGGGCGCATCGGGCCCCAGACGCGGGTGAACGCTCGGCGGGCGGCGGCCACAGCACGGTCGACGTCCGCCTCGCTGCCGCTGGAGACCTCGGTGAGGACCTCCTCGGTGGCCGGGTTGAGCGTCTTGAACGGCTCGCCGGTGCCGTCGACGAACTCGCCGTCGATGAAGAGGCCGTAGGACGGCGCGATGTCGACGATCGAGCGCGACTCGGGCGCGGGGGCGTACTGGAAGGGGCTGCTCATCTGGGGTCAGTCCACCGTGACGTAGTCGGGACCGGAGTAGTGGCCGGTGCGGAGCTTCTGCCGCTGGAGCAGGAGGTCGTTCAGCAGGCTGGAGGCGCCGAAGCGGAACCAGTCGGGGGAGAGCCAGTCGGGCCCGGCGGTCTCGTTGACCAGGACGAGGTGCTTCATGGCGTCCTTCGTCGTCCGGATGCCACCGGCGGGCTTCACGCCGATCTGGGTACCGGTCGCGGCGCGGAAGTCGCGGACCGCCTCGAGCATGACCAGGCAGACCGGGAGCGTGGCCGCGGGAGAGATCTTGCCGGTGGAGGTCTTGATGAAGTCGCCGCCGGCGAGCATCGCCAGCCAGCTCGCGCGCCGGACGTTGTCGAGGGTGACCAGCTCGCCGGTCTCGAGGATGACCTTGAGGTGCGCGCTCCCGCAGGCCTCCTTCACGGCCACGATCTCCTCGAACACGTCGAGATAGCGCCCGGCCAGGAAGGCTCCGCGGTCGATGACCATGTCGATCTCGTCCGCGCCGTTGGCGACGGCGTCCTTCACGTCGGCCAGCTTGACCGCGCGGCTCGCCCGTCCACTCGGGAAGGCGGTGGCGACCGCTGCGACGTGGATGCCGCTGTCCCCGAGCGCCTCCCGGGCGACGCCGGCGAGGTCGCCGTAGACGCACACGGCCGCGACCTGAGGGGTGGTCGGGTCGCCCGGATCGGGGCGGCGGGCCTTCGCGGCGAGGGACCGCACCTTGCCGGGTGTGTCCGACCCCTCGAGGGTGGTGAGGTCGACCATCGAGATGGCGGTGTCGATCGCCCAGGCCTTCGACGTCGTCTTGATCGACCGCGTGCCCAGCATCGCGACCCGCTGCTCCGCGCCGACCTGGTCGACGCCGGGCAGACCGTGCAGGAACGCACGGAAGGCGGCGTCGGAGCGGGTGACGTCGTCGTAGGGCGGCAGGGGTGCGGTCAACGCGCGCGCGTCATCGGGCAGCGCGTCGGGATCGAGCACGTGGGTCATGCGTTCATCATCCCCTGAGGGCACGCAAGCTCCGAACGCATGCTGCCCCGGGGGGTGAGCCTCTAGGATGGCCCCTCGCAGGTACCCCCGATGTTCCGGCCGCCGTCCGCCTGCTTGGCCCAGCCCAGGTGCTTGCCGGCGGCCGCGCTGGTGCACTGGCCGTGCTGGCTGTTGGCGTTCGGGGCGGCGCTCGCCGTGGCCGCTGTGACAACGCCACCGCCCAGCACGATCGCCGTGGCGGTCAGGAGCACAGCGAGTCTGCGGTGCGTGGCCCTCACCTCAGTCAGCCTCCTACGTTGCGGTGGTGGTCCCAGCCCAGGTGTTGACCCGGGTTGCACACCGCCGTCGACCGGCAGTCGTGCTCGCCCGTCTGGGACGGCGGGGCCGCGGTGGCGGGGCCGGTCAGGGAGAAGCCCACCGTCACGGCAGCGACGGTCGTCGCGGCGAGAAAACCGAGCCTGCGCAGCACGTCTGTCCCTTCGTCGGAACGAGGATGGCGGCACGCTAGCGCCGCAGGCGCCGCGTGCCCAGGGTTGGGACGACGACCGGTCGATGCCTGCACCGGATGGACGCGTAGGCGCAAGGGGGTTCCCGCATCTGTGGACAAGCCTTTGATCTGGGGATTCTGGGGTTGAACGGTCGGCGGGACCGGTATTATTCGTACATGTGTTCGAACGGTTCGGGTGACCCGCTGACGGATCTCGTGTCCGCCCTCGAGCGTCTGGCCGACCAGGACCTGAGCAGCCTGTTCGGCCCGCAGCTGCTGGAGCGGTCCCGCTCGCTGCTGACCGCGAAGAACCGGCTGGATGCGCAGCTGGCCCGCACCGTGCGGGAAGGGGAGCTGACGCAGGCGTCCGAGCACGACGGGGCGAAGACGATGCAGGCCTGGCTGCGCGGGCACGGCCGTTTCTCGGAGGGCGCGGCGCGGCGGCTGGTGCACTCCGGGCGGGCGCTGGCCCACCTGCCCGCCGTGGCGGCGGCGTTCGCCGCCGGGCGGGTGACCGCCGAGGCGGTCGCCGCGATCGCGCCGGTCGCCCGCGACGAGCACCGGGCCGCGGCCGCGGCTGCCGGGGTGGAGCTGGCCGCGGTGGATGCGGTGCTGGCCGACGCCGCCGCCACCCGCCCGCACAACGAGCTGGCGCA